>JBBSBI010000013.1:0-51222 GCA_038251425.1 Polyangiales bacterium
CGTCGCCGGACTTCCGCGGCATGTGCCCCGTTCGGAAACTCGCTGAGGTAGCGAGCTCGAACCCTTCGACACTGCACCAGGTCGCCGGATTGTTCGTAGGCCGCGACGAGCTGAGCCAGCGCATCCGGTTGCAGCGGGGAGTTGGGGTCCGTCTTCACGGCCTGCTCAAGTGCTCGCGCAGCAGCGTGCGGCTGGTCCCCTTCGCGCAGACGCAATCGCCCGAGTTCAAGTGCGGCGACTCGCGAATACTCGTCGTTAGGATAACGGCTCAAGAGTTCACCGTAGAGTTGCATGGCGCGACCGGTATCTCCCTGGCGACGGATAGCGGTGGCCTTCTCGAACAGCACTTTGGCTTCCGAGCGCGGCTCTGGCGGTGCATCGCTCGGTCCGCGAAGCGGTGCCAGGCGTCGCACTTCCTCGGTCGTAACTCCAGTTTCGCCTGGCTGCACACTCGCAGCAGCAGGCTTCGTTTGCAGCGCATTTCCGGACCAGCGTGCACCCGCAGTGAGCCGTGCGATGCGTTCGCCACTCAGTCGGTCAACGACGTCCACCACGCCGCGCTCCACGGAGACTTCGACGTGTCCTGAACGCTCTCCCTTGCCCTGCGCTGGCTCAACGCGCACCGTGAAGTGCGTCCCCCGAACTTGCACCTCGATATCACCTGCAATCACCGCAAATTGGCGTTCGGGTCGGTGCGCCACGTCAAAGGTGGCGCTTCCGGAGGGCAAAGCGACACGGAGTTCCGTCGGCGTTGCGGTGAGAACATTCAGCTGCGAAAGCGGTTCAACCGAGGCTTTTGATCCATCGCTCAACCGGACGGTAACCGCTTCATTGCGTGCTTCCACGACGGCCCCTGTACCAACCTCGGTGGGACGGCCTCCGACAATAATAGTGAGCGCTGCTGCTGCCGCTAACACACCTCCGCCGATCAGCGCATAGAACCCACGGCTTCGACGCTGTTTGCGTCCCTTGATCCGCGCCGCTACGCCCTCCCACGCCGCTTCGCGGTCTGTTTCAGAAATGGGTTCAAGTAAGATATAATCAGCAGGTTTCATGGCTTATCTCCCGCGCGCTTGGCGGTTCAATTCGTCTTTGAATTCGACTTCTGCGGAGGCAAGGTGGCGTTTAACTGTGGAGAGGCTGAGTGCCAGAGCTTCTGCGACCTCAGCATTAGTGAGGCCTTCAATTCTACTCAGCTCGAGGATTATTCTTGAGTCCACTTTGAGTGCGCGGAAGGCTCGGTAGGTCGCGATGAGTTCCGCCCCAACATCCGGGGGAGCCTCCCTTGATACAGCGATGTCCAGCTGGCTCTCTTCGGTACCAGCCAATCCCAGGCGCCGTGCGAGCCCACGCCGCCTCAGCCGATTGCGCACGACACGAACAGCGATTCCCCTGAGCCATCCCGAAAATGCCTCAGGAGTGCGCAAGCTCCCGATCGATTCCATGGCCTGCACGAAGGTGTCTTGCACCAGATCCTCCAGCTCGCCGTCGTAAGGCACCAACCGAAATATCAGGGCACGGGTGCCCGAAAAATGCCGCCGAAACAGCAACGCTTGAGCAGCTTGGTCGCCTTGCTGCGCTCGCTTGACGAGCTCAACGCCGGTCGGTCCATCCGGAGCGGATCGGATCGGACTCAGCAAGCGAAGGACTTTTGCAACCACAAGAACCTCTAAGCCAGATTAGTACCTTAGAGCCCCACATCGGGGTCATCCTGCGCATCGGGGGCACAGGGCCCCATGGTCAGAACGGGCGCGGCTGCCTAGCATCCGGCCGTGACGCGGCTGAATAGACGCCTATGGGTGCTCGGGAGCCTGGGGCTGCTCAGCTGCAAACGCAGCTTTCGGGTGGGTGAGTTTGTGTTGGTGGAGTGGGAGGGCGCGCCTTATCCAGCCTACATCATTGAGGCCAAGGCAAATGGCCGGCTACGAGTTCACTACGATGGCTATGATACGCGTTGGGACCAAGACGTCGGCCCCGAGCGCATCCTCGGTCTTGCCAAACAGCCGTTGTTCCGGCCGCCACCGCCCGAAAAGGTCCGTCGGCTTGAAGGAAACACCGGTCCCGTGGGGGCAGCCTCCTCAAGCCCGCCCGCGCCTTACCGAGTTGGCGATCATGTGCGGGTCAAGTGGCGGGGCTCCATCTACAGCGCACAGATCGTCACCGTGATCTCCAACGACCGCTTCCTCGTCCACTACGAAGGCCACGAAAACGCCTGGGATGAGCCGATCGGGCTTGAGCGCATCGTGGCTCGGCGCCCTTAAAATACCTTCGGGCTTGGCAGCTCGGGGGGCTCGAGTGTTAATATGTTGGCATGACGGACAACACATCGTCCAACCTCGCGTTGAATTTGAAGCGGCTGCGGGAGATCCGAGGCCTGAGCCAGCAGGCGCTGGCCGATCTTTCGGGCGTCCCCCGGCCCACCGTGGCACATCTCGAATCCGGGAACGCCAATCCAACGGTATTGGTTCTCCTGCGTGTCTGCCATTCACTTTCAGTTTCGATGGATCAGCTGGTGGAGCAGCCGGGTTCTGGCGTACGTTTCTACGCTAAGCAGAGCCTTCCCAAGCGTGCGCGCCAGGGAGCTCAGGTGTCCCAGATCATGGTGGATCCACCGCTCGGGCACAGCATGGAGCGCTTCGAATTGGCGCCGAAGGCGCGTTTCGCCGTTCCCGCACAGGGAAGCAGCGGAAGGCGTTATCTTGCATGCGAAGAGGGTGACCTGGAGCTCGACATCGAAGGCACCTCGTACCGGATGGGGGCGGGGGATGTGGTCACCTTACGAGGGGAGAGTGGGCATGAGTACAAAAACTCCGGAAAGAAGCCTGCAGTTGCCTACTGCTTCACGGTTCCGGTAGCTAGCTGATAGCAACCTGTTCGAGACCGAGCGCGGGCGTTTCGGTATCCACTTCTTCGGATCGTGCAAGATGCGCCTCAAGCCACTCGACCAGCCGACTCGTGCCTTCTCGCCCGATGGCTGAACAAGGAATGGCCTTGAGCTCGCGTTCAATCGACTCCCTCGTTTCAGTATCCACGCGATCGATCTTGTTGAAGACGATCAAGCGGGGAAGCTCATCGAGCTTCAGCTCTGAAAGCAGCGCTTCGGTGGTGCGGAGGCGTTGTTCGAGCTCAGGATCGGACGCATCCACGACCTCGAGCAGCAGATCCGCGTCGGCTGTTTCTTCGAAAGTAGAGCGAAACGCCGCGAAGAGATCTTTGGGCATATCCCGAATAAATCCCACCGTATCGGTCAACACCAGCGATCGGCCGCTCGGCAAGCGCAGACGCCGCGCCCGCGTTTCCAAGGTCGCAAACAGCTTATCTTCCGCCAAGACCCCGGCTTGGGTCAGTGTGTTCAAGAGCGTGCTCTTTCCCGCATTCGTGTAGCCAACAATTGCGACCACGGGCAACACGCCAGCACTCCGTTTGCGACGGCGTTCGGAGCGTTGACGCGAGAGTGTTCGGAGCTCTCGCTCCAAGCGATCGATGCGTTCGCGTGCCCGACGGCGCCCCACTTCAAGCTTCGTTTCGCCGGGGCCACGCCCACCGATGCCGCCAGTGAGCCGACTCAACGCATCATCCTTGGTGCCCAGCTTTGGCAGGCTGTATTTCAACTGCGCCAATTCAACCTGAGCCTTGCCGTCTCGGGACTCCGCGCGTTGCGCAAAGATATCCAAAATCAGCTGAGTCCGGTCGATCACGCGCAGATCTGTCTTGCTCGCAATTGAGCTCACCTGCGTTGGGCTCAGGTTGCAGTCAAAAATGAGCGTCTCCACATCCAGCTCGATCGCTCGCATCACCACCTGCTCCAGGCGGCCGCGCCCCAGCACAAATCTTGGGTCGACGGCATCTCGGATCTGTTGGATCTTTTCGATAACATCCACGCCGGCTGTGCGGGCAAGGCTTTCAAGCTCGCTCAAGCGTGATTCTGCGCGGCGTGCTGCATCTCGATTTTTCTTTTCGCCGACGTGAATCAACATGGCGCGACCGTCTTTGCTGTGGGTCGAGCGCGTGCGGGCTTTGTGGCGAAATTCTTCTTCGAGCGCCGCGATCAGCTGGGCGAAATCGGGGGAAGGATGGCCGTAGGGAAAAGGCCCTTCCACTTGATAGCTCGGCTCAGAGGCTTCGGGGCCGCCCGGCGTGTTGTAGGCCCAGGTGACACTGCGGGGTTCGCCTTCAGGATTCAATAAGATGGCGGCCACCAGATCGAGTCGCAGGCGAGTGAGGTCCGTCAGATCGTCACGGGTCAACGGCTCGTTGTAGAGATGCGTGTGCACTAAACGCAGCGCGCGAAAGCGACCATCTGCCGCGCGCAGGCGCCCGATATCCGGGAGCATGATGCCGGTTGCATTGCCGACGACCACGTAATCCACCTGGCCCGAACGGTGAACGAGTGCTCCCACTTGGCGCTTCGACTCGCGCGACGCTTCGGCGAGCGAACGGGCCAACTCGGGAGTGAAGATGCTATCGGAAGGGACTCGGCGGCGGTAAACGCGTTCGAGCGCTTTGAGGGCTCGGGGCGCCAAGCCACTCGTATTTCCGTAGATTTCCGTCATATCTCGCCTAAGCGCGCGCACTACGCTAGCACATCCCGGAAATGGCGCTCCTAACTCCTTTGCCTGAGCTCGCTGCGGCGGACCTCTTAGTGGCCTACGGGCTGGTGCTCGATCACATCGAACCCCTGACGCTGGGCTCGGTGAATTCAAACTTTCGGCTGCGAACGCGCGATGGGGCCGTGTTTTTTGCTCGCATTTATGAAGAGCAAGGCGAAAGAGGGGCCGAGCTCGAAATCGCTTTGCTAGATGCGCTGCTGCAGGCGGGGTTGCCGGTGGCACGGGCGCTCTCTCAGTCGAACGGCCAGCGCGTGCTCATCTATCAAGGCAAGCCGTTCGTCGTGTTTCCTTGGGTCGTGGGAACGATAACCTGTCAGCGCCTCGTGAATCGTGCGCGTGCTCAGGCGATTGGACAGGCGCTGGCTCGTTTGCACCTAGCAACGCCGACGTTGCCTGTGCTCGGTGCCGGGCGATTTGGGATCCCTCAGGTTTTTGAGCGCCTAGATCTGGCGCTCACGCAGGGTGGAAGTGCTTGGCTGCCTGTGGTCGATGAGATCCGAACGAAGCTTCGCTACTACGAAGCCTTGCGTGACCCAGCCCTGCCCCAAGGCGTCATTCACGGTGATTTGTTTCGCGATAATGTACTGTGGGATGGCGATCAGTTGGCGGTTTTGCTGGACTTTGAGAGCGCTAGCACCGGCGTCTTCATGTACGATCTGATGGTGACACTCTTGGCCTGGTGTTACGGGGAGCAGCTCGACTTAGAGCTCGCTCAGGCCATGGTCGGAGGCTACCAATCGGTGCGTGCTATCACGCCCGCCGAGCGCGTTGGTGCGTTGGCGGAGGGTGCCATCGCTTGCCTGCGCTTTGCGACCACGCGAATCACTGATTTCGCGCTGCGAGCGCGCCCAGGAGAAACGCCCGGCCGAGATTACCGTCGATTCCTCGGGCGCCTGCGGGAACTCGAAGCGGGTGCACTCGGAGTGGTTCTGGGCTGAGGCGGCTCCGCACACTTGAAAATTCCTGGGCAAGGTGGCACGCCTCCGGGCGGAATTCCAAAGGAGAAACACATGAGTCAGGCTCGCGGTGGCAGGTTACCCGAACAAATCAGTCTCGCGATGGCGGAGCTCAACACGAGTGTTCAGATCGATAAGGCGCTCTGGAGGCAGGACATTCGAGGCTCCGAAGCACACGCTGAGGGCTTGCTGCGTGCCGGGGTGTTAAGTGGCGAGGAGGCGGCACATCTTTTGGGCGCGCTCAGGCAAGTTCGCGCTGAAATTGAAGCTGGCAGCTTCCGTTGGGATGACGCGAAGGAAGATGTTCACATGAACATCGAGTCCCGCGTGACCGAGATTTGCGGGGCTGTGGGTGGGAAGCTCCACACCGGGCGCTCGAGAAACGATCAAGTTGCTACTGATTTGAGGCTTTGGACACGCGACAAGATCGACGAAACGGTGCTGGCGATCGGCGCTCTGGCGCAGGTACTCCTCGGGCGAGCGATAGCAGAAATCGAGACGCTGATGCCGGCTTATACCCACCTTCAGCCCGGACAGCCGAGTCGGCTTTCGCACCATCTAATGGCGTGGCAGGAGCTCCTGCGACGAGACGCCACACGGCTTCTCGATGCGCGGCGGCGCCTCAATGAGTGCCCCTTGGGCGCGGGTGCCGTCGCAGGCACAGGTTTTCCTCTTGATCGAGCTTGGGTCGCTGAAAGGCTTGGCTTTGATCACCCGACGCGCAATTCGGTGGATGCGACAGGAAGCCGGGATTTTCTGATGGAAGTGGCTTCCGGCTTGGCCATCACGAACATTCACTTGTCGCGAATCGGCGAAGAAGTGGTGCTGTGGTCGACTCAGGAGTTCGGATTCATGAGCCTGAGTGACGAATTTTCCACGAGTTCTTCGATGATGCCGCAGAAGAAGAACCCTGACGTGGCGGAGCTGGCACGCGGCAAAGCGGCGCGTGCAGTGGGCGCAGCAACGGCGCTTCTGGTTTTGGAAAAGAGCTTGTGCTTTGGCTATGGTCGTGACCTGCAGGAAGACAAACGCCCCATATTTGATGCGTTTGAGGGCGCGCTCGTCACACTCCGAGCGTTAACCGGCGCCTTAGATACCGCAACCTTCCATCGCGCGAAGTTAGCGAAGGCACTCACACGTGGGCACCTATGTGCAACCGATCTCGCGGATGCGTTGGTGCGGCGTGGCGTGCCTTTCCGAGAGGCGCACCACGTTGTGGGTGGGCTCGTTCGTGAAGCAGAAATACGTGGTGTTCAGTTGGGTGAGCTGGATGAAGCGACGCTGAAGGCCGCACATCCCTTGCTGGTCGGTGAGGAAATCGCTTCCGCCTTGGATCCGGTACAGGCGGTTGAGCGCCGTTCGCTCATCGGTGGCCCTGCGCGTCCGACAGTGCTTTCAGCCATTCACGAAGCCGAACAATTTTGGGCAACGCTGCCCGGCTTTGCATGATTTGTCGGCAGGAGAAGCCCGAGCCTGCCTGTCGGCTTTTCGGCCAGCCCGCGAAAACGCTGAAACGGACCCGCGCTCAAGATGCGGGTCGGAGCCTGGCGTCCTTAGGTGTTGGCGGGAATGTGCCGTCCATCGGGGTTGGGCCGCATGTGAGACGATGAAGGTTAGGCTACGGCGCTTGCAATTCCAGAGTTGTTAAGGTGCCATGGTGAGAGTGCCAGGATGAGGGAAGAGACAGGAGACCGCTATGCAGCTTGATTTCGTGACACGCGAAGTGACCATCAAGCTGGTTTATTACGGGCCCGCGCTCAGCGGGAAGACAACGAACCTCCAGATGCTGCACAAGGCGGCCGCAGCGGACAGTGCGGGGCGCCTGATGACGCTTGAAACCCGGGATGATCGGACGCTCTTCTTCGATTTGCTCCCGCTCACTTTTCGTCAAGACAAGGGGCTGGCAGTTCGACTCAAGATCTTCACCGTGCCCGGGCAGGTCATTCACGCCTCCACGCGGCGGCTGGTCGTTCAGGGAGCGGATGGCGTTGCATTCATCGCTGATTCTCAGCTGGCGGAGACGGAGCACAACGCTGAATCTTTTCTAGATCTCAAGCAGAATTTGAAAGACAGTGGCATCGCGCTCAAGAATTTGCCAATTATCATTCAGTTCAACAAGCGCGATTTGTTGGATATTCGAAGCGATGCCGAGATTGCTGAGCTCGCGGCGCAGGGGCAAGAGCCTGTGTACCTGGCAACCGCAACGCGGCTTGATGGTGTCGTAGAAAGCTTTATTGGGCTTCTGCATTTGGTGCTGAAGAGCCTGGATAATGAGCACAAGCTGGAAGAGAAATTCAATTTCAATCGTTCCGCATTCTTGTTGCAGGTCGCCCACAAGCTTGGGAAAAATGTGCCGCTCGCGGAGCTGCTCAAGGCTCGAGTCGGTTCGAATAGCGGCAAGGTAGGAGCGTGATGGAAGCGCCTCCCTCGGTGCCGTTGCGCTCGCTCGATGAGCTCACGCTTCGCGATGGGTACTCCCTCGAAGATCTCGTCGATCGCACGGTCCTCGGTGAAATGATTCGTAGCTTCTACGACTTGTTTCGCTTGCCTCTCAGAATTTACAGTGCTTCAGGGCAGCTGCTCGCGGACGCGACAGAGCAGCATCCTTTCTACGCTTATTTGAACGAATTCAAGGCCACTCGGGAGGCTGTTCAGGGCACGGTAGACGGAATCAAACAGATCAACCCTGCCGAAACGGGAGAGCTGACCTTCCCTTGCGTATCGGGAGCGGTCTATCGCATTGTGAGTATCACCTACGATACCCGTGCGATGGGTCGAATGGTGATCGGCCCGTTTGTTCCGGCAGGCGTTTTGGAAGTCAGCCCGGAGCTTCGAGAACGTGCGGCAGGGCTCGATCCTGTGAAGCTGCAAGCGCTTTTCTCCCAGATGCCACGAGTGCGCGAAGAAACAGTTTCGCAGATAGCTCGCCACCTGTGCAAATCGCTCGATCTCATCTTGTTCTCAGGCCATCGCGCCTTGCTTTCTTCGAATATGCACCTAGCGAGCGTG
Source organism: Polyangiales bacterium (assembly GCA_038251425.1). GTDB lineage: Bacteria > Myxococcota_A > Polyangia > Polyangiales > Polyangiaceae > JBBRRP01. Next base: position 8,576 of record JBBSBI010000013.1, read on the forward strand.
CGCGAAAGCTATAAGGAATTGGAGAGCAAGAACGCGAAGCTCCAAGAAGCCTATGATCGGCTGAAGGAGTTGGATCGATTGAAGAGCAACTTCCTGGCAACCGTTTCGCACGAACTCCGCACGCCGCTCACCTCCATCATCGGGTACAGCGAGATGCTTTCGGAGGGCATCGCGGGGGACCTCACGGAGGAGCAGCGCGAGTTCGTGCGCACCATTTACGAGAAAGGCGAGCAGCTGCTCCAGCTGATCAAAGGCCTCCTCGATCTATCGAAATTAGAGAGTGGCACGATGAGCCTGAAAAAGGCCTATTCGCCCGTGGGGCCTCTGGTGCGAGACATCGCCCAGACAGTCGCGCCGACGGCTCGCAAGAAGAACGTCGGTATCCATGTGCACGTGGAAGCGGGCATTCCCGAGATGTGGGCCGATACGGCTCGCTTGCGCCAGGTTTTTCTGAATGTTGTCGATAACGCCATCAAGTTCACTCCGGAAGGTGGCACGGTCACGCTGAGCGCCAGGATCACGACACTTGATGCGAGCCCTGAAGATGTGGGCGGCTTGGTGCTGATGGCACGCCGCCAGGCCATCGAATTCCGAATCGCAGACTCTGGCATTGGCATTCCAGATCCAGAGAAGGGACGCGTTTTTGACGCTTTTTATCAGGTTGATTCTAGCTCCACCCGCGAACAGGGCGGCACGGGCCTCGGGCTTTCGATCGTTAGAAGGTTGGTGGAGAGTCACAATGGTCGCGTGAGCATTGAAGACAATCAGCCCAACGGCGCAGTCTTCGTGGTGGTGATCCCCTGTCGTCGTGCAACGATGGCCTAGCACCTGCGCTTAGGTTTTTTGGAGGGGGATTTCGCGAAGTGCTCGGCCGCGCTAGCGTTCCTTGAGTGAAGCCGCTCTCAGAGTTTGAAGCGATCGCCTTAATTGGCCGACTAGCGTCGCGTACGCATCAAACCTTAGGCGGAGCAGCCAGCGGCCACGTCGAATTGGGGATCGGGGATGACGCAGCCCTCTTGCGGATAGGCAAGGAGCGCCTCTTGGTGAGCGTTGATGCCTGTGTCGAAGGGGTTCATTTCGAGCGTGAGCTCATTGGGTTTTCCGATCTTGGGTTCAAAGCGACCCAAGCGGCCCTAAGCGATCTTGCCTCGATGGGTGCGGTTCCCCTCGGATTAACGTCTGCGCTCTCGTTGCCCGCCGGCTTTTCGCGAACAGAACTCCTGCAGCTGACGCGTGGTCAGTTGGCAGCGGTGAAGCTGGCAAAATGCCCGATGATCGGCGGTAATGTTGCTCGTTCTCCCCAGGTATCTCTGACCACCACTGTGCTGGGCAAAGCTCGGAAGCCTGTACTTCGCTCAGGCGCGCGCCCCGGGGACGAAGTATGGCTGATTGGGCCGGTTGGATTGGCGGCGTTGGGTTTGGCGTTGTTGCGCGCCCGTCAACGGCCGCGTCTTGCAAAAGGTTCCGCACCACACCCGCGGTTAGGGTTGAGTGCCTTTGAATGGAGGTGCGTGCAGAGCTGGCGTCGCCCGATCGCGAGGTTGTCTGAGGGCCTCAAGTTGGCGGCTCGCGCTCATTCGCTGATTGATGTGTCGGATGGGCTCGCCCAAGATCTCGGACATATCGCGCAGGCGAGCGAAGTGAAAATCATTCTTGACGCAGCTCAAATCAAATCAGGCTGGCCGCCTGATTTCGCACGAACCTGCGAGAAGCTCGGCCTGGCACCACTCGAGCTTAGCCTCACCGGTGGCGAGGACTATGCGCTGCTGGCCACCGGTTCTCGCTCAAAACGGCCGCCATTTGCTCGTTCGATTGGAGTTGTCGAGGCTGGCAAAGGCACCTGGCTTCAGACCGAAAGCGGAAAACTACGCCGTCTGAGCCAGGGCGGATTTGATCACTTGCGCATGAGCTAGCTCGTTTTTGAGTGCGCTGCGTTTTCTAAGCGTGACTGAAGGACACACCTAGGCAGCGCTATCTTACTGGCAGGCCGCGGGAATTCCGGCGCCTTTGAGCGCCCCCTGGACTGCGGCGACGATGCTTTGCTTCTGCTGCCCCTGGGCAACTAGGGAATCACACAAGCCAGCGGCTTGCAGCATGTATCCGTTGTTCGGAGGTGGGGCGCTGGCAGCATTCTGCTTGAGTGCAGAACAGCACTTCTTCAGGCTAGGCCCAGCGACGCCGGTTCCCTTCTTCACTTCAGGGGCAGCAGCATCCGGCTCTATCCTAGCCTCAGGCTCGGGTGCAAGCTCAAGCGGAGGGGGCGGTGCCGCGACGGGAGCGGCAGCGGGCAACGGTGGCGGTGGCTCTTCCTTCTTGCAACCTGCCGTGGACACGGCTGCCAATGCGCTGAGCCCCAGCAACGTGAAAGCGAACTTCAAACCCAAACGCGCACTCTGTCGATTCATCGCAACTATCCTCTCGGCCTCATAGGCCGGCCTCTCAGGGCACGACACCCAGCTGTTCTCTTTACTACCCCCAGGCTTCTATGCCCAGGGGCAGCCTCCGCAATCCGCGAGCTTAGCTACAGCCCATCGAATTGCCGCAGTTCAGGCACTTATAGCAGGCGCCATTCCGTACCGTGATGTGGCCACAACCATCGCACACTGGCGCATCGCCCATCATTTCTTCTAGCTGCGCATCAAGTGAACCGTGAGCGCCGCCGCTGCTTCCAAGCTCAAGCCCGACCGGCTCTGCGGGCGCTTGGGCCTGCACGAGATTCTTATCCGTGGGATCCTCAATCTGAAGAGGCTCATCGGCCGGCTTTACCTGGGCGAAATCATAGCGCTTGAGATACTCAACGCCGAGCACGCGGAAGATATAATCCACAATTGAAGTTGAGAACTTGATGTTAGGGTGGCCCGTGACAACGCCGTGCGGTTCGAAGCGTGTGAACGTGAATTGCTCGACGAATTGCTCAAGCGGCACTCCATATTGCAGGCCCACCGACACCGACATGGCAAAACAATTCATGAGCGAGCGGAAGGCTGCTCCCTCCTTGTGCATGTCGATGAAGATCTCACCCAAGGAGCCGTCTTCATATTCGCCCGTGCGCAGGAAGACTTTGTGCCCACCGACCTGCGCCTCCTGAGTGAAACCGCGGCGCTTCTTAGGCAAGCGTACGCGAGAACCTTGTGGCTGTGTCGGTATGGCTGCCGCCCGAACCTGAACGGCTGCGGCAAGTGCTGGCTCTTCTGTTGGTTGTTCGGTCTTCTTGTCGCTGGTAGAGAGCGGCTGGGAGGATTTGCAGCCATCGCGATACAGAGCAACGGCCTTGAGCCCAAGCTTCCAACCTTCAGCATAGATCTGCCGAACATCTTCGACCGTAGCTTCGCTCGGCAAATTGACGGTCTTGCTGATCGCGCCTGACAAGAAAGGCTGAGCCGCAGCCATCATCTTGACGTGCGACATCGGAGCGAGAAACCGCTCGCCCGTCTTGCCACAACGATTCGCACAATCAAAAACGGCGTAGTGCTCTGCGCGTAGGCCGGGAGCTCCCTCAATCGTCATGCGACCGACGATGACATTGTTGGCTTTTTCGATTTGTGCTGCGGTAAAACCGAGGTGTTTCAGCAAGCTAAAGCCGGGCTGGCTGATCTTGGCGGTTGTCACACCCAAGCGCTCGTAGGCTTCTTTGCCCACGACCCAGGGAGCAAATGCCATTCCCAGATCAAACACACCGACCAGTGCGTTCTCCACCTTGGCCAGATCTTCGTCAGTGAAGCCCTTCTCACGCAACGAACCGCGGTTCACCTCGGGTGCTCCCAACAAGGTGTTGGTACCCGACACAAAGGCCACAATTTCGCAAATTTGCGCTTCGCTGTAGGCCAAGCGGCGCAATGCTTCTGGCACTGACTGATTAACAATCTTGAAGTAGCCACCGCCGGCCAGCTTCTTGAACTTAACCAACGCAAAATCAGGCTCGATGCCCGTCGTGTCGCAATCCATCAACAGGCCAATCGTGCCCGTAGGTGCGAGCACGGTGGACTGTGCGTTCCTGAAGCCGAAGCTTTCACCGAGCTCCACCACATTGTCCCAATCCTCACACGCCGCACGCCAGAGAATGTCCGGGCACTCATCACGATTGAGCGCGTACGCTGCTTCCTGGTGCATTCGCATCACCTTGAGCATCGGCTCGCGGTTCTTGTAGTAGCCAGGGAAGGGGCCCTTCGCGCGCGCCATGTTGGCACTCTGAACGTAGGCATGCCCACACAAAATCGAGGTCAATGCCCCGGCGATCGAGCGACCCTTGTCTGAATCGTAGGGGATCCCGAGCAGCATCAATAAGGTGCCGAGATTCGCATAGCCCAGGCCAAGTGGGCGGTAATCGTGGGAATTTTTGGCGATGCCCTGGGTCGGATAGCTCGAGAGATCCACCAAAATTTCCTGAGCCATGAAGAACACGTCGACGGCGTGTCGATAACCTTCAACGTCAAACTCGCCCTTATCGCTCAGGAACTTGATCAGATTGAGCGAGGAAAGATTGCAGGCCGAATCATCCAGGAACATGTATTCGGAGCACGGATTCGAAGCGTTGATCGGGCCTGTGTTGGGGCAGGTGTGCCAGCGATTGATCGTGGTGTCATATTGCACGCCCGGATCTGCGCAATTCCAGGCAGCTTCCGCGACGGTATTCCAGAGCTCCGAAGCGTCGTAGGTGTCGATCACTTCGCCGGTAGTGCGAGCGGTGGTTTGCCATTTGCCGCCACCCAGAGCGGCCTTCATAAATTCATCGGTAACACGAATCGAATTGTTCGAATTCTGCCCGCCAATGGTTTTGTAGGCTTCGCCATTAAAATCACTCTCGTAACCGGAAGCGATCAGGGCGCGCGCCTTTTTCTCTTCGCGGACCTTCCAAGTTATGAAGTCCACAATTTCCGGATGATCCATATCCAGGCACACCATCTTCGCCGCGCGCCGCGTGGTGCCGCCACTCTTAGTAGCTCCGGCTGCTCTATCGAACACTTCGAGGAAGCTCATCAGCCCGCTCGACGTGCCACCACCGGAAAGCTTTTCCTGCTTGCCTCGCACGGAACTAAAATTGCTGCCAGTGCCCGAGCCATATTTGAAGAGGCGAGCCTCATTCTTAATCAGCTCATAAATGCCCATCAAATCGTCAGAAACGGCTTGAATGAAGCAGGCCGAACACTGCGGACGCGAATAGGCGTTGGCGGTTTCGGTGAAGGTATCGGTGCTTTGATTCCACGCCCAGTTGCCGCCGGAACCTTCAATTCCGTACTGATGGAAGAGCCCGCAATTGAACCAAACGGGTGAGTTGAACGCACCGTACTGGTGGCACAACATCCACGTGAGCTCGTCTTCAAAAGTTTGCGCGTCTTCCGCGCTTTCGAAATATCCGCCGAAGTCCTCGCCGGCACGACGAATCGTTTTAGAGATACGCTCGACGACCTGGCGAACGCTGACTTCACCTTGGTCTTTGTCGCCGTGTAAGCCCGCCTTGCGGAAATACTTCGACACGACAATGTCGGTGGCGAGCTGCGACCATTGGCTTGGGATCTCCACGCCCTCCATCTTGAAGACCACGGAGCCGTCAGGATTGGTGATCACGCTCTGCCGGCGTTCCCACACCGTGGACTTCAGCGGATCTTCACCCGCCAGAGTGTAGCGGCGGCGAAACTTCACCCCGGTTTGTTTCTCGCTCGGTGCTGCCTTACGGCGGCCTTCGCTGCTCTTCACGCCAATTTCCTGACCCACGATCGTCGATTGCGCCATCAATTGCCTCCTCAAAAAACTCGGTTCAATTAAGACTCTGCTTGCCTACGAATCCCACTCATGCACACATTCAGACGTTGACGGACCCCAGACAAACACCCACCTAGACCCGTCCCAAGTCAGCCGACAGGCTGTCCGGGCTGGTCGAGTGGTGATGGCCCTCCAATCACCGCCAGCTTCATTTCCGATGCCCTGAGCCGGCCCTGGCACCCCCCTAGTTGGTTTGGGGAAGCGTCAGTCGGTTCGGGGTGGTCGTTGCGACTTTCCTTTTTTCGACTTCAGGTGAAGAGAAGTTCAGTACCGCATCTTCGTTTTGTCTTCAAGCCTTGACATCGTGTGCACGTAATAGACGGGTTGAGAAACCCAAGAACCACCCTGATACCCCAATCAATTGGGGTTCGGCAAGTTAAAACCACTAGAATTAGCCCAAGGGCCCTAAGGGCTCGTGGTTACTGAACTTTCGCACCCCCTGAACACAATTTACCCACCCATCCGACACGTGATGGCCACAACTCATCCCCAGATACTCCACCCGGCCGGAAAGCCAAACTAAACTCAGGGGGCAGGCAAGGTGCCTGTGACCAGGGCTGTGCCCGGAAAATCGAAAGCAACGGGCAGGGTGCACAGCACCTTTTCGGACGCCACGCAGGTAGCTCCGGCGGCCGTCTCGGTGAGAGCCACACACATCTTCGCCATGTAGCGACCCGGCGGGACGCAGCTTCTCTCCTGACAAAGACTCGCAGCTCCGCAGGAGTTAGCTAAAAACCGAGTACCATCCCAGACATACTCCAGCCCCAGCGTGGTAAGAGGGGCGTTCTTGCAGACTGCTGCCTTGCAAATCGCCTGCTCGCAGCGGTCGCAGGTTACTGCTCCGCAGGGCAAATCAACGACGACGCTTGCCCCTTCGCTGCTGGTGATCTCGAGCCACCCGACAGAACAGGTATTCCCGCAGTAACTGTTAGCCATTGCCGCTGGCGGCGGGACTGCCCGGAGCGTGACGTTGCCGAGCGCGCATAAGCTGGCGGCCTTGGAGCCTCCGCTTTGAGCGCTGCCGCCAGAGCTCGCCGACGCGCCGCCGCTCCCCAGCGCCGAGCCCGTGTTGAGCCCGAGATTGGCGCCTGTTCCGCTACCGTTAGCTCCGCCTGACACCGTGGGAAGTACGCCGGGGGCCAGGCTAGCGAGGCCATTTCCGCCGGATCCGTCGGCATTCAGGGCATCGCCGGCACGAAATTCCGCACTGCACGCGAGAAGCGTCAGCCAAAGGAGTGGGGCAGAGCGACGGAGCAACATGATGCGCTACGCCAGTAGCCTAGCTGCAAATGAACGCAGAGTCGAACTAGCTAAGACTCACTCAGGCACGTCCAGTGTGACATTTGGATCATGGGGAAGCAGCACCTGAGTGGCAAACTCCTTCTCGGGATCCACCACGCTCACCTTTCCGAATCGCGCCAGCGGCTTAGCAATTCGATCCGCATCGCCGGCAACAACGATGATGACGCGCCCCGGCACGTAGTAGCGGGCGGCGACTTCTTCAACGGTGGCGGCGTTCAGGTCCCGCACCTGTTGTCGATACTGGTCGTAGTAATCGTCGGCGAGCCCGAGCACGGCGAGATGCGTGCTGAGCTCGGCGACGGTTCCGAGAGTTTCCAGCTGAATCAGGAAGCTATCGGAGAGATATTGCGACGCGGTCTGCAGTTCGTCAGCGCTCGGCGGGGAGTGGCCCAGCTTGGTGTAATTGTCGAGCAGAGCCTGCACCGCCAGCGGTGTTTTGGCGGTTTGTGTGCCCGCGGAGAGAATGATGGGCACGGGACCATGCGCTAGCTCTGCCACGTCGGAGTACGTGCTGTACGCCAGCGAGCGTTGCTCGCGCACGTCCAGAAACAGCCTGCCAGAAACGCCACCGCCCAAAATTTGATCCGCAACTGCGAGGGCAGCCCAGTGCTCGACGGCGCGCTCTGGTCCGAGTGTCGCCAGGCGAATTTCACTTTGAGCAGCACCGGGTCGATTGGCTATCCAGACGCTCGTCTGCTCAGGCAGATTGGGGCGCGTGAAGTTGGGAAGGGCGGGGGCACCACCCGTCCAATTCTTGAATAGGCGCTCTGCTTCACGGGACAGATCATCCGTAGCGATGTCGCCTGCGACAACGAGCATTGAATTCCCAGGAGTGACGTTCGCCTTGTACCAGCGTTTGCAGTCCGCAAGCGTTAGCTGCTTGAGGCTTTCGGGGCTGGCGTCGTACTTGGAGTAGGCGTGCTGACCTGAAGGAAGGCGAAAGAGTTCGCGATACATCAACATGTTGGCGGCCCAGCCGGCGCTCCCTTTCGCGGAGCCTTTGACCCGATCCAGCTCGCGCTCCTTGAGCTTCTTGAACTCCGCGGAGTCAAACCTCGGCGCCGTGGCGACGGCCGCCAATAGCTCCAGCGCCGGCTCAAGATTGTGCCGCGTGACGGACATTGAGATCTGCGTTTTGTCGCGGCTGGTGACGATATCCAGCCCCGAACCCAAGGCTTCCGCTCGCTCCATGAGCGACTGGCTGGTGTATTTCCCAGCCCCGCCCGCTTTGAGCAGCTCGCCTGTTAGGCTGGCGAGGCCAGCCTTGTCAGTATCCGAGGCGACGCCCGACTTAATGACCAGGCGCAACTCAATGATAGGAAATCTGCCGTGGCGAATAGCGCGCAGCTCAAGACCATTATTCAGCTTGCGATGCTCAATTTTCGGAAACTTGAGCTCAGGTGTCAGGCCTCGTGGCGGAGGGCTTGCAAAGGGATCCGCTTCGACCTTGGTAGGAACCACGGGCGCGGCAGGCCGCAGGGTCATGGGTACCGGGCTCTGTGGCAGCGCCGGGCTGCGGCATTCGAGCGCGACCAAACCCAAAAACAGGGAGCCCAACGAGAGACAACGGAATGAGAGGCAGTATTTCACTTGGTAGCCTTTGGTGCAGGGTTCACTTCGACAACGCTGCGGCGACTTGGCACGAGCATGCTAGAAACAGCGTGTTTTACAGCTTCGGGAGTGACTCGCAGGTAACCTTCGAGTTCGCGAGTGAGAAGCCGAGCGTCTCCCCAGATCGATTCATATTCTCCGAGGCGAGTGCCGCGATGCATGTTGGATTGCAGACCGAAGATGAACTGAGTGCGCAGGCGATTCACGGCCCGTGCGAGCTCGTCAGGTGTTGGTCCGGAAGTGCCGAGCGCGGTGATTTGAGCGTCCACGGCTTTCTGAACCGCCTCAAGCTTCGCTCGTTCCGTGAGCACGACTTGCATCTCGAACATATCTTGTCCGGGGTGGTCTCCCGTCCAGGCGCTTACACTCTGCGCGACCGCTTTGCCGAGGACAAGATCACGATAGAGACGCGAGCTCTCACCATCCGTGAGCACGAGGGCCGCCAGCTCGATGGCATAGTGTTCCGCTGAATGGGTCGGAGCAATCGGCCACGCATAGTAAAATCCAGCAGTTTTGATGTTCGAGTCATCAACCTGAGCACGCCTTTCGGCTTTCTGCTCTGGCATGGCTGGGAACTGAAAAGGCGAGAGGCTCGGCTGGCGCGCTGCTTCGCCGAAATACTGACGGATGAGCGCTACAGCTTCATCCGCGTCGAAGTTCCCCGCTACCGTGAGCACGGCGTTGTTGGGCGCGTAGTAACGCTGGTGGAAAGCGAGCACCCACTCCAGCTGGGCGTTGTCGAGATCTTCCATGGAGCCGATGGTTGAGTGCTCATAAGGCCAATAGCCCTGATAGGCGAGCTCCTCCAGACGGATATGTCCCATTCGATAGGGCGCGTTGGCGACGCGCATCCGGTACTCCTCTTGCACAACCTTACGTTGATTTTCGAAGTTTTCCTGGGTCACGCTCAACCACTTCAGGCGATCGGCTTCCAGCCAGAGCCCGAGTGCGAGTTCGTTGCTCGGCAACACTTGATAATAATTGGTGCGGTCCTCGGAGGTGGTGCCATTCATGGAGCCGCCACGCGCCGAAACCATGGTGAAATGCTCGCCTTTTTTGATGTGCCGGCTGCCCTGAAACATCATGTGTTCAAACAGGTGAGCAAACCCACTACGCCCCTTTTCTTCGTTCCGCGAACCCACGCCGTACGTCATCGAAACGGCGACAGTTGGAAAAGTGGAGTCCACATTGAGCACCACGCGTAGGCCATTTTCGAGCGTTAGCCGTTGAATGGAGGCCCGCAATTCTTCGAGCGCTGTGAGCGCGGGATCTTTGCTTTCTGTGCGGCCGATGACCGGAGGCGCAACGGGTGCGGGCTTGGTAGCGGGCTTGGCTGGTTCTTGAGCAAGCGGTGCCGCCACAACGTCGAGAGCGCATGTTGCCGCGAGTGAGAGGGAGCCGAGCAGGGAGAGCACTGTGAGACTACGCATAGGGAACTCGTTCTTTCTGGGCGTCTTCTAGCACCGGGATCGAGCCGGCTCTACACGAGAGTGGGAAGCGTTCGGGATTAGTTGAGGCCTTGCCAGTCCGAGAGGTAAGTGTGCACCAAGGCCTGGGTATTTAGGCGATTGGGTGAAGCTGGCACTGGCTGCATGTCTTTGGCGAAAAGGAACAGAGCGCCCAGGCGTTCGGTGTCCAGAAATTGGAGGCCCTTCGGGAGAGGCACCTGTTGCTCGAGCGGGCCACTCCGAGCGAGCACAAAGCCCCACTCTCCAAAAGAGGGAACGAAGGCGTGGAAGGTCGCTGTCGTCAGGCCGGCCGCCTTCAAGGTCTCGACAATGCAATAGTAGGCTCCTCGCGCAAAGAGTGGCGACGTCGCCTGGACGACGAAGACGCCTCCGCGGCCCAAGTGCGAGTTCAATTCGCGATAAAAAAACTCAGTGTAGAGCTTGCCCAGGCTGTAGTTCGTTGGGTCAGGGAAATCGACAATGGCGACGTCAAAGCTCCGTTCTGTGTGTTGGAGCCACACCATCGCGTCTTGGTTGATAATCTGAAGGCGAGGATCGTTGAGCGAGTTCTTGTTGAGCGCCTTGAGGCGCGGCTCGGTGCTGAAAAGCTCCGTCATTCGCGGATCGAGCTCTACCAGCACGACACTCGCCACCTCTGGCCATTTCAGAACTTCCCTGAGCGCGAGGCCATCGCCACCGCCCACAATCAGCACTCGGCTCCGCGTCTGCGCGTACAGCATCGCGGGATGCACCAGCGCCTCGTGGTAAATGTACTCGTCGTCGGATGAAAACTGTAAATTGCCATTCAGGTGCAAGCTGAGCGTGCCCGCGTGCTCGGTCAGGGCAATCCGTTGATACGCAGACTGCTCTGTGCGGAGCAGGGTCTGCCCTCGATAGAATCGACTCTCCACGAACGACATCAGCGGGGTGGCCAAGAGGGCAACCGCTCCGAGTACGCAAAGCACAAAAAAAGCTTGGATTTGAGCCAAACGCCGGGCTCGCTCGTCTCGCAGCAGGAGCCGCGCTCCCAACCAGCCAACCAGGACGTTCAAAACGCCGCACACGAGGGAGGTCTGCACCAGGCCGAGCTCGGGAAAGAGCCAGAGCGAGAAGGCTACCGAACCGAGGAGCGAGCCAATGTAGTCGAAGGTTAACGCACGGGAAATCAACTCCCGGAGCTCGAGTGTGTCCCGAAGCAGGCGCACCATGAGTGGCAGCTCTAGGCCCACCAAGATGCCCACCAGAAGCACCAAGCCATACAGCACAAACCCGAAGGCATGGGCATACGCAAACGCCAAGAACAAGGCTGGCGCTGAGAGCCCCCCCAAGAGGCCCGTTGCAAGCTCTACATTCACAAACACTCGCTCAAGCTCCGTTTCGACGAACCGCGAAAGGTAGGCACCCACGCCCATCGCCGAAAGATAGACACCAATGATGAGCGAAAACTGAACGACCGTATCGCCGAGAAGATAACTTGCAACGGCGGCCATCACGAGCTCATACACGAGGCCCGTGGTGGCTATCACCAGGATCATCGTGAGAACGATCCAGGTGGCGGGTGGCTTCTGGTCCTGACGAGGTGCACCGAGTGCACGGTAGTTGGGGATGCTTGGTGTCTGCACCCAACCGACTATCCGCTGATGCCGGCAGCGATAATGATGCTCAGGCCCAAGATCACCGCCCCGATCAAGATCGCCAGTGCTACGTTTTGGTCGGTCTCGATTTCCTTGCGAATCGAAAAGGGGGTGAGCTTCTGGATTAAGAGAAAGCTCAGCAGGAACAGCACGACGCCGAGCGCCGAGTACGCCAAGGAAGCCAAGAGCGCATGGGTGAAGCCAGACCAGTTGATCATCAAGAAATACTCCGCTTGGGACGGGGCGCCTTCTAGCACGCACACCCCCGAACCTTCGAGCAAGTTTGGAGTCGGGGCATTTTGCGCTACGCTTCTGTGCCTATACTGGCTCTTTCATGCTCGTCCTGCTGACCCCCGATTTCGACGGATCCCCCTCTAGCTATCAGCGGCTCGCAGAGTTGAAGGGCTTGGTCGTGCGCCGCATGAGTCTGTCCCCGGGCGCTAGTCATCGGATCGAAAAAAAGGATGAGTTTTAATTCAGTGCTTACTCGCGCCTCGTGGCCGAAGCCGAGCGACAAACGAAGCCGAAGCTCGCGGCTATCTAGCAAGTGTCTCGAGAGCGGCTGCTGCTTCCTATGACCACACGACGGGAGCTTCTGACACTCCTTCTGGGAGCACCGCTGGCCGCCGAAGCTTGTCGCCGTTCGAGGCCGGTTCGGGGGCGTCTGCTGGGCGCTTCGCCGGAGCTTGGGCATCTGCTCCGCGATGCTCGCCTGGCATCAAAAGTTGACGATGAGAAATCTGTAACTGTCGATGTCGCGATCGTGGGCAGTGGGCCGAGCGGGCTCTCGGCAGCGTGGCGGCTCGATCAATTGGGTTTGCCCGATTTTCAGCTGTTTGAGATGGAGAGCTGGTTGGGCGGAACGAGCGCCTCGGGCAGCTCTTCGGTGAGTGCGTACCCATGGGGTGCGCACTACGTGCCGCTTCCGGGCGCAGAGAATGGAGCGTTGCGAAGGTTGCTAGAGGAGGTCGGCGCTTTGGATAAGCGCGGTGAACCAGCGGAAAATGTTATGATCCGGGAGCCTGAAGAGCGGCTCTTCTGCGAGGGTGCTTGGCACGAGGGGTTTTTCCCCGCGGCGGGGGCCAGTCCCGAAGAGCTCGCGGAGTTTCAGCGCTTTGAAAGCTTGGTGCAACAATGGGCGAGTTTCCGCGACGCCGAAGCGCGACGTGCCTTCGCGCTCCCCTTGGCGTATTCCGCAGAATCACCTGAACTCACCGCCCTCGATCGGCAATCTGCGGTGGCGTTTTGCCAGGCGCACGGCTTCCGCTCGCCGCGCGTTCTTTGGTATCTCGACTACTGTTGCCGCGATGATTACGGCGCCACGCTCGCCACGACGAGCGCCTGGGCACTCCTATTCTATTTTGTCGCACGCCTGCCCCAGGCGGGTGCGCCGACGCAGCCATTTCTCACTTGGCCTGAGGGGAATGGTCGATTGGTCCGGCATCTCGCTGAGCGTGCCGGAAAGCGCGTGAGCTCGGGACAGTTGGTATACGAGGTTTCTCCGCATGCAGCCGGCGTTAGCCTAAAAGTACTGGATGTTGCCAGCAAACGAACCCGGGTGGTGCATGCGCGGGCCGCGATCTTGGCCGTGCCCCAGTTCATCATTCAACGGCTCTGGGTACCCTTCAGAACCGCTCCTCCGGCGTATCTCGGCGAGTTCAAGTACTCCAGCTGGCTCGTTGCCAACCTGCATCTGAAGGGTCGCCCCAAGGAGCTAGGCTTCCCTATGGCCTGGGATAACGTGCTCTATGAAAGCCCTTCGGTGGGCTATGTGGTCGCGACACACCAGGCGCTTTCCGACTTCGGACCCACCGTACTCACCTATTACCTTCCGCTCGTGAACGCGAACCTGGCAGAAGAACGGAAGAAGCTCTTACACCTCGATCACGCGACGGCTTGCGACGCCATTTTGGCTGATCTTGAGCGTGCTCATCCCGACCTCAGGAGCCTCGTTGACAGCATCGATGTTTGGCGGTGGGGCCATGCGATGGTGCGCCCTAGCGTCGGCTTTTGGAGCTCAGAGGGGCGCCGACGTGCGAGTGTTGTGGCGCCGAACGTGTTCGCGGCTCACTCTGATTTGTCGGGCGTGGCGCTGTTTGAAGAAGCTCAGTATCAGGGCGTGAGCGCCGCCGAGAAAGTGGCAGGGCTGACCCAGATCCCATTTAAATCTCTGTACGGCTGACCCATGCAGACGCGTGTCGATGCCAACCATACGAGCTCCGCAAACCTGCATTGGGGTGGCTGGATTTGGTCGCCACGGTTGGATCTCAGCGTGTTTGGCGGGAGCGGGTTGGTGGCGTTGCTGCTCGTTGCTATTCATCACGTTTTGGACTGGCAAACAGATCCGTTTCCTGAGTGGGCGTGGTTGTTCTTGGTGTTGGGGGTGGACGTGGCGCACGTGTACGCGACGCTGTTTCGTACTTACCTCGACGGTGCGGAATTGAAGCGCCATCCGTTCCGATACTTTGGCTTACCGGCGTTGCTGTACGCGGGCGGAGTCCTGCTGTTTTACCTTGAGAACGCGGCATTTTGGCGTGGTCTCGCGTACCTCGCCGTTTGGCATTTCGTGCGTCAACAGATCGGCTGGGTGAGGGTGTATCGCGCCCGTTCGGGAGCGCCCACCCGGATCGACGTGTGGATAGATGAGCTGGCCGTCTATGCGGCGACGCTCGTTCCGGTATTCGTGTGGCACACCGAACTCGACACGGCCCGTTTCCATTGGTTCATCAGCGGAGATTTCGTGGATTGGCAAGCGACTCTTCGGCCCGCTCTGCCATGGGTTTGGAGTTTTTGGGCGCTCGCACTTGGCACATTTTGCGCCCGTCAGGTCTATGTTTTTTGGAAAACACGCCAGCTCCACGCAGGCAAGCTACTCGTCGTGGCGAGCACAGCTCTGCTGTGGTGGCTGGGGATCGTGGGGACGAACAGCGATTTTGATTTCACCGCCACCAATGTGCTCACGCACGGTGTGCCTTATATGTGTTTGCTGTGGATCTACGCACGAGCTCAGGTTCAGGTAGGCGTAAAGAGCGTGGGTGCTCAAGTCGCCACGGCTGGGCTCGTGGCGTTTGTCGGTCTCCTCTGGGCGTTAGCACTTCTAGAGGAGTTCGCTTGGGCGCGTGGCTTCTACCAAGATCACACGTGGCTCCTTGGCGCACGCGCCTTCCCGCTACCCGCCAATTTCCACGTTTGGGTCGTTCCGTTGCTCGCTCTCCCGCAAATCACCCACTACGCGCTGGATGGCGTGCTCTGGCGTCGTTCAGAAAGCGCGAGTAATCAGGCTCAGCGGCGGGCGCTGGGCTTCGGTGCTGGGAGCGATTAATCTAGATGAAGCATGGCGGCACTCCTTCGTAACTGGGAAGACACCGAAGAGGGAAGCTTACTCTTCCGTCCCGATCGAGCGCGTCAGGAAGCTTCCAATCTCGCCACGTTCATCCGTTGGCTCGTGGACAAGAAGGGCGTCCAGGTTGAAGGCTACGCGGCTCTGCATGCCTGGTCAGTCAACGAAGTGGAGGCGTTTTGGCTTGCGATCTGGGAGTTTTTTGAACTACGTTCGGCCACAGCTATCGACTGTGTGCTGACCACGCGCACGCTGCCTGGCGCCCACTGGTTTGTTGGGGCCAGCCTGAATTTTGCGGATCATTGCCTGAGCCGCCGCGATGCTGCGCTGGCACTGATCGCCGTGTCCGAGGATGGGCGGCGTGAGACGTTCACGTACGCGGAGTTGAGTGAGCAAGTGGCGCGCGCAAGGGCGGGCCTCAAGCGTCTCGGAGTCGGGCTTGGGGATCGGGTGGCTGCCTATTTACCGAATGGCCCCGAAGCACTGATCGCATTTCTCGCCACGGCGAGCCTGGGAGCTGTTTGGTCCTGCTGTGCCCCAGAATTCGGTGTACCAGCGGTGCTCGATCGCTTCAGACAGATCGAACCTAAAGTGCTGTTCGCGGTAGATGGCTATCGCTACGGGGGCAAAGCGTTCCACCGCGTCGCAGCTGTGCAATCGATTGCTGAAGCGCTGCCCTCGCTGGCTCATGTCGTGGTCGTGGAACGGTTGGGACAACCGTGCGATCTTCCGAATGCGCTCTCTTTTGCGGCATTCATGAGCGAAACGGAGCCGCTGGTGTTCGACGCCGTCCCCTTCGAGCACCCGCTTTGGATCCTCTATTCTTCGGGAACAACGGGCCTTCCAAAAGCGATCGTGCATGGCCACGGCGGAATCCTGCTGGAGCTCAACAAAGCGCTCAGCTTGCAGTGTGATCTAAAGCCAGAAGATCGTTTTTTCTGGTTCTCCACGACGGGCTGGATGATGTGGAACTTCCTGATAGGCGGCTTACTCGTGGGTTGCACGCTGGTGCTCTACGATGGCAGCCCCGCGGAGCCGGATATCCTGCGCCTATGGCGGCTGGCGCAAGATGAAGGGGTGACCTTCTTTGGAGTGAGTGCGTCCTTCCTTCAAGCATGTCAGAAAGCAGAAATCGTTCCCGGGCGCGATCTGGATCTCTCTCGCTTGCGCAGTATTGGCACGACGGGTTCACCGCTGCCCGCGGACGGCTTTGGATGGGTGTACGCGAACGTTGGAGCAGAAGCACCAGCGGATGTCCTGCTGGGCTCGGTGAGCGGAGGTACTGACGTGTGCACCGCGTTCGCGATTTGTAGCCCGATCTTGCCAGTTTATGCGGGCGAGCTGCAATGCGCGGCCTTGGGAGCGAAGGTGGAAGCCTACGATGCTCACGCGCACCCGGTGATCGGCGAAGTGGGGGAGCTGGTGCTGACCTTGCCGCTGCCGTCGATGCCTTTGTTTTTCTGGGGCGACACGAGCGGAGAGCGTTACCTCGACAGTTATTTCTCGAGTTATCCGGGCGTTTGGCGGCACGGGGATTGGGTAAAGATCAATGAACGCGGGGGGCTGGTGATCTCGGGGCGTTCGGATTCAACGCTCAATCGCGGTGGTGTGCGCATGGGAACCAGCGAGTTTTATCGCGTGGTGGAGGCAGCGCCCGAGGTTCTGGATAGCCTGGTGGTCGATACCGCGTCTGTCCAAGATCCCAATGGGAAGCTGTATTTGTTTCTCGTTTTGAAAACTGGAGTTGCGCTTTCGGAGCCGCTGATCACTGCGCTCAAGCGGCGGATCGTCACCGAAATATCGCCACGTCACGTGCCGGATCAGATCGTGAAAATTGACGAGGTGCCACGCACACTGAGCGGGAAGAAGCTGGAAGTGCCAATCAAGAAGATCCTGATGGGGCACGACCCGGCCCACGCGGTGAGTCGCGATACCTTGAAAAACCCAGAGACAATTGACTTTTTCATAGCCTGGGCGAACGGCAGGCGTGCATGAGCGCTTTCCGCGTGGCGGCAGAAACGGATGCCCCACCCCAGGCGTCCCGAGGATAGTAAGCATGCTTACTACCTCTGCCCGCTAGAATTCGGCCGCCCTAACCCACGCTCACGAAGACGGCGCAGGTACCCGTGGGATGGATGGGTCCGGGCAGCAGCTTGCACGTGCCGCAGCCGTCTGCCGGCAAGTACTGCTGACACTGACGACACGTTTTCGCAGGGTCCGGAGAGCTGTCCAGATATTTGAGCGTTTTGCGCAGCTTGGCGTTTTCTGGGGAGAGCGCTGCAGGCGCGCACGTAACAGTTTTCTTGCCACAGGCTACCAGGAAAAGCGCATACGCTGCTGTCGCCGTGTGCCCCAACAATTCACGCCGGAGCAACGGGATGCAGTCGGTTCGCGTGGAAGCTTTCATACGTCTCTGTGACCTAACGGCTACCGAAGGGCTTCGGCGGTATTGTTTGCAAGTAGGCGAAGAGCGCAGGCATTTCGACGTCGTCGAATTGACCATAAGACTCTGCCGGCATCATCGGGTCCAGCTTGCGCCCGTCCAAACGCTTGCCAGTCGTGAGAACTTTCTTGAAATCCTCATATGAATAACCTTTGAGCCCGGTGGCGTCCGGCGTGAGGTTGAGTGGAACCGCCATATCTGGCGGTGCACCTGGGATCGGGCCTCCGCCTAAACCATCGCCGTGGCAACCGGTGCACAAACGCGCAATATAACGACCATAAGCGGCGGTTGGCGTCGGCGGGGGGGCTTTTTCAATGTGTCCATGATCGATGCGTCGCGCGATGTCGATCGGGATCATCCCTAGCCTATCGAGGATCTTGCCGAGCGTTCCGATCTCAAGTGCTGGGTTCATATGTGTTGAAGGAGGGAACGTCCTCACGTACGCAATGACGGCCGCGACGTCCGAATCAGGAATCCAGTTGAACTCGTGCGAGGCCATGAATCTCACGCCTCGCCCATCCTTCTTAACACCGTGCACGATCAGACGCGCGAGTTCGGCGTCGGAGTAAGCTGCCCCGAGGCCACCACGGGTGATGTTGGGAGCAGCAAACGTTCCAATCGGGCCCAACGGATCGACCTTACCTCCGCCCAGATCGTTCCCGTGGCAACCGCTCTCGGCGCAGGGTACGACGGAATGCGCAAGATGTTCCCCGCGAGCAAGTGCCGCGCTATCAGTCGGCAGCGTGATGTTCGGGAGGGGCACGTCGTAGACTTTTTCGAGGCTCTGCGCGTACGCAGACGTTTGCACATAGACGAACCCGCCCAGGCCGAGACCGGCAACTACATTGAAACAGCTAACTCCAATCAATGCCTTCTTCCACCAAGCCATGGCCGGAGCCTAGTCAGGCGGGTCAGCAAAATCACTTCAACCGAAACAGGAGGCCTTGCATGAAGCCGCACGCAAGTGGTCTCCGAGGTTTAGTACTGGTCCAGTCAAGAAAACGGCCCGCTGGCTGAAAGCGTAACAAAGGCCAGGTCAGCTTCAAGTCGCCGGCAAAAAATCAGACACTGCGACATGTCCGAGGAAGCCTTTAACTTCAAAAGCGCAAAGCTCAGCATCGTGGTGCCCGTGTTCAACGAGGCCCAGCAGATCACGCGAAATTTGGATTTGCTCCTCGGCGAAGTGGAACGTTACTTCGAACACTTCGAGGTGATCGTGGTTTCCGACGGAAGCACTGACGGCACCAACGCTAAACTTCTCTCACTCAAGCATCCGGGTATACGCCCAATCATCGTCGAGAAAAACACTGGCAAAGGCAATGCTGTACGTGCCGGATTTCAAGCAGCGGCGGGTGACTATGTGCTGTTCATCGACGGCGGTATGGAGATTCATCCCAAGGAGATCCGAATTTTCATGGGTCTGATGTCGCTCTACCAGTGCGATGTCGTCATCGGCTCCAAACGCCATCCGCAGGCGCGCGTACAGTACCCTTGGTACCGCAAGTTCCTCAGCTGGTGCTTTCAGCAAATAGTTCGCGTCCTATTCAAAATTGACGTCACCGACACACAGGTTGGCATCAAGCTCTTTCGCCGCGAAGTGGTAGATGCTGTGCTTCCGCATATGGAGATCAACCGCTACGGTTTTGACTTAGAGATGCTGTCATTGGCCAAGCACCTGGGCTACGATCAGATTCTTGAGGCGCCGATCCAGCTCGATTACTCTGACTCAAGCAGGCGCTTTATAGTTACGGATCTGTATCACGTGTTCAAGATCAGTTACAGCCTGTTCAAGGATACGTTCCAACTTTACATGCGATTGCCTAAGATCAAAGCCGGCGTTCATCCCGCTTTGGACAAGGTCGAAAAGCGTGCGGGATAGTTCGTGATGACTCCCGATCTTCTACAGCCTGCGGCGGCGCCGCGTATCGACTTCGAACACACCAAGTTCGCCGTCAGCTTGGCCTTCGACGGTGCTGTCTCGGGCGGCATGTTCTCGGAGGCACTCGACAAGGCAGCTCTGCCGCGTTCGACGTGGGAGCCCAGCGGATTTGCCAACGATCTGTTCGTCAGTCGTTTCGTCGCACAGTGCCTGCGTGTGAAAATTGGAGGCAGGGAGGCCACCATCTCGACACGCTACTTGACGCGAGTGCTCTGCCATCCCCCCGCGGAGGTTGCGATTGTCGAATATCGACGTGAGATCATCGCAGAGCTTGCTAGCTCAAGCGACCGACGGCGCGCGTTCGAAAAGCTCTACCTCACGCTTTGCGCTCTTCGCACGTTGCTCGAGAACGCGGGAGCCGGGCGCGTGTGGGACGCCAACCGCCGCAAGCTCGACATCCTGATGGCGTTGAAGCAAGTCTTCCAGCTCTTAGCGGAGCAATTCTCCGACTGCCGCTCGGGGCTCAGCTGTCTCGGAACCTTCGGCGTTCAAGTCACCGCCAGTGAACCGTATCAAGCACTTTCGGATCTGTTAAATTACGACGCCCACCTGGCATCCTTGAGTTTGCGTGTCGCCGTCGGCGCAGACGGACGTATTCGGGGCTTTGAAGTGCTGTCGGTCAACGAGAATTCCGACAACCCTTTCGTGAATCCGGTGTGGCGGCGTTGGCTCGCAAAAATTGAGCTTTTCCTGCGTGGATACCGCTTTGGGGACGGTGAAGTCATGGCGCGCTTGCTTGATTCCGTGTTCACCGGGCTCGAAGTCGAACTCGTGGCGATGGTTCAGCTTTTGGGCGATTGCGAATTCTATTTGGGCGCGCTCGGGTTCCGAGACCAAGCCGAAGCCGCAGGGCTCAAGGTTTGTTTGCCGAAGCTTGTAGCGGCGGAGTCCCCGCGCGCTCTTCGTAGCCTATTCAACCCGTTACTGCTGCTCAACGGCAGTGTGCCAGTTCCCTGCGATCTGATCGGGGATCGGCTCACTTCCACCACGCTCGTCACCGGTCCCAATTCAGGCGGGAAAACGCGCTTGCTACAAGCACTCGGCTTAACGCAGTTGCTCGCCCAATCAGGGCTCTTCATTCCAGCGCGTGAAGGCTCAGTTGCCCTCTCCTCGGGCTTGGTGGCGTCGCTGATTGAACAAGTCCAGGCTGATCAAGCAGAAGGCCGGCTCGGGATGGAGCTGTTGCGCATTCGCGCACTGTTCGAGAGTTTGCCTCCCGGGGCGATGGTGCTCCTGGATGAGCTCTGTTCGGGCACCAACCCTTCGGAGGGCGAGCAGATCTTTGAGCTGGTGCTCACGATGCTCAATCGGCTCGGGTTGCAAGTGTTCATTACCACGCATTTCTTGGCATTTGCCGCGCGCCTGGCAGGGAGCGCCACGATCGAACGGCTCAATTTTCTTCAAGTAGAGCTTAACGCCGATCGACAGCCGACGTACCAGTTTAAAGCTGGCGTGGCACAGACGTCGCTTGCGGGTCACACTGCCGAACGCCTGGGAGTCACGGGCGATCAGCTGCTGAAGCTTGTAGAGGCAAGCCTGAGCAAGCAAAGCCGACTGACGCCAGAGCGGGCTTAAATCAGTGGCAACGTTCCTTGCCACGAAGAAGATGTCGCCTGCGCTCCGGGCACGTCTGGAAGCGAGCGTGAGCGGGCGTAGAGCGGGCGATGCAAGGCCCTGGGCACCGAGCCGTGCCGCTTTAATTCGAGTGGCGATCCTGGTTGGAATGCTGGCACTCTTGGCCACGATCCTTCTAGCGAAGCATAGGTCCGAGCAGGAGTTGGCTCAACAGCGCGCAACCTTGCTCGCGCGATTGCGGGGCGAAAGGTCTGGATTACCAGCGAATTTCAGGACACTGGTTTCTCGCCAGTATCTTTGGTTTGAGTCAAGCGCCCGGGCCTACGCGGGCGATCAAATCGACCCCTCGATTCGGGAAAACGCCGCGTTTACTGCTGAACTCTCGCGTCGAATGCTGTACGTGCGTGGCCCGCTTGAAAGCTTTGCGCGACCCACGGGCATCGCTGAAAGTGCCGCCCATTCCTATCGAGATGCGTTCCTGCTCTGCTTGCTCGATCCTCCTCTAGCGCGCTCTGAGAAGGTGCTTTTGTCGCGTGCGCGAAAGGCGCTTTCGGGAGGCGAGCAAACATTGGTGGCCGCCCACGTCACGCGTTACCTGGAGCTGTTGGTCGGGTTGCCTTATTTGCTGCCCGATTGGGAAGCTCGGGTGCAAGTCGCCGAGTCCTCATTTGATCTCGAAAAGCTAGCTAGCCATTTCGATCAAGCGCCGATTCAGGCTGCCAAGCAGGCGGCGCAGGCGGAGCTCGGGTTACTCGTCATGGACGAACCAAACGATGGGTCTGGCCCGACCGAGCTCGATGGGGCGTGTCCGCATTACGTGCGAGTCGAGCTGCGTGAGCTCCGAACGAACAAGCTGTTGCTGCGTTTGCGCAGACATGTCGATCCAGGTTGGATTTCGCCCAACGTACGCTGGGAACACGCGAACGGGATCAATAGCTGCGGGTTGGGGCTCGATATTCGCGAGCAGGTGAGGGGGGCCGCGGCGGGGGATGCGCGCTAGACTTTCTTTTGAGGCTTCACGCCGGCAAGGCGTTTCTGTGCTACTTCATAAGCGACTTCGCTCTGATCAATACCTGCAAAGCGCCGTCCCAGTTTGGCAGCGGCTACTAGCGTGGTGCCGGATCCGCACATGGGATCGAGGACGCGACTCCCCGGGAGGCTGGAGGCGAGGACGATGCGTTCCAAGAGCTTTTCAGGCTTCTGCGTCGGGTAGCCTGTGGCTTCGCTGTTGAGTGGAGTGTTGGCGCGCATGGACTTGCAATCCGTCCACACGCTCCCCAAACGTCGGCCAGTATCGGCGTAGTAGCGGTAGGCTTTGCCGGCGATCACGCGTTCGCGGTAGTGGCGACCGTCGTCGTCCACGTTCGAGAAATGCATTTCGAGACTTGTGGCGGCGTAGGATTCTCGAAGCTCCGGTGCATCTCCATTCCAGATGAAGTTGGCGGTCTTTGAATAGATCAGGATCGTTTGGTGCGTCACGCTCGGACCCGAACGCCGCCGGCCGCCATTTCCTGGCACCCAGATGATTTCCCCTTGAAAATGAGCTCTCCCAAACACCCGATCCAAAATCAGCTTGGCCTCGTGAATGCCCCGATAATCCAGCTGCAACCACAGGCTTCCCTGAGTGCTGAGCGCATCCCGCATCGCTGCCACACGCGGCTCCAGCATTTCGCAGAACGCGTCGATGCCGCCCCAGGCGTCCCGGTAGGCTGCTTCGCCAGAAATTCGCTCACCTTTCTCAGCGCGTGCGCCGCGGGTTCCACCAGCGTTGAACGGAGGATCGACATAGATGAGATCGAACGCGTCTGCGCCATTGTTGGTGAGCTTGGGCATCCACGCGAGACAATCTCCCAGGTGCAAGGTCCCGCTTTCAAAGGCTACGGTACGGTAGCCCGAGTCGAGCTCGGTGTCGTGCAGAACGGCAACACTCATGTGCCACCGGGTTGCGGTGTCGGGGGTTCAGCTTGTTGCGCCACGGAGCTTTCGGCGTTCGCCGGTACGCTATTTTCGTCAGCGGGCGGTGGATCGCTATTCGCTATATCTTCTGCTTCAGAAGGGCCCCAATGAAATTCTTGCTGAGCGGGCAGCCATTCCCAATAGGGCCCTCCGCCTTCGCAGCCGAGCACCATTTCCTCAGGCGAGCAGGCAATTCTGAGGTGTAGGTGGTCGTCGTGCGGGGCGCTGTCCCCGGGCTGGAGCATGACGGTTTCCGCGCGCCAGATGAGCTCAGCAGGTTCTCCGCGAGCCCGCGCATGCTCGATCAAAAGCCCCTCGACGGGCTCACTCACGAATAGAAATTGAACGCCGATCTCGGGGGAATTCAAGAGCTCACGCACCAGCAACCACTCGCGTTCTATGTCCAGTTGGACATATTGCCCGGTCCCATAGAGTGGCGCCAGGCCATCAGGGCCGAGATGCACGAAGCCTGGGTTGACGATCGGGATCTGCGTTGGCGTCATCAGAAACCACAAGAGATCCACGTCGCGCCCGGTGCGATGCGAATTGTGTCGAGGGATCTTGCCGCCCCACTCGGCTCCCAGATCACCGATAACTAGTGGTGGCCCTCCCGGCAATTGTTCCTCGATGCGTTTGGCCACCTCGCTCAACGCGGCAACCAAGCGCGGGCGCCCAAAGTGATTCTCACCCTTGGGTCGGAGCCGCACGAAGCCAGGCGAGCGCATGGGGAGTTCGACGGCGTCTGTTTGCACACCATGATACGGCAACCCCACCGAACCGCGGAGTCCGGGTGCGAGCGGCGTGGGACTGCCAAAACACGAGGTGGTGGCGGCCATGCCCAGAATCCCGAGAAGTTGTTGCAGGTGGCGGTTCATGCTTCGGGCTCCGAAACAGGCAAAAAGCGAGCGATCGACGCTTCAATACTGAGGACAGCGGCTTCGCTCTGAAAAGGTTCGGTGATCCTCCACTTGCCCTCCAGCTGCGTGATGTAGCGGTGTTCCGCGAATGCGGCGACAGCGTTCTTGATGAGCGGAGTGCTGATAGCTTCGCGCCGCGAAATGGTGCCCGCGAGGTAAAGCTTCTGCCCCTGCGCGAGCGCAAGCTTCTCGAATTCTTTTTCAGCAACCGGTCCGGACAGGAGTGTCGGCAGGCAACTGGCCGCGATCCGATAGCCCTCCATAAAATTCCGCAGTACAGTTGCGTAAATTTCCAGCCACTTTGCGCCGGAAAATTCGCCGTAGCCAGGGCCTGCGGCCAGCACGGAGTCGGTTTCGATGAGGGTCCCGCGTTCTTTGAGCGTAGCAATTGTTTCGTCGAAGATGGTGTCAAAGGGCGCATCCGCTCGGAATCGAAACTCAAACTTAAAGAGACGCGAAAGCTCTTGTACGCGCTCTCGTACGTGAGCCGTGGGGGCTCGGCCAGCGCTCGCGAGCAAGGCTAGGCTCACCAGGGCGCGCTCTACAAAGAAGTGAACGATGATATTTTTTGAAGTGTCCAGCACCAAGCGTTTGGTCTCAACCACGGTATAAGTCGGGCTTTTTCCGGAAGAATCGCGGTTCCGTTGGCGCGATCGGAACCTGCCTGAGGGCTCATCGGGAACGTGCCGCTTCACGCCTTCAGTGTCGATAAACATTTGTATCGACTCGGCGATAGCTTCGGCACGTAGCACGCCGGGCGCAACCTCTGTGGTAGTAGCAACCCGCGCGCCTTGGGCCTTGAGCTCCACGAGCAGGTGTGAACACAGCGTTACCAGATCGGTGTGGCTGATACCGCGTTCCACTTGGCCCAGCAGCGCCAGTGCTGTGAGGGAACCGGGCGTGACGGCGGTGACTTGATTGATTTCGTCCATCACCCGATTGCCAAGTCGAGTTACGAGAGCCCGTTTCTTGGCTGGGGCGAGTGCCTCTTGGTCAGCCAGACCCAACTCGTCGCGCACTTCAGCTAAGGTCATCACCTGGCCGACCTGCAGGTTGATTCGACCATAACGATGCCGGAATAGATTGGAAGAACGCAGCAATCCTGCGGCATCCTCCTTCCTCTTCTCGCCACCTGAAAGCTCACGCTCGAAACTGTCGGCCTCAATAATGCGCTCGTAGCCGATGCTCACTGGGATGAAGAAGGTCTCCTGTTCGGGCACCGCTAGCGCCGCATCCACGATCATGTTGAGGAGGCCAAATTTGGGAGGCAAGAGCTTTCCGGTCCGGCTGCGACCGCCCTCAAGGAAAAGCTCAATCGGGTAGCCGTCGCGGATTAAACGACGGACGTAAGCATCCACCACGGCGGCATACAAACGATCCCCCCGAAACGCGCGTCGAATAAAAAAACCGCCCGCGCGGCGCAGGATGGGCCCGGCAGGAAAGAAATTCAGGTTATCTCCCGCAGCGACGAACGGCAGTGGGAGATTTTCTTCGTTGAAGATGTAGCTCAATATCAAATAATCAATGTGGCTCTTGTGGCTCGGGAGCAGGATCAACGCGCCACGTCGCGCCACGGCGCGTATGCGTTCGATATCCTTGGGGTCGTATTCAATCCCGGCATACAGGCGGTTAAAGACGCGATGCAGAAGCACCTCGAGCGCCTTCAACGTCGAGAGATCCGGTGCTGCTTGCAGCTGCTCCAACATCTGGAGGGCGCGAGCTGTGAGCACGGTGCGTTGATCCGTTCGATCTCCGGCGAGCTCTTCAATCGTGCGCCGAAGTCGCGGGCTGCGCACAATTTCATTGCGAATGCGTTCCGGAGCTTTGGCGCGAGGACCCACCACCGCTTGGCGTTCGCGTTCAAGTCGCCGAAGCACGGCGTAGGTGATGCGACGCACATGTGAGGCGTCCTTCAATTCCCCAGTTTGTTGCAGGTATTCCTTCAGATTCAGCGGCTCACCGAGCCTGAGCGTGACGTGGCCGCGGTTGAGCAGCAGCTGTGCTAGCGTGCGAGTCGGGGAGGGCCATTGGCGAGACCCGAACAGCGCGTTCCAAGGGCTGGAGCCGGGCGTGTCAGGACCTCGCGCCCACACGAAGACCTGAGGAACTAAGAACACGGGCCTTTCTTGGCGCCGTTGAGTTTCAAGCAGCGCATGGATCAGGTCATCGCCCTCGGTGAGGCCGCGTTCGCCACTCGACCCCGCTGCAATGTCGAGCACGCTCGGAGGTCGTTTCAGAAAGAGTGCTGCAGAGCCCCCCTGCTGCAAGGCGTCCGTGAGCTTCTCTGCTGGGCGCGCAGAGCTTAACGCTTCCGCCCAGGTTGAATTGAGCGGATTGAGCATGCCGAGGCCAAGGTTGTTGACGAATCGGATACGGGGGAGCTCGTGTTGCCGGGTGAGGTGATCGAGTGCGAGGAAATCGACCAGATTGAGGCTGCGCAGCACATACACCACCGTGCCACCATTAGAGAGAGCGCGCACGGCCTCCGCCCACGTCGGGTCCACCTGAATGCCGCGGAAGGCTTGGTCATAGACACGCCGCAACCAACGGTTCGGTTCGTATGGCTGAGCTTTGCTGGGTGGAGTCACAGGAGCGCTAGTACCGTCGATGTGAGCCACAGCGTGCCGATGCTTGGGCAGTGTGGCAAGCGGGGAGCGTAGCGCCTGGGGGGCTTGCTCGCGAGTGCAGCGCTGTGTATGCGGGTGAGGCCAAAAATGCGATGGAAGACACCCAGTAAAGTAGCTTGTTTGAGCTGTCTGTTGATGGTCCAGCTCGGGTGTCGCGCGAGGCCGAAGCCCAAGCAAGATTTCCCGCCTGAAGTCGTGCCGCTCACTGAGCTTGCGGCGGAGGAGCTGCCCGCCGAACAGGGTAGAGGGGGAGCGGGACCGGTCAATGCGGGCAACGCGGAGAGCGCGCCTCCGTCGCTGTGTCAGTTGGGTACAGGTTCCGGCTTCACGCTGGGTGATCCGGGGCGAACCAGTGCCGACGCTGATGATGCTATCGATCTGCCATTTGGAGTGGACCTGGGAGGTGTCGTGAGCGCCTATGGAGGGTTTGGTGTGGGCGCACTGGTTCCTGTCGGTAAGAGCTTGGAAGCTCAGGTTGTTTGGGTGCCCGCTGATGCGAACCGGGGAGTTTCCGTGGCGTTGGGCACTGTGCACGGGGGCGGTCCGGCGCCAGAGCTCGCGCTCAATTCGCAGGTTCTGCTGGCCGCCATCCCGGATACCGATGCTGCTGGCAAGACGCTGCGCCTCGCGAGCGTGAGCGCCGTGAACCTAAAGCCGGTGGTGCACTTTGGCGAAGAGCTGGCCGTGGGGCGTGACGATTCGGATGCCTTCTCGCTGGCCACCGTGCACGACCAAACGTTGCTCGTTTGGGACGATTTTGACAAGAAAGCTAAGCCGAAGGGCCACAGTGTGATCCGTGGAATTGCCTTCAGCCCGACGACATTAGACAAGCCCGGGCAGCCTTTCCTGATTTCTCCTCCTCTCTTAGATGCGCAAGCTCCGCGCTTGGTCGCACGAGGCGATGCGTTTTGGTTGGTGTGGGCCGCGAGCGAAGGTATCGAAAAAGCGCCACCGCGTGCTGTGCCGAGCGATGAGAACGCGGGGACGCCGGGGGATACTCACCTGGTGGACTCGGAGCGGCGTTATTTACAAGTCGTGTTGCTGGATGGGGCTGGAAAGCCCCTCGGAAAGCCACTGAATATCTCCGAGCCGACTGGGCAAGTGTTGGCGTATGATTGCTCGGTAGATGCGGCGGGCGCACTGATTGTGGCGTTTCGCAATGAAGCTGCGCCGGGTGTTGAGCGGGAAACGATCGAGTTGGCTCGTGTTTTGCCGGATGGTTCGGTTCGGCGGCGCTCGCTGGCCGGCGCTTGGGAGCCAGGAGCCCCTGACTTATTGCTGGATTCAGGACGTCGGCCAGCGCTTCTCCAGCTGCTAGTGGGGGATGAGGCTGGGGGCGCGCGCCTGAGCGAAGCGCTCAGCGAAGACGTCAACCCCGCGTTTTCGAACGAACCAGCGTTAGCAAGAGCCCGCGTGCTCGGAATCAACCGGGGGCGAATGTTGCTGGCTCAGCCGCGCGGGCGAGCGTTGCAGTTGCTTTCGGCTACCTGTGGTGCCGCTCAGAAACCGGAGAAGGCGAAGTGACGATCGTGTTTTGGTGTTCAGGGCGAGGGGCGTGGGATCCTTCGAGCCCGCGGTCATGAGTTGCAGTTCCCGCGTCCGGCCTCTCTCAAGGGCTCACGTCGTGATGAGCGTTTCGGCCTTTAATACGTCGGCCTGGAGTGGGGCCCAACGGTGTCCAATCGACCAGGCAGTTCGCTGGGCGAAAGTTTGACCCAGCGTTGCGGCAACTAACTCGAGAGCTAAATCGAGTGCGTGGGCACTCAATTTCGCAAAGCCCAGCTTGCCCTCGAGGGTTACGCTCGCTCCCGAATCGATGTGAGCTTGTGGCGCAAACTCGACGAGCAATCTCGCGACATCTTCGGAGGCCGGCACCCGTGCTGGCCCGAGGGGCACCGCTTTCGCCAAGGGGAGCACGCCTTCGCCAACAGTGAGTGTCCACTCCGTGAGTGGTACGGTGCGGGTGAGCCACTCAACTGCGGGCGCATCCTCGAGCAACCGCCGCGCGCCATACCCACCCGGAATCAGCAATATTTCAGGCACTTCTAGCTCACTCAGAGCCTTCTGGGGCACCAGTGTGGCTTGGGCTCGGCTTGTGACAGGCCGCCCGGACACCGACGCCAAGGTGATTCGATAGGGTCTGAAGTTATAGTGGCGCCCTGTTTCTGAGAGGACGTGTAGCACGGCGGTCACGTCCAAGAGATCGACTTCATCGAAGAGCAGGACGGCAACATCCCAGGCGCGAGTTCTCATAGCTCGGGCACCAAAATCGTCGACCCAAACGTTTGGCGTGCTTCCAAGGCACGGTGCGCATCAGCAGCTTGTCCAAGTGAAAAGCGCTGACCCACATGAATTTTAACGGCTCCGTTTGCTACGACATCAAAGAAGCGCTGAGCGCTGAGCGCGAGATCTTCCAGCGTTGATGTATAGTGGAAAAGGGTGGGCCGAGTGAGGAAGAGCGAGCCCTTCTCCGCCAAGCGCACCACATCGAACGGATCCGGCTTGCCCGAAGCATTGCCAAAACAAACGAGCAAACCTCGCGGCTTCAAGCAGTTGAGCGAGCCCTCAAAGGTATCTTTGCCAACTGAATCATACACCACACCGACGCCGACTCCCGCTGTCAACTCGCGGACTCTTGCGACCAAATCCTCCTTTCCAAGGACCACCGGATACGTGCAACCATTGGCGCGTGCCAGTTCGGCTTTTTGCTCTGTTCCCACCGTTCCAATCACTGTGGCGCCGAGATGCTGCAGCCATTGGCAGAGAATAAGCCCAACGCCACCCGCGGCCGCATGCACCACGACAGTTTCGCCCGGCTGCACCGCGTACACACGCCGAATCAGGTACTCAGCCGTCATCCCCTTGAGGAGTCCAGCTGCTGCGATGGAGTCCTCCATGTCGTCGGGCAACACAACGAGTCGATCTGCGGGCATCAGGCGAGCATCGGCGTAGGCGCCCACCGGGCCTCCAGCATAGGCAACCCTTTTGCCCAGAAGTGCGGGTGGCGCTAACGGTCCGACGGCTTCAACGGTGCCGGCGGCTTCAACACCGATACCCGATGGGAAACTCGGAACCGGGTACACACCACTCCGATGGTAGGTGTCGATGAAATTCACGCCGATGGCCGTGTGACGCACGAGGACGGCATCGGCCATTGGCACCGCCATGGGCTCGGAGGGGACCGGTTGGAGTACCTCGGGGCCGCCATACTTCCAGAACTGCACGCGCTGCTGCACCCGCGGAGCCTAGCCCAGTCCCCCAGCGGCGGATCAGTCAACTCTCGCGACGTCGATAAAATTAGGGCAAAAACTGCACGCATTAGGGTTTGTGTCGGCAGTGCACCCAGAAAAAGCGACGGACAGACTGGCTTGGCACTCCCGGGGCCGTGCTATTACAGCGCCTCGACATGTCGACGGATTCTCGCATCGCGTTCCAGCCAAAAGCCTCGCCCCTCAGCGCCGAAGAACGGACCCAGGCCATGAAGGACTTGGGTTTTGGTCAGCTTTTCACCGAACACATGGTGACGATCCCGTGCGACATGAGCACCGGGGAAGCGAGTTCTGCCACGTGGGGACAAGCGTTGCTTTCGCCGTACCAGGCACTCACTTTGGATCCCGCGGCCAGCGTGCTCCACTACGGCCAAGCCATCTTCGAAGGCTTCAAGGCTTATCGACAGCCAGATGGTGGCATCAAGGCATTCCGCCCTGAACAAAATGCCCGACGCTTGAATGCTTCGGCACGCAGGCTGGCGATGCCCGAGCTGCCGGAAGACTTGTTCATTCTTGCTGCAGATAGCCTGATTCGCCAGGAGCAGAGTTGGGTTCCAAATGCCGTCGGTGAGAGCCTGTATCTGCGGCCGTTGATGATCGCCACGGAAGCTGCTTTAGGCGTGCGCCCCGCGAAAAAGTATCTGTTTGTGCTGTTCGGTTCCCCTTCTGGCTTGTATTTTAAGAAGGGCATCAAGCCGGTTTCCGTGTGGGTTTCCACGGAGTACGTGCGCGCAGCTCCTGGTGGCACGGGCGCGACGAAGTGTGCGGGTAACTACGCAGCAAGCTTGGTCGCTCAGCAAGCAGCGCTCGCTGAAGGGTGTGATCAAGTGGTGTGGCTGGATGCGGTGCATCGCAAATACGTTGAGGAGATGGGCGGGATGAACCTCTTTTTTGTGTACCGCGACGGGAGCGCCGTGAAGCTGGTAACCCCCAAGCTGACGGGTTCCCTTTTGCCGGGCATCACGCGCGCCAGTATTCTGGAGTTGGCCCATGACAACGGGTTTGCGGTGGAGGAAAGGCTCATTTCCGTCGATGAGTGGAAGGCAGATCTTGAAAGCGGGCGCATGACGGAGGTGTTTGCCTGCGGCACCGCGGCGGTGATCACGCCCGTTGGGACCGTGAAGACTGCGCACGGAGAGTGGTCGATCAAGGGCGGCGATGCAGGGTCAGTGGCGATGCAGCTTCGCGAACAATTGTTGGCGATTCAGCACGGAACTGCACCCGATCCGCACGGTTGGATGCACACCGTGTGTTGAGCGGTTAGCTGCTAGTGACCTAGCGGTAAGCCTTCGGTTTGATCGGTAAGTGATCGAAATTGTTCCATCTTGAGCTGGTGAAGTGGACACCAAGTTGGTGTTGATGCCCACCCCGCTGCCGCGCAGCGCGGCAGCCGCCCCTCCCCGGCAGCGCCCTTTCGGGTCGCTGCGGGAGGGGCACGCCCGCACGACGCAAAAGTAGTGGCGAGGCCGCGCCGCAGGCGTGCCAGTTGAGCCCGTTTGGGTTGGAGCGGCGCGGGGCTCAATGGCGGGCTCGGGCGCCGAAAAAGGCAGCGCGAGTTGGTCGAAGGGTGGCAAGGACGGCGCCCGAGCCCGCCATCGAGCTCGTTTTTAGGATTTAAGGGAGACATTCGGAGTGGCAGATGTTAACCTGTAAAGATTCCTGGGGAGACCAAATTCTCACTTCCTCAAACCGGCTGAATTTCTGGGCAAGGCGCTCCTTTGTCCCGTGCCTTCAAACACCGAGCCTTCTCTTCGCCTTGCCCGGAAATTCAGCTCCGCGCCCGCCCCTGCTCCACCTGGAACTCAACCTCTGCCCGGGTGCGGTGCCGAATCTCCACTACTGCTCACTTCAAGAAAAACACTCAAGATCTAATGCCGCTGGATTAGGGGCTGTCAACGGGTGTTGCTGCGTCAGCTAAGCGCTGATAGCTGCGTGCACGATCCGCTTGAATGTCTCCAAAGATCTGCTCCAGCGTTTGGATTCCCACGCGCTCCGCTTCGAGGAGATTTCTATCGGCGATTTTTTCGCGCAATGATTTCTCTTCCTTCAAGCTCGCTAACATCGTGGGGTCGAACGTCTGCAGGTCCAAAAAATGCGTGCCTTGCGGTGTTCCCTCGCGCACGCGTTGGAGCACGCTGTAGCGCACCAGCTGCAGTGTGGGATCGGGGGTTCGCCTGAGGAAAGGAATGAAGCGTTCACTCGTCCCACGGTTGGGTTCTGCGATGGGGTGGAAGGCTGCCAACGCGAAAACGGTGCCGTGGTCGGTGCCCTCCAGGGTGTTTCGCACGTGCTGAGCAAAACGGTCGAAATTCGCTCGCCCCAGCTCAAATTCTGGGAATATCAGCAGAGCGACTTCGATCGCCTCTGACTGCACCAGTTCTGCGACCACTCCCGAGACCGATTTTATGGCCGTTTCAGGGTCGCCCAACAGCACCCGCTCTGCGACATGTCCGAGGCTAAGTGCCCGTTCAGCCCAGGGGCAGAGGCCAAACTCAAGCACGATCTCGTCGCGGTAGCGCCTGTAGAGTCTGAGCGCTTCAGCTTTCAGTGGCTCTTCCGCTTGAGGCAACATAGCTTTTGGGGTGCCGGGTACTCGGAACGCTGGGGCTGTACATCGGCCCCCGATTCCAGGCAAGCAACCCATGTCTCCCCATAGCAATTTGTTTCTTGGGATGGCGCAGACCGTGAGCTGTGACTAGAGTCCACGAGATGAGCCGCGTACTTCTCGTGGAGGACTATCCGCCGTTGGCTAAAGTCGTGGCCATCGGCTTGCAACGTCTGGGGCATGACGTGGAGCGGGCCGCCAATCTCGCGCGTGCGAAAGAGTGTGAAGGCCCGTTCGATCTCGCAGTGTTGGATCTGGAGTTGCCGGATGGGGATGGGGTCGAGTTAGCAGCGTGGCTCTTCGAAAGAGAGCGCGCACAGCAAGTGGTGTTCTTTACCGCATCGCGCGATGTCGCGCTCCGGGCGGCGGCTTTGGAGTTTGGTCGGATTGTCGATAAAGATTTAGGAACCGAGCGTCTGACGACCGCAGTTGGGGAAGTTCTGGCAGCTGTGGCTCAAGAGCACGCAGTGGGAGACACGGGCGGCGCTCGCGATACAGGCGCGGCTTCAGTGCGAAAATTTTCGGGCTTGCGTCGCAAGGTCGACGGCTGATTTCATCGCTCCATGCCCCCTAAGAAGCTAACCGCCCTCGAACTTCGAAAACGGAAGGGCGCGGGGCCAAAGATTGCGGCGGTGACTGCCTACGACGCCACCATGGCGCGCTTGCTGGATGCCGGAGGCGTCGACATTCTTCTCGTAGGGGATTCGTTGGGGATGGTGGTGCAAGGGCTTTCCAACACCCTGCCAGTGACGGTCGACGAGATTTGCTATCACGGCCGCGCCGTCGCCCGGGGCACGGAGCGTGCACACGTGGTCGGCGATCTGCCGTTCATGAGCTACCAGAAGAGTCCCGAGCAAGCGGTGCACAATGCAGGGCGTTTGCTGAAGGAGGGCGCGTGCGAAGCGGTGAAGCTGGAGGGTGGGCAGGCGGTCGCCGAACAGGTGCGGAGCATTGTGGCCTGCGGTATTCCGGTGATGGGACACATTGGATTAACGCCTCAGTCGATTCACGCCATGGGGGGCTTTCGCGTTCAAGGCAAGTCGGCTTCCGAGGCGGCGCGCCTGTTGGCGGATGCGCAGGCGATTGAGCAAGCGGGTGCGTACAGCATCGTTTTGGAGGGTATTCCCGCCGAGCTTGCGCAGAAGATCACCGCGGCTTTGAGCATCCCCACGATTGGCATTGGGGCTGGGCCCGCCTGCGACGGGCAGGTATTGGTGTGTTACGATTTTCTTGGGATGTATCGCGAGCTGCAGCCGAAGTTCGTGAAACGGTTTGCCGCTTTGGGAGAGCAGATTGTCGAAGCCACCAGGAGCTATGTGCGCGAGGTAGAAAGTGGCCAATTCCCAGCCGAAGAGCACACATTTCGCGCGCCTTTGGGTGTGCTCGGTGAGCTGAGTGGCACCGAGCCCGTCGTGGAAAGGGAGAAGCTGCCCGAGGGTTACGGGCCGAAAGCGGATGAAGACGCATGAAGGCCCGGAGCATTAGCTCAGCCGCGGAGTTCCAAGCCTGCTGCGAGGAGCTCAGAGCTGAGGGGCATACGCTGGGGCTTGTTCCCACGATGGGTGCTTTGCACGAAGGGCATCTGGCGCTCGTGAGGGAAGCCGCCCAGCACGCAACGCGCGTGGTGGTCACAATTTTCGTGAATCCTACTCAATTTGGGCCCAATGAAGACTTTCAGCGTTATCCGCGGGATCTGGTGGGGGATTGCCAGAAGTGTGAATCTGCTGGGGCGAGTGTGATTTTTACGCCGAACGTTGAGGACATGTACCTGCCGGGTGATGCGACGCGCGTTCAAGTGAGCGGCTTGACAGAGCACCTGTGTGGCCCGTTTCGGCCCGGGCATTTCGACGGTGTGGCGACGGTGGTCACGAAGCTGTTAGCACTGACAGGGCGGTGTGTGGCTGTTTTCGGTCGCAAAGATTATCAGCAGCTGAAGGTGATTGAACGCTTGGTGCAGGATCTCCACTTGCCGGTGCGTGTTGTTGGCCATCCGATCGTTCGCGAAGTGGACGGTTTGGCGTTGAGTTCTCGGAATGCCTATCTTTCGATCGAAGAGAGCGCGCGCGCGTTAGCGATCCCCAAGGCTTTATCGCTGGCGGTAGCCGAACATCGCGCGGACCAACGCCACTCAGGTGTTTTGCGAGCGCGCGTGGTGGCGGCCTTCACTGAGGCCGAGTTGCGCGTCGAATATGTGAGTTTTGTGCACCCCGAGACGCTCGTGCCGTACACTGACGAAGCCGAGCTGCCCCAGATTTGCGTGCTGGCGATTGCTGTCTTCTCGGGGAAAACACGACTGATCGACAATGTTGTCCTCGGGCAGGATGGTCCTCCGAATGTCCCCGGAGCCCGTGGGTGATGGCAACTCGCGGCACCTTCATTGTTCTCGAAGGCCTGGATGGCTCGGGCACCACCACTCAAGCGGGTCATCTGTGTGCCTTCTTGGAGCGCAAGGGGCACACGACGACGCGAACCTTCGAACCCAGTAAAGGCCCAATCGGGCAACTGATTCGGCAAGCGCTCGAGCATCGTTTGCATGCGGAGGCTGGTGCGCCCCCGCATGTTCTCGGTTGGCCGGCGCTGGCGCTTTTGTTTGCCGCTGATCGGATGGATCATGTGGAGAGCACGGTGCTGCCGGGGCTTGCGGCGGGACATGTGGTGGTGAGCGACAGGTATCGGCTGTCGAGCTTCATCTATCAATCACTCACCGCGAACAGCGAAGCGGAAGCCCTCGCCTGGGTCACCAGCTTAAACGCTCGGTCGCTCGCGCCCGATTTGACCGTGGTGTTGCAGATCTCCGCGGCGGCGGCCGAAATGCGCCGTGAGTCACGTGGCGGTGAGCGGGAGCTGTTTGAAGTGAGCGAGTTTCAAGCCCGCCTCGCCGAGGCGTATGGCAGGGCGGAGCGCTTTGCGCCGGGAGACCATGTGGTTCAGGTTTCGGCGGAGGGCTCCGAAACGGAAGTCACCGCGCGAATTGTCTCCGCGGTATCTCGGGAGCTACCCGAGCTAGCGCTTTGAGCGCTCCGTAGTGCCAGGCACGTGGCGAGCTCGACGCAATTGTTTTGCTCTGAAGCGAGGGCTCGGAGATACTCGCCGCGTGCGCGACCCTCTCCTGATCATTGCAGCAGTCTTGGCTTTCGGCTGTGCTTCGGCCCCGCCACCACCCACAGTTTCACCCGCGCCCCCACCGGGGGTGCCTCACCGAGAGCGTCCGGCGGCGTCGCAAGGTCCAGCGCTGCCTCCTCCGGCGGGAGCGCTTTGGCGCGACGATCTGCTGCATGCGGTTGACTCGGGATTGGGTCGCTTCCTCCAACATGTCGAGGTCCAGCCCAAGTTAGAAGATGGAACATTTCGGGGATTTCAGATCGTTAATCTGGCTCCAGAAGAATTCTGGCAAGGCGTGGATATTCAGAGGGGCGATGTTGTGACAGCTGTTAATGGCATGCCCATTGAACGCGAGACTCAAGCGTACGACGCCTTCCAAGCGTTGAAGCAGGCGAAAGAGCTGATTGTGAGCTATCAGCGCGCGGGTGAGCCCCGCGAACTCAAGTTTCGAATCATTGCCAAATCAGAAGCTAGCAAGTCAGAGGTAGGCAAATCAGAAGCGGGGAAGGGTACGCCTGCGCCCCCTGCGCCCCCTGCGCCCCCTGCGCCCCCTGCGCCCCCTGCGCACTGAAGTATCGAGTTCTAGTAGAAAACGTCTTAGACTAAGAATTCTCAATCAGAAACTGCGCTAAACAATCCAGTTCTTCGTGAAAGCGCGCGCGTGTAAAGTGCGCGCCGCTCGTCATCCAATCCACGTGCGCTCCGGGGCGAACGTCATCGTGAAAGTGTCCGAGCACATCGAGATGATCGCCTTCGCCGGCCCAGATGAGCTTGCCCCAGATCATGCTGAGCGTCGGGATGATGCCATCGTTCTCGGTATCAGCCACGGAGCGTGCCAGCTTTCCTTCGAGCATATCGGCCTGCTGGGCCGTGAGCTTTGCGTAGGGGTAGCTCGCTGGCCGCTGGCTCGTGAATTGATAGAGGGTGGAATAGAGGGTTGCGGTGAGAGCCGCGTACGGTGAGCGAATGCGTGTAGCGAGGCGCAATGAGCGGGGGCGGGGCGCCAAGGTGGCGATCGAGCCGTAGGCGACGTTCGCTGCATCGCGCGTCGTGGCGTTAAAGAGGTCCATGGCCTCAGGCATGATTTGGATGATGCCGCCCTGATCCACGCGGACTTTTCCGAGAAAATTCACGATCTCGGCGCGCCCTTCGCGATCCACAAATCGCAGCACCGAATCGGTCACTTTGCTGAACAGTTTCAGATTCTCACCGAACAGAGAATCAACGCCCCCGAGCCCAGAGAGCAAACGCGAGAAGATTGCCAGTGAGGGTTCGCCGACTGAAAGCGAGACCACCGTGAGCAAGCTCACGGCGTATAAAACGCGTGCGCCCGAAACGGTGGTGAAGTAGCCCGCGAGCGGTGTTCCGTAATGGGGCGTGCTGATAGAAACCGCTGTGCGGACCCGGCTGCGCCAGGCGAGCGCCTCCTCGCTCAAGCCGATCTCAGCTGCGGGCGAGAGCACCAGCCGCGCATCGAGCCCGCCTGTAGAATGGCCTACCAAATGGATGGGGTCAGAACTGGAGCCCGCGCTATCGCGCAAGGTCGTAGCGAGCACCCGCGCGCGGTGACGAACCGAAGAAGTGGGCGGACTTGGGACGTCTTCAATCGAAACGCGCAACCCCGCGGCGGCGAAACGCCGCTCGAGCCCACTTCGCATGTGATGAAAATAATCGTACCCGGCGAGGCGTCCGAACCCGAAAATCCCCGGAATGAAGTAGACGCGGTGCAAAACACTCATTGGGATGCGCTAGTGGAGGTCGAGAAAGGACCCCTCTATAAACACTGGCGCGCCGTGCGCCAAGGGCCGCCCACCCAGGCGACGCTATTCTCGAATTTCGACGGGTAGAGTCACTTCGAAGTTGAAGCTTAGCTCGCCGCTCTTTTGGCCCAAGCTGAGTGTTCGGATCCGGTGGAAGGAGAGACGCCCGGGGCCCTTGCTGGCACCCTGTGCGGAGAGCGTGCCGGCACCGAGATCATCGCGAAAGGCACAAGCAATGCCTCCCTGCGCGCCGCCCATTTCGACGAGCATGATGTCGTTCGCATCGCCCTCTTCCCAACTCACATCGAGCGGGAGGGCGGTAGATACTTGAGCTACGCCCTCAAGAGCTTGCCCGCCGACATTGATGCCGTGCAGTGGCTTCGGCGCTGAACCGGTGGCTTCGAATCCTGAAACCTCCCCGCCGAGAGCGTGCACGAAGTATTGGCTCTGCGCGGGTAACCGGAGTGCGTCTTGATCGCGCGAGGTGTAGATCACCCCCGAGATCAAATCGGCCACTGTCGGCAAAGCTCGGGGGGCGAGGGACGTGCGAGCGCCGGCGACATCGATGATCACATTCCCCGCATCGACGAATTCAAGTGCGCCCGCACCTGACTCAGCGCTCGGAAAATGCACGCATTGATTCAGCTCGGGCAAACGCAGACCAAGACCTCCGAGGCTGCGCGCGGACGCCTGCTGACCAGCAGCCAACTTGGCAAAGCCAACGATGGCCTGCGCTCGCGCTGGCTCACTCGAATTCACGAGGCTGCTCCGCTCCACGGCAATCAACGCGAACGGCTTTTCTACGTGCGAATCGCCCGGACCCTGCTCCGCATTCACCGAGCAGCCGAGCGCGCCCAAAAAGGCAGCTCCCAAGGCTCCAAGTGCGGTGCGGGTAAGAAAGCTCACGGCTCAAGGCTAAGCCGGAGGGCTTGTGCCCGCAAGCCCAGGGTGATCCCTTATTGATCGCGGATCCACTCAGGATCTCGTGGTAATCGGCGGAAGCTACCGCTAAGGTCCCCCCGAATTTCATGCTTTCTGCATTTCGCGCCTTCTTTTTCGCTTGCCTATTGCTGGTGAGCTGCGCCCCAGAAATCGGCGATAAGTGCCAAATTTCGACTGATTGCTCCAGCGCTGGGGATCGACGGTGTGACCCCACCCAGCCGGGCGGGTACTGCACCCTATTCAACTGCGAGCCGGGAGGGTGTCCCGAAGAAGCCGTTTGTGTGGCGTTTAAGCGCACAGTGTCGGCAAAAGAGGGTTGCTCTTCCGGCGATACCCGGTTGCAACAGACCTTCTGCATGCTCAACTGCGGCCGCACGTCAGATTGTCGCTCCGGCTATGAATGCCTGGACCTCAGTCAAGCTGACAATCCGATTGGCGCCATGGTAGTGGAGCGGGGCTCGTATTCCGGGAAGGTGTGCGCGGTGCCTGCGAGCGGGCCAGCATCCGTCGTGATGGGCACTCCGGAAGTTTGCACGGGAACCGACAAGCCGTTTGTTTATCCAGCGGCTGTGAATGCCGGTGGCTCTTCGGGCTCTCCGGGAGCGGGCTCTTCGGGAGCGGGTCAATCCAGCCGGTTGCCTGGGGCTGGCAGCGCGGGGCTGTAAGCTCACGGTTGCAATGTTCGGTCTGAGCCCACTGCCGCGCACACTCCGCGCTGCGCTCTCGGACGCGCGTGACCGAAAAGTGCGAGTGCGGCGTGCCGCTGTAGTTGACCTGGGCCGGCATGCGGAATCGAGTGATGGGTTGGAGGCACGTGGGGAGCTGGCGCGGATCCTGCGGGAAGACGCGGATCCCAGCGTGCGTCGGGAAGCTGCGATGGCGCTCGGGAGCGCGCGGGCCTTGGAATCGGCCGCCGCTTTGCTGAAAGCGCTAACAGACGAGGCACTGGAGGTTCGACAGATGGCCATCTTGGCCTTGGGAGAAGTGGGGGCATCGAGTCCGGAAATTGTGCGTGCACTCGAAAAATTCTTAGCTGCAGAAGGACCAGCTTTTCGCTTTCAGGCGCTGCTCGCCTTGACGCAAATTCAACCGGAGGCTGCGCGTTCGCAGCTGCTACGAGCCACGCGCGATGATGATGTCGAGGTAGCGTATTTGGCGATTCGGCTTCTGGACGAGCACTGGCTCTCAGCGTCCAAGGACACGGGAGAAATAGTCGCGGCGTTACGCCAGCAAGCAGCGCACGAAAGCTCACGAGTACGGCTCGCGGTGGGCTTGGCTTTAGTGCGCCGGGAGCTAGCGCTGGCCACGTCGATCATTTCAGAGGTGCTGAACGCAACGTTTAAGATCCGCGATCTTGAGGACGAACTCGCGGCAATCGAGTTGGCGGGTGAGTTGGGGATGCAGGCTGCCATGCCGGGCTTGCGTCGGCGTGCTTTTCCGCCGCCGTATTCGATCAAGACTTCCTTTGTCTGGCACGCGACCACCAGCTTGGCGCGCTTGGGTGATGCGGAAGCTCAGGCCGCGATTTTAAAGGGGTTGGGGGCGTGGTCGCGAGACAAGCGCCATTTCGCGGTGGTCGCGGCAGGTGTGGCGCGGGTGCCTGGCGCGCGAGCTCGTTTAGAAGCCATGCGAGGTGATCCGCGAGCGGTCGACCCAGACACGCTCGCAGCTGCTCTGGCTTGTTTCACCTCGCCAAGCGGAGTAAATCGCGGGCATGAACGCTGAATACGATGCAATTGTGGTGGGTGGAGGTCCTGGCGGGTACGTGTGTGCCATTCGGTTAGGGCAATTGGGCCAGAAGGTGGCCTGTGTTGAGGAAGAGGAATACGGCGGCGTCTGCCTGAACTGGGGCTGCATTCCTTCTAAGGCGCTGATCAGCAACGCTCACTTCTACACGAAGGCCCAGGAAATGGCCGGGCATGGCATTTTGCTCGATGGAGTGCGCGTGGACCCCATCAAGATGCAGGATTGGAAGAACGGCATCGTGAAGAAGCTCACCGGCGGCGTGCGTGGGCTCTTGAAGAGCAACGGCGCTGAGGTCGTGGAGGGCAGGGGTCGCCTGGTGGCGGCGAATGCCGTTGAGGTGAAGGGCAAAGATGGCAGTGTGCGGCGCCTCACGGCCAAGAAGGGCATTGTGATCGCCACAGGTTCCGCGACGATCCAGGTGCCCGGCTTTGAATTTGACGGTCAAAACATTATCGGCGCTCGCGAGGCCGTTAGCCTAAAAGCGATCCCCAAGCGTTTGGTGGTGATCGGCGGCGGCGTGATCGGCCTTGAATTAGGCATGGTGTACCAGAGCTTTGGCACTGAGCTCACGGTCGTGGAGCTCACGCCGAATCTTTTGCCCGGCACGGATCCCGAGTGCGTCAAAGTGGTGGAACGCAAGATCACCAAGCGAGGGGGCGTGATTCTGAAGAGTACGCGCGCGGAGAGCTGCAAGAAGCTGCCAGGGGGCGGCGTAGCAGTGACGGTTGTCGCAGAGGGCAAGAGCCAAATCGTGGAGTGTGATCAGGTCTTGGTCGCCGTCGGCATGAAGCCGCGTTCACGCGAGCTGGGTCTCGAAGAGCTGGGCGTGCAGATTGATCCCCGCGGCTTTATTCCGACGGACGAGTTTTGCCAGACGAATATCAAAGGCGTCTACGCAATTGGGGATGTTTCCGGTGCACCGATGCTGGCGCACAAGGCTTCAAAAGAAGGCGAAGTGTGCGCCGAGGTGATCGCTGGCAAAGCTGCGGCCAAGGATTGGCAGCACATTCCCGGCATCATCTTCACCGATCCGGAGATCGCCACGGTGGGGTTAACCGAGGAAGCCGCGAAACAGGCGGGCTATGATATTGCCTCGGGAAAGTTCCCGTTTTCCGTGTTGGGCCGCGCGATGAGCATCGGCGAAACGGAGGGCTTTGTGAAAGTGGTGCGGGACAAAGCCTCCAATCGCGTGTTGGGCATTCACATCGTGGGCCCTTCGGCGAGCGATCTGATCAGCGAAGGCGTGTTGGCCCTGGAGATGGTGGCAACAGCTGAGGATCTCGCGCTGGCCGTGCATCCGCATCCGACGCTCGGTGAGGCTTTGATGGAGGCGGCAGCCGCTTCCATGGGTCACGCGATCCACGTTCCGAATCGCTAAACGTTCGTGCTCCCACGAGAGCGCATCACAATAGGCAGTCTTGCCGCCTGCAGCTCGGCACGCTTGCCACAACGTAAGAAGCGGACTGCGCACGCCCCCGAAAGGAGCGCAACGAGTAGTGAACTTCCAACCAAAAGAAAGCTCCGTCGATTGGAGAAACGGAAGATGATCCTAGGAATGAAAATTCTCATGCTTGTTCCCCGCTTCGGACCCTTTGAAGGTAGGTAACGGAGGGACACAGGGTATGCCAGCGCCATTGGTCGGTCAGACCATCCCCGGGGCGCAAATGCCGTCTTGGGGAGGATCTCCCCCGGGGAGCGTGAGCTCGACCAAGAAGGCGAGCTGGCGCCCCATGTCATCGCGCGATCACTGCGCTCCTGGTGTGGGGCTAGCCGGCGCGCTATCGTTGCTTATCACCATGCACGCTTTCGCCGCAAGA
Organism: Polyangiales bacterium; assembly: GCA_038251425.1. Classification (GTDB taxonomy): domain Bacteria; phylum Myxococcota_A; class Polyangia; order Polyangiales; family Polyangiaceae; genus JBBRRP01. Next base: position 50,369 of record JBBSBI010000013.1, read on the forward strand.
CCGCCACCGCTGGTAGCCGACGATGACGGTGTCGTCCGTATCACCGGAACTCGTATACAGCTTGAGACCCTCGTCCTGGCGTTCGACGCTGGCGCGACCGCCGAAGAGATTGCGCAACAGTATACGTCGGTCGAACTCGCTGACGTGTATGCCGTGATCTCGTACGTGCTCACCAACGAAGCCGCGGTACGGGATTACGTTGCGAAGAGGGTGAATTCAGCCCAAGCCCTGCGCACAGTGATCGAGGGCAGTATGCCGAGTGACGGTATTCGCCAGCGCCTGCTAGCGAGACGGCACTCAGGCTAGCGGCATGGGATGCGGCTGCTCGCGGACGAGAACTTCAACGGGGACATCTTGCGCGGCCTTCGGCGACGAATGCCGGCGATCGATGCGCTGCGGATCCAAGAAGTTGGGATGCGCGGAGCAAGCGACGAGGCCGTCCTCGCATGGGCAGCGGCGGAGGGGCGCGTGATCTTGACCCACGACGTTTCGACCTTGATCGACTTCGCGTGGCAGCGTGTCCGAGCAGGGCAGCATCACGCCGGGGTGGCGGCGATCTTGCAGCAAGTCGCCATCGGTGCAGTTGTGGCAGATCTCGTCTTGTTCGCCGAGTGCAGCACTGACGGGGAATGGGCTGACCAAGTTATCTTCCTCCCGTTCTGAGCGGGTCGCTTTCGCCGAGCTGCTCGCCCGAAGCCAGTGGTCCCCTCAAAGCGGCAGAATCCTGTGGCGGCTTAGGTGCGATTTTCTGGGCTCGCCTATGAAACACCTAATTTCTCACCGCCCGACCAGGATCGCACACGAAACACTCCCAGGATTGCCCTTTGGTTATTCTTCGACCGGTTAAGCAGGGC
>JBBSBI010000014.1:0-51215 GCA_038251425.1 Polyangiales bacterium
TCGGTGTGGCAGATGCCTGTTGCCTTGATCTCCACGAGCACCTCGCCCGCCTTGGGCCCCGCGAGCGACACCGTTTCTACGGACAATGGTTTCCCGGCAGCGTAAGCGACAGCAGCTCTCGTTTGCATACGGCCGAGCTTTTCAGAGCTTGCCAGCGGCTGCAAGCTTCAGTCTTTAGGCTAAATTAATTGAGTGCCGTAACGCCTACAGCCACCCAGCCGCCAGGTGCGACCACGATCGTCCGTGTCTCACGCCGCCCCCGAACCAGCATGCTGATCACATGCTTGCCAGGCGCGAGCCGGATGCGGGCCACGCTCATTCTGGCGGGCAGCGTGGACCAGCTGCGTGTATCCGGCGTATCCGCCGCGGTGAGGGCCGCTTGGGTGCCAAAGCTTAATAGCAGCGCCAGCAGATTCTTATCGGAGGATGTCCTTCGGATCCCCTCCCCAACGACCACCCGCGCGATCATGCGCGTGATCGCGGAGGCGACCACAGCACCTTTCACGCGGTCCCAGGCGCGCCGCACCTCAAAATCGATGGCAGAAAGCTGCTCAATGGGTAGCGCTTGGCCATCCAGCGTTACCTCGGGCGTGTCGTATTGGCCGTGCGCCGCGCCGAGCTCGGGATAATTCACCCACGTCACCAAGCCTTGGGCTGCCAAGGCATTAGCTTTGCCCCGATCAGTGGGGCTCAACGCCCCGCTCGCGTACGTGAGCGCCAACCCGATCGGCACTCTGCGCGCGATCTTTGGAGGAACGCGCCCGTAATTGAGGATCACCAATAGCTCAGCGGATTGGCTTGCTTGGCTGGCCTGGCCTGCTTGGCTGGCCCCCGGAGCTTCTACGCTCGCCCCATCCTTGCCGGCCTCTTCGAGTGCTTGGCGCAACCTGGGGCTGCGATAGCCGCTCTGCGTGCTCAACTGCAAAATGGGCTGCTCAAGGCTCGGATACGAAGCGTAACTCAACGCTTCGTCGTAGTAGCGCAGCGCCTCATCAGGCTTCCCGCTTTTCTCAAAAATGAAACCAGCGAAGTAGCTACCTGGACCGAGCAAGGCTTGAGCGGGATCTGCGCTCTGGCTCAGATATTTCTGCATCACCGCCAGGCGTCGCGCTTCGATGCGCGCACCATTCAAATCACCCCGCAGCAGGTAATTTTGCATGTTGATGGTGTTGATCAGCAGCTTCTCGTAGGCGGGCGCTTTGTAGGGGCCTGTGTCGTCCGAGAACACGTATTTGCCGATGTCATCCAGTGCATTGCGTGAGAAATCGAGCGTCTGGATCTGCTTATCGGCAATCTCAAGATCGCGGCTCGAAAGCCCGTAGTCCTTCAACTGCTGAAGCACCATGGCGCGATCCAAAACCAGAAGGCCCTTCTCCCCACCCAAATCTTTCGGGAGCTCGGCCGCCCTATCCACATCCAACGCGCTATTCAACGCGACCAGTGCCTGCTTCGGCTGACCGGCATCCAGAGCAGTCCGCACCTTAGCCATGCGCGAGGCATGATCAGCGCACCCTACAGCAGTAAGGAAAAATAGGGTGAACGCCAGGCGCACCGCCAAGCTTGCTACAAGGGACACCTGCGACGACGCACCTTGAGAGCGCTTGTTCCCCCCGTACTGACCGATCTGGCTTTCGGCCATAGCTCAACCCGCTTGACGGAAACGCTTAGAGAATGGCCTTGGTAACCGTCGTCTTGTTTTGGAATAGAATATCGGCCGTTTCTACCTCCAAAACCTGAATGAACATGAAGTACTGAACGCGGCGCTCGCCATCTTGGCGCTCGTCGTTGTTGAAGACTTTACCGGTCACGATGTAACGCGCACCGATTTGCTTGCCCAATTGGGTGGCATTCCGAGCGTCAAAACCCTGAGAATTTTGCTGCTTGGCCTGCTGCATGAGTGCCGGCTGCTGCTCCAGGCTGATCACACGCACGTGGCCTGCGTTCACCAACGTTGTCTCGATATCGCTGATGAGGGCGTCGAGCGAGCTATCGATGTGTTCGGAGGTTTCGTTCCGAAGGGGCAGCACCGCGACTGCTGGCCGATTTTCGCCCTCCCAACGCTTAATCACCGCTGCGCTCTGCAACGCCTGCATGTTCTCGTGCAGCATGCGCTCGAGGTCCCGGCGGTCGAGACCGGTGCCCATCGCCTGATCATCCAAGCCAGCGACATTCTCTCCGCGTACAGCTTTGGGACCGCAACCAGAACCTAGAAGCGCGGAGGCCAAAAGCAACGAACCTAAGAGCCTTGAAGGCGTACTACCAAGCGTCTGCATATGTTCTTCCTCTTCGTTCAAGTTCCCACAGTCGGAGGCGTGGGGATGCCACTCTGGACGATGGGTTTATTAGCATTAGACGCGCCTCCGCAACAGACGAGCCAAAAGAAGCGGGGCATCCTATCCATTGTGGGAAGAATGCCGTTTTGGACGAAGATCCAGGTCTCATCCAGCCCGGCCTCAATGCGACGGCTCTGGACTCGGCAGGGAGGCCGACCCAAAGAGCTTACGAATAGGGCTAAGCGCGTGCGGGTTCGCGACGAACGGGAATAATTTGTACGCGCCGATCGTCGCCTTCGCCGTCACTCTTGGTGATAACACCTTCGAATTTGGCCAGCGCCAGGTGGACCACACGTCGATCGCGAGGATTCATCGGCTCGAAGGTGATGATCTTGCCTTCTTTGACGGCCTGGCCTCCTAGACGTTGAGCCATCGTGGCCAGCGAATCATCCCTTCGGGACCGGTACCCCTCTGCGTCCACGAGCACGTGGCGGCGTTCCTCGCCAGGGCGATTGATCACCCGATGCGTGAGGAACTGGAGCGCCTGCAGCACTTGGCCCTTCTTGCCGATGATCCGCCCGGAATCCTTACCGGTGATCTCAAGGTAGATTTCGCCTTCCGAACCTTCCCTCGGCTTCAACAGCCGAACCCGACACTCCATTTCCATCTCGCGCAGCACGTCTGCGACGAAGTCGAGCGCCACCTGGGCGCGCTCATCGGGATCGGTCACCTCTTCGGCCGCGGCACGCGCTGCGTCGTCCAGCCGATTGTCGCCATCCTCCGCAAATGCATCCTTCACGTCGGCGCTCTCTGCGCCCCAAGCTTGATCTACTTCGGTGTTGTCGCTCATGGTCTTGCCTTTCCTAAATCCTAAACCCTCACCCCTTAACCTTGACCTCGATCGCGCGTGAAGCTGCGATTCGCTGGGTGCGCCTCACATGGGCCTCCACGCCCTGTTGTTGCAGAATTCCGAGCAAGCTGTTGGTGAACATATAGACGCCTAGCCCCGCGGGGAGGAACAGCATGAACACGGTAAACATCGCCGGCATGAAATACAGCATCATCTTTTGCTGTGCAGGATCCCCCTGAGCGGGCATCATCTTCTGCTGCACAAAAGATGTGGACCCGATGATGAACGGGAGAATGAAATAGGGATCCGGCTGCGAAAGATCTGGGAACCACAGGAACGGAATATTATAGAGTTCAACTGCTGTCTGCAGAGTTGTGTAGAGGGCAAACCAGACCGGCATGCTCGCGAGTTGAGGCAAGCAACCCTTGAGCGGATTGACCTTGTGCTTTCGCCAAAGCTCCATCTGCGCCAAGCCCTTGGCCTGAGCATCGTTCTTGTACTTGATGTTCAGCTCATCGAGCTCAGGCTTGAGCTCGCGCATCTTCATCATGCTCTTGATCGACGGGAGCGTGAGCGGGAAGAGCAGCGTTCGCGCGGTGATCGTGAGGACAATGATCGCAATGCCCCAATTGGGAACGATGCTGTGAACCTTCAAGAGGAACGCGACCAGCACTTTGGCGATGATCGAAAAGAAACCGAGATCGATGAGCTCTTCTACGTGGTGTTGGCCACCGCCTGCACGACTGAGCGCATCTCGCTCCTTCGGCCCCGCGTAGCTGAGCACGCTGTAGGTTTGCTCTTGCCCAGGATCGAGCACTTGCGCGGGGTAAGCGAGGCGGGCTCGATACATCGCTCCGGCATTGGGATCTTCGCTGGACTTTTCATGGCGCGCATTATCCCAGCGCTCTTCAATTTGAAGCTGACATTCAGGAGCAGCTGGCGCTGACTTCGGGATGAGCGCATGTGAGAAGTAGGCGTTCGAAACAGCGACAATATCGGGCTCGCCTGGGATTTTATGCCAATCGCCCAGGTTGAGCGCCGTCGGCTGAAAACCTTCGCCACTGAACTTCCCTGCCTCGAAATCAGGTTCGCGCAGTCGCGTTGCGTGGCCGCTCTTGTCGATGCACTCAACGTGCGTGACGAACGGGCTAACGCGAAACATGTGTCCGGCGACTTCTTGATGGGTTCGCCACGCAACCGTGTGAACGGTGAGCGCATGAACGCGCTTCTCCGGTGCCAGATTCTTGATCGTGGCGGTTGCTAATAATTCGTACGGATTAGCCGTCGACGCAACGACCCGCGTGAGCTCAACGTTGGCGTCGCGATACCGAAACACACATTCCTGAGCGCTGGACTGAACCAGATCATAACGCACCAGATCGAAATCGAGCTGCCACGGGATATCTTTCCGCTTCGCTGCTTCGTTTCGCCACAGAAAAGCGAGCTGCTGCCGAAACGGCTGATCCGGCGTGGTCGATAGATCTTGAGTCTTCCCGAACTTGATGTACTTCGGTGTTGTTAGCTCAAAGTGCTTAACCGACGCGCCGCGACTCGAAATCGTGGCGTGAAAGGCGGGATTCCGAAGGTGGCACAGCTGCTCCCCGTCGGGGCCAGCAGAGATTGCAATCGTCTCAGGCCTGAGCGGCTGGGACGCGCTTCCGCCACCCCCGAAGAGCTTAGGCCCAAGGGTAAAAAGGAGGAGGATGAGTCCACCGATGAATAGAAAACGTAGGACGCTGTCGCGTTCCATCTTGAATAATATCTTGCGCTAAAGAGACGTGTTGGACTCGGCGAGCTTCGACGAGAGGGCCCCCTTTAGCACGCTCTGCCAGAAGCCCAATAAACTTCCCACGAAGTTTTCAGAGACTATCGGCCGGGGGACCAGAAAGCGGCGGGGGTGGATCGTAGCCCCCTGCATTGAATGGGTGGCAGCGACAGATGCGGCGGATGCCTAGCCATGAGCCGCGAAACGGGCCATGCAGCTCGACGCAGGCGAGTGTGTAGCGCGAGCATGATGGCTCAAAACGACAACTTGGACCGAGCAAGCGAGCCAGAGTCTTTTGGTACAAACGGATCAGTAAAACAATCAGCCTGGCCAGCATGTGCTCGCTCAAGGCTTAGCCGATTGGTGCCACGACGCGAGCCTCAACAATCCTTTTTTGGATTTGTCGCTCGGCGCGTTCCCACTCCTCAACGATGCCGCCAAGCTTCGTCTCTCCAAGCGGCTTTCTGACGATCACTACCAAATCCACGTCGGCCGCGAGCGAACTCCGTAGCTGCCGAAATGCCTCACGAATCAAGCGCTTAGCGCGGCTCCGCTCCGGCGAAGAGCCCATTTTCTTTGGCACGGTGATCCCAAGCCGTGTACAATCAGAAGCTGGCCCCCGTAGGCGCTCGCTCCGCGCAGACGCACGCACGCTCACCAATAAAACCAGGTGCGGCGTGACAACGCGACTTGCTGTTGCCTGAATGAAAAGAAACTCGGATCTCTTGCGGACCCTCGAACGAGGCGAGAAGCGGCCTTCGGCCGCAGCGCTCACTTCTCGTACGCGGTGACGGCCAGACGCCAGCGTCCCTTACGTCGACGATTCTTAAGAATTTTTTGACCACCGCTGGTCTTTAGGCGCTTGCGAAAACCATGAGTGCGCAGGCGGCTGAGAGTGTGAGGCTGATAAGTGCGCTTCATTTTAGGGGACTTTCGCTAGGGGACCGGGAGATAGCCATGTCCTTTTCTGGGAGTCAAGCAAATCGACACGCTGAACCCCTGCTCAGGCGGGGCGGGGCCGCGCCACAGGCGTGCCAGGCGAGCTGCCTTTTTGTTCCTTAGAAGATAGTAAGCATGCTTACTATCTCTGTTCGACGTTGAGTGAGATAGAGGTCGTCACCGACAAGTTTGAAATCACATGGGCTGCTTGCCGAGAGCCGATGCCGTATGCTAGCCAGCCTCTATCATGCGCGACAACGTACGATTGGTTTCGTCGGCCGGCACCGGCTTCACGTACTACACCAACAAGAATAAGCGGACCCAGACCAACAAGCTGGAGTTCAAAAAGTATGATCCGGTGGTGCGCCAGCACGTGGTTTTCAAAGAAGCGAAGATGCCGCCTCACAGCAAGTGAGCCTGGCCTTCGGTCTTTTCTAATGCTCAGCCGGTTGCTCGCCCGAGCGCCGGCTTTTGCTATTTTGTTCGGGCGAAGAGTTGGCAGACCCAAAGCCGCCCGTCCTCGCCACGCGCGGTCCCGATGCCCACGCTGTCGAAGTCGGGACGCAAGAGTGTGAAACGATGCGCGGGGCTCGACCACAGCAGGCGGTGCGCCCGCGGAGTTGAAAGCGCCGAAGCCACGTTTTCACCAATCAAGCTGAACTGCTCCGAGTGGCCTGCGGCGACGATGCGTTCGGCTGCGCCCCCTTGCCCGAGATCGTGGGCGAGCGTTTCCGCATCGCGCATAGCTTCGGCGTGCGCTTGGGCAATCGCCGACAAATCCACGCGTTCCTTGAGCGCTAACAGCTTCTCAGAGGCACGAGCACTGTTTAACATCGCGAGTACGCGCTGGTTGTCGGGTAACGCTTCATTGTCCTCGGCTTCGCCGGGTGCCGCTGGCCAATGCAGGTCCTGACTCGGCTCGACATCAGCAAAGATCAAAGCTTCTGCGAGTGGAAGCGGGCCTGTTTGCCCGTTCGCTATCAACTGAACGGTCCAGAGTCCCGGCTCGGAGAGCGCAAACCGCGCTTTCAGGTTCTCTCCATGCAAGGCAACCAGAGCCTGACGTGGGCGCCCACGCGGCCCCTGCAAAAAGAGCGCGGGCTCGCTGGCTCCGTGGACGCGCGCCGCAAACGTCAGCCATTGCCCAACCCGCACACGGAGCGGGAAGGGCTCAACATCCACTTTAGAATCTGCGGCCACAACGCTCAACCGAGTGTGGCCGGAACCTGCCTGAAAGAGTGCGGCGCCACAGCGAGCCACGCCCGCTTTGGAATGCCGAGCCTGCCAAGCTTGCACGCTCTGTGCAGCATTGGGATTCGGCAGTTCTGTTTGCCATCGGCGTGGCCAAACGTAAGGGGCTCCTTCCACTCGCAACGCTAGCTTGAGACTCGTGTCGTCCAATTTCACGCCAACCTGGTCAAGTTCCAGAACACGCGCGGCTACCCGCGCCAGGGCTTGGTCCGCCTCGCCACAGGCGGCATAGATAGCTTCAAGCCCCCGTGCCGGGCTACCCTTCAAGGGCTGCGGCGACCGGGTTTCTCGGGCCCAGACGACCTCCGGAGCGACGCTCGAGCGGTGACTGCCAGCGGGAAGCTTAGGCTGAGTCCCCACACTCGGTCCGCAAGCAGCGCTAGCGAGAATCGTCAACACAAGAAGAAACCGGCCTAGCAACGACGATCAGCGTAGCGGAGCGCGCCTTCCTGCACCAGCGCTGGCAGTCGTGAACAAGCCAGAGCGCACGGGCAGACGAAGCGATGGTCGACCGCGGAAGCTGGTTTTGGTAGGTTCTTGCACTCTTGCGGATGCGGAATATCTCGACAGCGGCGAAGGTTGGACTCTTCGCCACCGTGACGACAGTCGCCGGCGCGATGATCTACCGCTTCGTCGATAAATCCTCGAGCAGCAACGACGGCTACGTTGTGTATGCGTTGATCAACGATGCGATGGGCATTGCCAAAAGCAGCCAGGTCCGCATGGCCGGCATCCCGGTGGGCACCATCCAGAGCGTGCGATTGCAAGGTAACCGCGCGCGCGTGGATATCCGTATGAATCCGGATGTTCCTCTCTACGACGATGCCGCGATGGCTAAAGTGATGTCGAGTCTGCTGGGGGAGTACGTCGTCACGTTGAGCCCCGGCACCGAGGGTAAGCGTAAGTTGCACGATGGCGATCAGGTGCACCTGGTGGTCGATTCTCCGACCACTGCCCAAATCCTTGAGGATGTTTCTAAGATCGCCAAAGATGTCCAAAAAGTGTCGCGCTCGCTCGCAGAATCCTTGGGCACGGATCGGGGCCGTGATGATATGAAATCTATCCTTGGGAACTTGGCGCAGGTGACCGAATCGTTGAACCAAACGGTCCGCGAAAACCGCGATACCATCCGTAGCACCCTCAACAATATCGAGAACATCACCAACCATTCCCAACCCGAGCTGCAAAAGATCCTGGAAAATGTGCGGGTGCTCACCGGCGATGTGCGCGAGATGCTCGGTAAGCCCGACGTGGAAGGGCGGCAGCCAGGCGATGTGCGTGAGATCGTGAACCGGGTGAACAGCGCGAGCAAGAGTCTCGAAAGTGCGCTCCAAAATATCGATAGCGTGACAGGGCGGCTGGAACGCGGAGAAGGCACGCTGGGCAAACTCACCAAAGATGAGCACCTGATCAACGAAGTGGAAGGCGTCGCCGAAACCGTGGGCGAGTTCGTGGGCGGCCTCGATCGCCTACAGACGTACGTGGGCTTGCGCTCGGATTACCTCTTTCTCACTGGCTCAGTGAAAAGCTACGTCGAGCTTCGACTGCAGCCACGCGAGGACAAGTACTACCTGATCGAGATCGTCAACGATCCGCGCGGCCTCACGCGCTTTGAACAGGTGGACGTGCGCACGACCAACCCGAACGACCCCGCCGCGTACCGCGAAGTGCGGACTGTAACCACGAACGACTTCCGCTTCTCACTCCAATTCGCCCAGAAGTTCGGGCCATTTACCGGGCGCTTTGGTATTAAGGAATCCACGGGTGGCACTGGCCTCGATCTGCATCTTTTCCAGGAGCGCTTCGAGCTACGGCAGGATCTGTTCGGGTTTGGAGAAGTGGTGTTGCCACGCTGGCGGGTGTCCTTGGGTTACGAATTCGTGAACCGCCTTTGGCTGATGGCAGGCGTGGATGACATCCTGAGTCCCGATCGGCGGGACTATTTCGTCGGCATGCAGCTGCTCTTCAACGATGAAGATTTAAAGAGTGTCTTGCCCTTTGCGAAGGCGCCTTGATCTCGCCGTGCGCCCGTCCGCAAGCGCCCCGTGCACCCGCATGCGCCACCGAGAGCGTTGACGTGAGGACAATCGGGGCTTAATGGCTCAGAATATGCTTTTTCGCTGGCGTTTAGCATTGCTTGTCCTGTGTGCATCCCTGGCGCCCGGCCTCCTACAGTGCGGTAAGAACCGCGAGGCCGAGTCTGTGCCACAGAAGACGCCCACGTTGCGTATCTACGCGCTCGGAACACTCGCCGGTGCGATGGAACCCTGCGGTTGCGTCAAGAGCATGTTGGGCGGCGTCGATCACGCTGCAGATCTCCTCCGCAAGAAGCAAGGTGAAGTAGAAAGTGAGCTACTGCTGGCGGCGGGGCCTCTCTTCTTCTTGAACCCATCGCTCTCCGAAAAGTCGCGCACCCAAGATTTGTGGAAGGGTGAAGTGGTGGCTAAGGCGCTCGGAGCAATGAAGCTTCGCGCTTGGGCACCGGGGCTCAACGATTGGGCTGCAGGTCCCGAGGTTTTCAAGAAGTACACGGAGCTTTCAGGAGCCAAAGCGCTGGCCGCGAATCTGACTGGCGTAACACCGCTCTGGGTGACAGAGGTTGGGAAAACCAGGGTTGGCGTGGTCGGCATTTCGTTGCCGCTCCAGAACGGAATCGGGCCGGCAGGCGTGCAGGTGGGAGATGCGACGCGTGCGCTCACCCAAGCGCTTCAAAGCTTAAACGCCAAAGGTGCCCAGATCCGCATTGCGCTTTTGTCCATGCCGCGGGGCGACGCCCTCAGATTGGCTGAAAAAGTCGAGGGCTTTCAGTTGATGCTGGTGGGCAAACCCTATGATGAGGGGGAGCTCAACGATGCGCCGGCGCCCGCCGTCTTAGTCGGAAAGACGTTGGTCATCGCGCCCCAGAATCACCTGCAATCTATCGCGAGCGTTGATCTGTACGTGCGCGGCGACAGTTACGATTTTGTGGATGCTTCTGGGCTCAACCTGCGAGAAGCCTTCGAAGTTGAAAAACAACGGATTCACGATTTGGAAATGCGCGAACCGAAATCTCCTGCGCTATCCCAGCGCCGCCAAGCGCTCACGAAGCTGGAAGCGCAGGTTCGTCTGTACCGGGCGCCCGTGCCCCCCGCCTCGGGAAGCTTCTTCTTTTATCAAACCTACGACGTGGGTGAAGCTGCTGGACAACATCCAGGCGTGAAGAGCGAGATTGACGGCTATTACCGACGAGTTAACACCTACAACCGCGAAGCCTTCAAAGATCGCCTCCCCATGCCTGTCTCCGGCAATCAGAGCCACTACGTGGGCGTGGCAGCCTGCGCCTCCTGCCACAAGGAAGAATACGCCTTTTGGAAGACCACGCAGCACGCCTCGGCATACGAAACGCTGTCAGTCCAAAGCAAAGAGTTTAACCTCGACTGCGTCGGTTGCCACGTCACCGGCTACGAAAAACCAGGTGGCTCGACCGTTACGCACGTAGAACCATTGAAAAACGTTCAGTGCGAGGTGTGTCACGGACCAGGATCGAAACACGCCGAAACCGGCTCACCCCAATTCATCCAGAGCGCACCTTCAGCGAATCTCTGCGGCCCGATGTGCCATCATCCTCCACACGTGGGCCGCGAATGGACTGTCGAGCAGGCTTGGCCACACATCATTGGGCCGGGGCACGGGCTCTGATCACAGCCGCTCAAAACACGTCAACGGGATACGCTTTTTAGCCCGCACCTTTTCCGTGGAGTCGAAGAAGCGGGCACTCACTGGATCGTGGTAACCGCTCGGCCACTCTGCCTCTTTAGACTTTGGCAGGTAATACGCGGAGATGCGGGCCATCAACAGCTCGCGCAAGTATTTTCCAACGAGCGAGGCCAACATCACGAGTGGATCTTTGGCGTCAGCATCTTGAACAAAGTGCAGCTCGCCCAAGCCCGGGAAACGGTACGCGCTGTGCGCGCGCGACTGCTCGAGCACGTTGTGCAATCGCCCAGAAAGTGGGCCAAAAAACCGATCATAATCCGCGATCCCGCCCACTTTTCCGCAAATCGCGAGCACGTCGGAGCCCGCCTCCTCTCGGAATCTGATCACCAAACGCTCCATCGCGTGCAAATCCATCACGAACCGATTCTGCCCAGCGCTCCAGCCCTCGTTTAAGACCTTAGAACACACCACACTGCTCTTGATCCCGAGCACACGCACACCGCGCGCTTCAAGCGTGAGCAAATGCCGACGCAGCCGAGCCACCAACGCAGGCTCCGCACTGAAGCTTTCGTGCTCCGTCGTCCAGCACTGTGCCCGGCTGCTTTTGGGGCATGGCGCCTGCAACGCCTGAATGCCTTCGAGTGAAACGCTCTCTAAGAGTTCTGACGGGGAGCTGACGTGCGCGGGTGTGAGTGCACGGGCCCAGGCTTCGGCGAGGGCGATGTTGCCGTGGGACACGAGCCGTTTTGAGTCATCCAAATCCGCACGGAGCGCTTTGGGAAGCCTGCGTTTCAAGGTGTCCGCGCCCCGAACCGGGTCAACCTCCGCCAATGCGGCGCTCACGAGCATCGGACCGATGCGCGCGCCCAAGCCATTCTCATCAACGCCTATCCGATATTTGAAGGTCACTTTGGAATTTCCCGTGGGATCAACCACCCTGAACGGGCGGAATCAAGGCCACAACGTCGCCGTCCTTCAGAGGAGCCTCGGAACTTGTGAACTCCTCATTCACCGCGAAGCGCACACTGCCCATGAATCCCGCGAGCTCAGGCAACCGTGCTTGAAGCAGGTTGCTCAGGCTTCCCACAGACGCTCCCGCCGGCAGCTCCACCAACTCTTCGCTTTTTCCCATCAGGTCCCGAAGGGCTGCAAAATAGAGCACTGACAACTGCATCACGACGCCTGAATGAACGAGCTAAGCCAGCAGCTCAACTTTGGCCATCGGATATCCAGCTGGGCGCTGCACGGCGTAGGAAAGCGCAAGAATTTCGACCAGTACCACTCGGTAGACAGCATGCACATCGTCCACGTCGATGTCGTGCGCGTGCGCTTCCAACGTGGAATCAATGTGTTCGTGTACGAACTCCAGCAGATGGGGCTGCTCCATCGCGATAATGTCGTCACTATCAAGCGCTTCAGCCGGATCCGCCCGACGCAACTCTTCATCGAGCGCTAGGAGCTGCTCGGTGGCGTCGATTTCCTGAGCCTTCACTTCATCGATGTGGTGCGAGTGGGCCTGTTCGAAAGCCAACCACACGGCGAGCGTTAAGAAATAGCCCAGAGCCAAGGCCGTTTCGTCGAGCGGCTTATTGAGGCCTTCAGCAACACGGTTGGCTAAGGCCGGCTGCGTACGCTCAAAACGTTCAAAGGCGTCGTCGAGCTGGGTACGTGCGTCCTCATCATCTTCACTGAGGCTTTCGCGAACAGACTCCAAACAGTACGCTTGCACCTTGGCGTAGCCAGGAACGGGACGGATAGCTGAGCGACGGACCCACACCTAAGTAAGGCTAGCACGGGCCAAAGCCTCCGGGGGAAGCGTCCGCTACGCCGTTTAGGATTTGAAGGAAAAATGCCACTGAGCCGCCCCATGCAATCCGCCGTATCACCGCCACACGGGTGGGTCGCGCATGCAAGACGCTGGCTCTGGGTCGTTCTGTTGTTGCTGTTGCTGCCCGGGGTTTTTGCGCTGGACCGCGCACTCAACAACGGACGCATTTTGCGAGGTGTGCGCCTGGGCCCGGTGGTGTTGTCAGGGCTCACACCCAAGGAGGCCGCCACGCCACTCAAAGAATACGCGACGCAAATAGCGCAACGTCAGCTGCTGCTCCGCGTCCAAGATCGCGTGTTGGTGCGCTCGCTGACTGAGCTTGGAGGGCGTCCCGCAATGGTGAGCTCAATTCAACGTGCTTATGCAGAAGGTCGAGCGGGACACCTGGGGAACCAATTCGCTTGGTGGTTGAGAAGCTGGTTGCTGAGGGAGAGCATTGCCTTTGAGATCAGCTTTGATCGCTCACTGGCGGAACGAGAGCTCGCACAAATTGAGGCGCTCGCGCTTGGAAGCCGCGCCCAGGCAGGTGGCATCATTATTGACGGTAAACGGGCCCTGCCAGTCTATGCGCGCCCGGGGATGACCCTGGATCGGAGTTCCACCCTCCAGCTGTTAGCGCATGCCGTGACAAAGTCTGAGGATCAAGCCGTCACGCTTCCATTCAAGCCAATCGAATCGTCCATCACCCACTCCCAGGTCGACGCGTTGGTATCCCTGGCGGAACGCCTGATCTCGTCGCCGATCAAGCTCCGAGCGAACCTTCCAAACGCAGCTGACGGAGAGGCTCCCAAGCCTGTTGAACTCAACTTAGATGCTGCGTTCTTTAGCGCAGCACTGCGCACCGCAGAGGATCCCAACACTCGTGAGCTACATCTCACGCTTGATGAGAACCCCCTGAACGAAAAACTTCGAGAAGCCCGCGTGCTTTTGGAAAGGGCTCCACAAGACGCGCAATTTGTCGTCAAGAACGCCGACGCCGTTGAGATCCTGCCCAGCCAAACAGGCACCCGAATTGATACCGAGAACCTGCTCACGGCAGCCCTTCGCGCAGCCGACAGGGAAGACCGCGCGGGGGAACTCCCCATCATCCAAAACACGCCACCCAAACTGACTACTGAGCAAGCACGCACGTTCAACATTCGTCGGATCGTTGGGCATTTCACCACGTTCTTCCCGTGCTGTCCGGCTCGCGTGAGGAACATTGAGCGCATCGCACAACTGCTCAACAACACGCTCGTGGCACCCGGTGCCACATTTTCTGTGAATACCGCCGTCGGGCCGCGCACTCTGGCTGCGGGGTTTGTGCCAGCGCCGAGTATCGAAGACGGCGAAATGGTGGACACCGTGGGCGGCGGCGTGAGCCAGTTTGCCACCACGCTCTATAACGCGCTCTTTCGTGGCGGCTACGATGTTCTGGTGCATCAGCCACATAGCTACTACTTCGGCCGCTACCCGATGGGCCATGAAGCCACACTTTCTTGGCCCAAACCTGATCTCGTCTTTCGTAACGATACGCGCGCCGGGCTACTGATCCTGACGACCGTCACCAAGACCAGTGTCAGCGTCATGCTATTCGGAGACACCGAGGGCCGACGGGTCACCGTCAAGACCTCCGAGCGCCGCGATATCAAACCACCGGATGTTCAGCTTCTGGCCGATCCGAGCGTGAGCATTGACCGGGAAGAAGTGCGGCAGAGTGGCAAGATGGGGTGGGCTGTAGAAGCCATCCGCCACGTGGACTTCGCCGATGGCACCGCAAAAGATGAGCGCCGCAAAGTGATCTATAAACCGGAGTCGAGAATTCTCGCCGTACACCCGTGTCGGATCCCGAAAGGCGAGCCCGGTTACACAGGAGAAGCCTGCCCTCTCCCCGACGAAGAAGAGAATGGCGCGGAACAGAACGATGCGGGCACGCCGTCGCAATAATCAAGCGCTGCGTGCGAAAGCTCCAACTGTTAACTCAACGCTGACGGAGGCCGCGCAACTGCCCCGCGGAAACCCAACCGAGCGTCGCCCCCCATTCAACCTCCGCCAAATTTCCGGCTCTTTGGTGAATGTACACGAGTGCACCCTCCGGGATACCTGCCCCGTGATCTGAAGCCGGGAGAGCCCTCGCGGGAACTCCCGCTGCATCCAACCAGTGAGCTTCGGCGGCAATCACCACTGCAGGTTCTGTTTTCTCTTTCAGCCATCCCGCCGCGAACGAGAGCGGAGCGGCCAGCGCGAGGAGCCCGAGGCCAATGCCAATGCCAAGCCCGCTAGTTAAGCGCAATTCTGCTCGCTTCAACAGCGTTCGACCCAGCAAGCCCGCGCTGAGCAGGAGTGAAGCCGCAACCGCCAACCAATCCCAAATCGCTCGTGATGCCAAGCCAACGAGCGCCCGACCGAGGCTCGGTCGAGCCGAAACAGGCTCTCCCTGGGGCTTGGCCCGAACACGCGCCAGCTCTGCCCGCACAGCATCCAGCACCTGCTCGGCCTCAACGTCGTCAGGATTCTGGAGCAGCGCCTCCTCCAAGCCAGCTGCGACCTGCCCCAGATCACCGGGGACAGCTTGGGGGGATTTCGCGCGCAACAGGTACGCAAGCGCTCGATTGTAACTTAAATTGGGGTCTATCAGGCCACGATCACTGGCTCGCTCGAACTGCTCCAACGCACGGCTTGGAGCGCTCGCCCGAAGGTGCTGCAGACCAACGCTAGCAAGCTCGCTGGCCTTCTCTCCCGCCGCCAGAGCAAGCTTGGGTCCGACAACGATCGCGTTCAAAGCGAGAGCGAGCCCCAGCAGAGAGCGCAACAATCTTCTCGCCATCAACCCCGCTTGGGATTGCGATGAACACGAAACATTCGCCATCTTCAGCTGGCGCTCCTTCGAACTTCAAGCGCCCGTTCCAGCCAAACACCGGTGTCGGCTACAAGCTTCTGGAGCTCAGCTTCCAGATTGCCAAAACGCACCGTGTCACCTTGCTCAAGCAACTCAACGGCGCGCGCAGCAAGCTCCGAAGGGAAGCCTTGCGAAGTGAGCTTGCTGGCGAGCTCTCCGCGCAGCACAGCCCGAGCCTTCAAACTCGTCCGATCCTCAAGCGCCATGAAGACAGCTCGTTCCAACGCTGAAACGGCGCTCATTGAGCCGTTTTTAGCCAGATCCCGAGCTTCCTCCAACGCCGCCCGCGCCTGGTACGCGAGCGCGCCCTTCCGGGCGCTTTGACGCGTTGACACCGCAGAGCCAAGCTTCCCCATGAATTGTCCTAAAATCACCAGGGCCGGCCCAAGCAAGAGCAATGGATAAAACCAGCGTTGATCCGATGGAGCGTTGGCTGCTCTCAGCGCGCTCTGACCCGACATGTCCGAGCGGGACTTCATGAGGTCCGCAATCCGCTGCAAGGGCGCTGGCGGTGCGGCTTCAGGGGGCGCTGGCTCGGGCGCTCCCGGGCGAGCCACCATCGCTACGGCCTTCACAACACCTAAGGCTGCGCTCGCCGTTTCGTAACCTGCGGAGGGATTGAAATACGGGTGCGAAAGGGCACCGAGATCCAGCTCACCTGCCTCGTTGAGCCGAACCACATAACCAAATTTCCGATACCCTGTGAGGGCGCCCTCTCGGGGAGCGATCTCTTCCTTGAGCGTTGGCTGAGAAAACTCCACGCCCTTTTGCTCGGGCAATCGGAGTTCTGATGGGAAATTCCCCTGCCCTTCGAGCCAAGCCGTGACGGACACCGCGCCACCTACCGGGACCTCACGGGGTGCCACCTCCACCTTCAACTGAAAGTGCCCCACATCTCCCAACCGATAACCGGGCGGCCTACCCTTTTTGGGCGGCTCCACCACTTCAATCTCAGCCGGCACACTCTGCCTTTCGACAACCTCTTGGCCACGGCGGGAGATGAGGGCAAGCTTCATGGTCATCTCGCCCACCTTGAAGCGTCCGGGAGCTAACGGCACCAACAGCAGATCGCGGATCTGCGCCGCGTTGAACAGCTGATTCCCGATCGGCACCCGACGAATGATCGACTGATCCTTGGTGGCGAGATCGAACGCGAGGAACTCCTTGCGCGTGACGTCGCTCGCACTCACATCATCAAAGCCCGGATACGACGTGTACGCGAAAACTTTGAGAGATAGCGCCTGACCCACCACCACCTTGCGGGGCGACACCTTAGCGATCAAGAAGGCTGCGGGATCGGGAGCTCTCGCGACCCGCCACTCTTCGGGCACCGAGTTCGGATCGAGCGTTGGCTCCTCCGCGTCGGGATCGGGAGTCGGCAAACCTCGAAGACGATTCGATAAAGGTCCAGAACCAAACGGATCAAAGGGGTCAAATCCGAACGGAAAACCCCGTGCGCCGCGCTGAGGCTGCTGTCGAGCTGTGCCGGCTGCCAGCACTTCAATGCTCTGTGGGTCGTCAGAAAGCCGCCGCCCTTGAATCAGAATGCTGGCGGGCCCAATCGGGTAGCGGCCGGCTTTGGTGGGAGTGACGCTCCAGGTTGCCGTGACGCCGTAGCTGCGACTCAAGTGCCCGTTGACGATCGAGACTTGTTGTTGCGTGCTCAGATTCGGGCCGGTGGCCACAATTCCGGGCGGCAGCTTCAAAGCTGGGTTTTGCGGCTGTGACGACTCGTCGTCCACGAGCGCTGTGAGCTGCACGACGAACGTTTCACCCACTTCGACCTGACGAGCGCTCAATTCGGTGCTCAGGCGTTGTGCCAGAGCCACGTTTGTTACAAGCAGGCACACTGCCTGTGCGAGCAGAACATTCCAGAAGAGCCGCCAAATTTTGTGGGTGCTTTGACTCACCTATCCTCCGCTGCACTCAACGTTCGGCGCACTCGGGCTCGCTTGGCTACTTCTTGTTGCAGCGTCGGCGCCCTCTCCAGCATGTCCAACACTCGATCGTTTTTGGCTTCGTCGGGTTGCTGGGAGGGTTGAGGCTGCGGCTCGGTGCCGGCATCTTTTGGCTCATTTTTGGCTGAATCTTGGCCGGCGTCGCCAGCATCGGGCGGCCCACTATCCTGCCCAGCGTCGTTGCCCGCATCTTGCCCAGCGTCGTTGCCCGCATCTTGCCCAGCGTCGCCCGCATCCGGCTGTTGGCTGCCAGAATCGCCCGCATCTTGGCCGGCGTCACCCGCATCGTCTCCGCCATCATTGCCACCATCGGAGCCTGCATCTGGTGAAGCATCGGGCGGCTGTTGCTCTTCGATTCGTCGGAGCGCGATCGCGCGATTGAAAGCGGCGTCTTGACCGAGCAGATCGCCTGCATCTGACTGCACTCCTGGCACAATGGCGAGCGCCTTATCGTAGTGGCGCACGGCGCCGCGATAGTTCCCCCGCAAAAATTCCAAGTTGCCTGAAAGGTAGTGAGCCCGCGCACGCAGCTCGGCTGGAGTCTGTGGATCGAGTGCGATGGCCTGAGCGATCCTGAGCGCACAATCCACCTGTGCGATCCGATCTTCCGCGGCTTTCTGCTCAACAGGGTTTGTTCCTGCGTCCTCAGCACCTGCTGCCAAGCCCTCTTCTCCAAACTTCTTTCCGAACTTCTCGGCGAGCTTGAACAGCGCCAACCCGAGATCGAAGCTAGCAAAGGGGCGCTGCTTCACGCTGTCGGGCGTGCCAATCTTCCCGGCCTCACACTTACCCGTCTTCAGATACTCCACCAGGCTTTGCTGCGCGGCCAACGAATCACCAGCGTCGAGCTTTTCAATGGCGTCATCCACCGCGGGCGAGAAGCGATCGAACCACTTGGAAGGGCTGAGATCGCACGAAGGCGCCAACGCCACCAAGAGCAGCAAACCTCCGCCCAGCGTTGCGCGGCCGAGACGCTGCTTCAGCTTGCTCTCGCGTCGCTGAGTGCTGTGCACATCCCCTTCGGAATTGGCCAGTTCAGGCGCCGCTCGGCGACGCCGCCTGGCCTCCGCGATCAAGGCCTCAACCAGCAGTAAGAAAGCGGCAAAACTCAGCGGATAGACGGTCACATCCGCGTAGACTGTTTCTACCTTCTCGCTCAGCTCTTCGGTCATGAGCTTTCTCAACCGCATGCTGATCTCATCAATGCCCATTTTTCCGCGTTGGCTGCGCACGATCGTGCCGCCAGCCGTCTCCGCAATTTTAGCCAGGGCAGCCTCACCCTCTGCTGAAAGCGCGGTGGTGATCGGAGCGCCAGACTCGTCCTTACGAAAGCCCTTCACGCGACCCGCTGAGTCGATCTCCGGGAGCGGCTCAGCAGTGCGACCACCGATCTGCACCACGTGGATAGTGATGCCCTCATTGACGGCGGACTGCGCGATCTGAACAGGATCCCCTTCCAGATCTTCACCATCAGTGATCAAAATGATGATGCGCTTGTGGTTCTTGGCGCGCGGATCGCGAGCTAAGAGATCGCGAGCGGATTCCAAAGCTCGCGCAATGGCTGTGCCGCCAACCGGCATATCGTTGGGAGAAAGCTGACTTAAGAATTGCTTGATCGCCCCGCTATCACTCGTCAACGGAAAACTCATGGGCTCACCCGCGAAGGCAACAGCGGCGAAGCGAGCGCCCGGCAAGGATTGGATCAGCTGGGCCACTTCCGCCTTGGCACGCTCGATGCGAAAAGGCGGGATATCCTGGGCGAACATGCTCTTCGAATAATCCAGTGTGATCACGACATCGAGGTTCGTAGCCGGAATCACGCGCGTGCCGCGCCCGTACTGCGGCTGGGCCAGCGCCACAAACGAAATGGCTACGGCGAGCACCAGTAAGACACCTTTCACGGCACGCCGGGAGCTTGCTGTTGCGGTAAAGAGCTTTTGCACTTGCTCCAGCTTGCCGAAACGTCGGATGCGCTTCGCGTTCAGCAGCCCACCCCAAATTAGAAATAGCGCCACCAAGAGCCCAACGCCCGTGCCAAACAGCCAAATGGGCTCAGCGAATTTCATTTACGGAAACCTCCGAAGCCAAATGGCGCTGAGCAGGGCCTCAAGCGCGATCAACAGCACGCTGGGCAAGAGGAAATACCGATACAGCTCTTCGTAGCTCGCCTTGTTCGCATCGAACTTCGTACGCTCCAAAGTGTTCAGCACGTCGTGGACGCTATCTTGAAGCCCCTTGGCGTCGCTCGCCACATAAGCCTGGCCCCCGGTGCGTTTCGCCAAATCACGCAAGAGCGCCGGGTTAGTCGGTGCGGGCACATTCACGTATTGGGGCTGCCCAAAGAGATCGAAGCCTTTCTGGAACTGCGCCATATCGCCCTGACCAATCTGAATCGTGAACACCTTCACGCCCACTTGCTTCGCCAGATCAGCCGCAAATTCAGGCGCCAGCTTGCCACCTTTGTTGTCACCATCGGTGAGCAGGAGCACGGTTTTCGTCGTGGCCAGGCTGCGCCGCAGACGTGCCACTGAAACACCCAGAGCGTCTCCAATCGCCGTGCCATCAGCGGAAATCAAATTGAGATCCATTTTCGCCACTAGAGAATCCAGCAGATGATAGTCGAGCGTCGGAGGGGAGAGCACAAAGGCATCAGCCGCAAACACCACCACTCCGATACGATCCGTCCTTCTGCGTGCAATGAAATCGCGAAGAACAGCCCGTGCCACATCCACACGAGTCGGCAGCACGCCGCGTGGCCTTTCCGGCATGTACGGCGTGAGATTATTGGGAAGGTTGGAGATCGATGCCGCCATCGAGCCGGAAAGATCCAAGGCCACCACGATATCGATGCCTTCTTCTTCACTTTCAGCTGGGCGGAGCGTGTTCACAGGGCGCGCTAGCGCCAACACCATGCCAGCCAAGCCCACTGTTCGAAGCACCCCTGGCAAATCACGGAACCAAACGCGCACCCCGTGCGGCCCCGAACCAAATGCTGCGAGCGTGCCCAGACGCAAGCGCGGCACGCGCGTATCCCGCCCGAAGGTACTGAACGCAAGAACGAGCGGCAAAGCCGCCAAACCAAGCAAAAACCACGGCTGTTGCCAATCCGCAGCCAACCACTCCTCACCGCGGCTCAGCAACGGATAGAGCGCAAGCAGCAACAAGGCTCCCACGAAGAGCAGCCCCAGCATCCAAGCCCGCGTAGCGCCTTTCATACGGACCCACCCTTCGCGCCGGTTGGACGCTCGACACTCGCTCCCACAGGCGACGGCATGGCTGCAGGAACAGTCTTCTGCACGATCGCTTCAGCTTCGCCGAGTACCGCCGTGCATTGCTCATCCGAAGGAGAAACTTTTGCAAACTTGACCAGATCGGCATCGATCAAAAAATTTCGAATTTCAAGTCCAGTGGCATGATCGATCAGGCTATCGCGAATCAAATGCACCGTCTCGCGCGTGGTGCACTCCAAGCCATCGAAGCCAAAACGATCTCCGAGATATTGGCGAATAATGTTAGCCGCACGTTCATAGTGCTCAGCCGTACGCCCATCAGACGCCAGCCCCGCGTGACGCAGATCAAACAAGCTTTCCCGCGCCACCTCCCAGGGTGGGCGTGCCTTGATCGGTGGGGCCGCACGCTTGGGGCGACGTAACCAGCGGCTCACGAGGAAGGCCGTGAGCGCGGCCAAGACAAGCGCTCCCAACAGACCAAACACAGCGTATTTGAGCGCAGTCCACTCCTCGCGCTGGCGGCGGGCGTTCGGATTTGTTTTGGGCTTTGGATTGGGTGTGTTGGCGGTTGGATCTTCAACGTTGATCGAATGCGGTAACGTACACAGCGTCACGACCTCACCGCTGGCACGCGCAAGCGCGATCGGAACCGAGGGCAGCGTCAAGCTTTGGCGACCCGGTTTTTCGGGGAGCACCAAGAACGGAAGCAAGACACGCGTTATAATGAGCTCCCCGGCAGGCTTGGAAGCCAGACTTGGAACGGCAGGCCCGTCGGCATCTGGAAGCACAAAGCCCGCTTGCTTGAGCGCCTCCGACGCCGGCCCCTCGCGCTGCACTCGAAAACCGCTAGGCAAAACGCTTTGGCCTTTGCCGTGGGTGACCTCCACTTCCAAGATCACTTGATGGCCGCTCAAGCCGCGTGCCGGAAAACGCTCAGTCACGCGCGGCCGAGTCGCGGCTTCTACCGTTTCCACACAACTCCCACCGACCGTCACCGGCGGGGCACTGGCAACTACAGGCTTCTGCCCGGCGTCAGCGGCACTGCCAGCGGCACCGAGCGGCGTTGCAACTTGGCCAAAGACGCCCTCCGAAAACAATAAAAACGCCCATAAAACCAGGATTCCGTGGGCCCCACGTGCGCAACGCTTCATGACCTGCGCACCCTTTTTGCGCGCCGGTTGAAGAGATCTCGGATCGGCCTGATGTAGGGCTGATCGGTCCGAACCACGCAGTGATCCAACCCCAGCTTGCGGAAGAGTCGGATCTGCCCGGTTCTGAGCTTCAGCATCGCTTGCCGATAATGCTCCCGCACTTTCCGATCGGAAGTATCCACCAGAACACTCTCGCCGGTTTCAAAATCCTCAAAGGTGGTGAGCCCCACATCGGCCAGCTCTTCATCCCGCGGATCCAAAAGCAAAATGGGGATCACATCGTGCCGTGCGGCAGCCAGCGAAAGTGCACGCTCATAGCCACTCGTATAAAAATCGCTCAGCACAAATGCCACACTTCGGCGACGCGCCACGCGATACAAGGTTTCGAGAGCGATCTTGAGATCGGTGCCCCGATGTTCGGGCGTAGCGCCCAGGATTTCCCGCACCACGCGCATCACGTGTTTGGGCCCTTTCTTCGGCGGCACAATCTTTTCCACCCGGTCCGTAGCTAAAATCAAGCCGACTCGGTCATTGTGCTTGATGGCACTGAAGGCGCACAGCGCCCCGACTTCGGCGGCGACCCGAGATTTATCCATAGCCTGCGAACCGAATTGCTCACTCGCTGAGATGTCGACGACCAGCATCATCGTCATCTCGCGCTCTTCCACGAAAACTTTGACGTAAGGCTCGTTCATGCGAGCACTCACATTCCAGTCGATCGTGCGAACATCGTCGCCGGGCTGATACTGGCGCACTTCGCGAAACGCGAGCCCCTGCCCTTTGAATACAGAGGTGTAGTTGCCGGAAAGCTGCTCCGTCGCGAGCCGATTGGTCGTGATCTCGATTTTCTTCAATGCTCTAAGGAGCTCTTTTTCAATCACGAGACGTCCTCAAAGATCGTGCATGCCCAGAACTTACGGGACCTCAACCACTTCAAACACGCGGCGCACGATGTCCTCGGCGCTCACCTGTTCAGCCTCTGCCTCATACGACACGACCACACGATGCCTCAGCACATCTGGGCCGATCGCCTTAACGTCTTCGGGAGTCACGTACCCGCGGTGCCTGAGGAAAGCGTGGGCTCGCGCTGCCAAGCTGAGTGCGATGCTGGCACGCGGACTGGCTCCATATTGGATCAGCGGTGCGAGGTCCTGAAGGCCTTTGCGCGCGGGCTCACGTGTGGCGAAAACGACATCCAGAATATAATTCTTAACGCGCTCATCGACGTACACTTCCCTGACGATCTTACGCGCTTCGAGCAGCTGTTCCGGCGTCGTTTTAGCGCTGGCTACCTTCGGAATGGTGCCCGTCATTCGATCCATCACGAGCCGTTCTTCGTCCCGCGTAGGGTAGCCCACCTTAACCATCAACATGAAGCGATCCACCTGCGCCTCTGGCAGCGGATAAGTGCCTTCCTGCTCGATCGGGTTTTGGGTTGCCATGACCACGAACGGATTCGGAAGTGGGTACGTTCGATCACCGATCGTGACCTGGCCTTCTTGCATGGCTTCGAGCAGCGCGCTCTGCACCTTGGCCGGTGCGCGATTGATTTCATCGGCCAACACCAGATTCGCAAAGATCGGCCCGAGCTTGCTTCGAAATTCGCCCGTTCGCTGTTCGTAGATGGTGGTGCCGATCAGATCAGCTGGCAAAAGATCGGGCGTGAACTGAACGCGGGCGAACTTCGCCGCAATCACGTCGCAGAGCGTGCGAACCGTGAGCGTCTTGGCGAGCCCCGGCACCCCTTCCAAAAGCACATGACCACCGGCGAGCAGTCCGATCAGAAGCCGCTCCACCATCTGGGTTTGCCCCACGATCACTTTGCCAACCTCAGCCATGAGGTCATCCACCATGGCGCTTTGGGCCGCCACCATCTCATTCAATGCCCTGACATCCTGCATCACGCGAAACTCCCGAAGCGTTTTTGAGGCTATTTCCTGTGCGGCTATAGCGAACCGCGCCCGCTCAGACAATCCGCCCAGCCGTACTATTCCGGGGAATATGGAAAATCTGCGAAGACTTGAGCTGCATTTGCGAAAGAGCGACACTTGCGCCCAGTGTCCGGTTTGATCGAGTGAAGGGCCGCGCCGCAGGCGTGCCAGTGGAGCCGCCCTTTTCGTTCGTTGTAAGATAGTAAGCATGCTTACTATCTTGTCTTCGACTTTGAGATGCACCTCACGGACAAGTCGCATGCAGGAATGCTCAAGTTCCCGGAAGACTTGAGCTGCATTTGCGAAAGAGCGACACTTGGGCCCCGCCACCTTTGGCTGTCTTTCACTTGGAGGAACAAATGCAAAAGATTCTTACCTGGGGTTCCGTGGGCGCACTGGCATTGTTCGCAGCCGTCGGTTGCGGCGACGATACAACCACTACCGGTTCTGGAACGGGCGGAGCTGTGAATGGCAGCGGCGGGTCCGGTCAAACCACGGGCGGTGCCAAAGCGACTGGCGGAGCCAGCAACGGCAACAGCGGCGGGTCCAAAGCGACTGGCGGAGCCAGCAATGCCAACAGCTCGGGCGGCGCCAGCAACAGCGGCTCCGGCGGAACCAACCAAGGAAGCGGTGGCGCTTCCGCGAACACAGGAGGGTTCACCTTCGGTGCCAACTGTCCGGCACAGAAGCCTGCTAACGCCGCAACTTGTGCCGGCATGGATGTTTGCAGGTTTGGAGCTGACGTTTGTGTTTGCGACGATACCGCCTGGTTCTGCACGGGTTCAGCCGATTGCCCCGCGACAAAGCCTCTGAATGGTGCGGCGTGCACCACTGCGAATGCTGTTTGCCCGTATGGCAACGGCGGCTGTGGTTGCTTCCAATCAATGTGGATATGCCAGTGACTTCTAGCGCGATTTTTGCCCCAGTTCGTGGCTAGCTTTCGCGCTTGACCCGCCACTCTTCAACGACGAGAGTCTGCCCACCGCGGGCAAGCTCTCGCGTTTGGAGGCTTTGATATGAAAACAGGTATTTGGGGTGCAGTGGGTCTAGCCGTCGTCTTGTCCTTCTGGGGTTGCAGCGGCAGCGACACCAGCGTTCTTGAAGGTGGAACGGGCGGCGTGGCGGCTAAATCGGGCGGCGCAGCAGCCAAATCGGGCGGCGCAGCACCAGCTGCCGGCGGCGCACTCAGCAGCGGCGGAACCGGCGGCATGCTTCCGGCAACCTGTCCGGCGGTCGAACCGACGGGTAACCTATTGAATTGCAGCGGCACAGCTTCCGGCACCTCATGCCCGTATGCCGTGAACTTGTGCACGTGTATACGCAATGTCTGGGCATGCCAGAACCCGCTCTGCCCCGACGCCCTACCTAAGACCGGTGGAGCTTGTCTTGGCGTCGAAAACGCCAACTGCAGGTACCCCCGCAGGAACGTCTGCGATTGCAAAGCAGGGGCATGGAAGTGCTTCCAAACTCAATCTCAAAGCTGTCCGCCACAGCCTCCAGCTAACGGCACAGCTTGCCCTGCACTGGGCGGCACGTTTTGCGATTACGAGCTTCTCATGTCCAGTTTAGACGTGGGAAGTGCGGGCGCGGCAGGTGCGGCAGGTGCCGGAAACGCTGCAGGCGCCAATGCTGCTGGCAGTAGGAGCGGCGGAGTGCCGACTGCGGCTGGCGGCGGAGTGCCGACTACGAGTGGCGGTGCGGCAAGCGGCGGTGCGGGGAATACAGCAGGCGCAGCGGGAGCCAGTACGCCCTTGGCGTGCGGTTGTTCACCCCAGAACCAAAAGTGGTACTGCTTCTAATTCCAGGTTCTCAACGCTGAGAGAGAAACGACGTCGCGCAGCCAGCGGCGTCGCTCTACTCAGCCAACCCGCAGCACCTTGTCAGCCGGCTTTCAGCGCCTGAACGACCCTCGGCTCATCCAAAACGCCTGACCACCAAACGTCGCCCGTCTGCTGCACGCGAGCGTCCGTCGGCACCTTGCCAGCACGAATACCGAGCGCAATTTGACGGACTGAGACCGGCCCAACGGTATCGCTACCGTCCACCCAAACCAGCCAGCTTTGCTCGTCCATCGGATCTCTGACCTGTGCCTCTGAGCTATATTGGGTAGACTGAGCTTCCATCACTTGCCTCCGTTGCGCCCGACAGGTTGGCACAAATTGGCGCGCTTGCGGTTGCTCATTCCGTTGTCACCATTACATATCAGATGCCGCGTTGGAATCTTGCCGTGTCAGCGCACGAGCTAGAGACAAACACGAGCTACGGAGAAAGTAGTTCACCCGTTTGCAGCCGCCAGAGCATCGCGTAGTGGCCGTCTTGAGCGATGAGCTCGGAGTGAGTTCCGGATTCAACGATTCGCCCTTGTTCGATCACATGGATACAATCCGCATGCCGCACGGTGGAAAGGCGATGCGCGATGATCAGACTCGTGCGCCCTACCACCAACTTGCTGAGGGAGCGTTGGATCGCGGCCTCGGTCTCGTTGTCCACCGCGCTGGTCGCTTCGTCGAGCACGAGGATCGGCGGATTTTTCAGAATGGCGCGAGCCAGTGCAATGCGTTGCCGTTGGCCACCCGAAAGCTTCTGACCTCGCTCACCCACTTCCGTGTCGTAACCAGAGGGTAGCGCGACGATGAACTCATGGGCTTCGGCAGCCTTGGCTGCAAGAATCACTTCTTCTCGAGCAGCGTCGGGCAAACCGTAAGCAATATTCAAGAGCACACTCGCATCTGCCAAAAAGCTATCCTGAGAAACATAGCCAATACAGCGGCGCAGATCCTGAAGTGCATACTCTCCGATTGGGGTCCCATCCAGCAGAATGGCCCCGGAATTAGGCTCATAAAATCGAAGCAGGAGTTTCACGAGCGTGCTCTTGCCGCTGCCCGTGGTGCCCACAAACGCCACGCTCTTCCCGGCCGGAATCGTCAACGATACGTTGGAAAGCGTCGCTTCCTCAGCGTACCCAAAATTCACCGCCTCGAAGCGAAGCGCACCCACTACTTCTCGGGGCTTCAACGCTCGTCCCGAATAATCAATTTTTACCGGGGTTTCGACCAGATTCATCACACGTTCGACCGAAGCCATCGAGCGTTGATAGAGGTCCGTCATGTCTGCCAAACGCGTCATCGGCCAGAGCAGCCGTTGCGTGAGATAAACCAACACTGAGTAGCTGCCGACTCCGATTTCGCCACGCAAGGCGAGGAAGCCGCCGTAGAGCAGTGTTACGGTGAAGCCAGCCAACACGGCCATGCGAATGATCGGCGTGATCCCCGCTGAGAAACGAATCGCGGCGGCGTTGGCGGATCGGTACGCCTCGGAATCTTCTCGGATGCGTCCCGCTTCGTAGTTCTCGGCCGCGTACGCTTTGATGGTCGCGATCCCAAGCAGATTATTGTTCAAGCGCGAATTGAGGTTCCCCGCCGTTTCGCGAACGAGTGTGTAGCGGGCAGCTAAGCGCGCCTGAAACCAAAAAGCACCATAGATGATCGCAGGGATCGGCAAGAGCGCCAGGCCTGCGATCTTGGTGGTGAGCGTGAAGAACACTGCTCCCACCAGGAACGAGCCCGTCACGATCTGAATCAGATCATTGGCGCCACCGTTTAAAAAGCGCTCCATTTGGTTGATGTCGTCGTTGAGAATCGACATCAAATTCCCGGTTTTCCTGCGTTCAAACCAGGCAAGCTCCAAACGCTGCACGTGCGAGTAGGCCTCCATCCGCAGATCGTGCTGAAGATTCTGCGCAAGATTTCGCCAGCGAACCGCATACAGATATTCGAAGCTGGATTCCAAAACCCAAATCACAACTGTCAGCGCAGCCAAAAGCCAAAGCTGCTGGCCAGGGTCTGAAATACCATAGCGTGCTAAGAAGGAATTCTTTCGGTTCGCTATCACGTCGACTGCGACGCCAATCAGTACTTCGGGCAGGACATCAAACAGCTTATTCAGAACCGAGAAAATCGAGGCGAACCAAACGTCGCGCCGATAAGACTGCGCGTGCAAAAACAGCCGTCTAAGCGGATGGCCCATCGGAATCAGGGTTGAAGCACGCCGCGGATGAGTTCGCGGAACGTCGAGCCCTCGCCGCCATCCACCCGGGCCTCGTGCTTGAATTCCTTGGCCCGACCGGCCGAGATCTCGCACTGCACGCTCGACGCGTACGCTTCCAACGCCTGCTCGACTTCGCCATTGGCCATGATGCTGTGGCCCAGCTTCGTGAGCGCCTGCCCCATATCGCCGCATTTTTGGCTTGGTTTCGGCAACTCCAAGGTTTTACCTTCGCCGCAGCAACCGGCACGCACCACAGCATACGCGGCCATATCGTACCAACCCAGTCGCCCGAAAAGGCGCATGGCGTCACTCGCCGCAGTGGGGGCACCGGCGACAATCGCCGACCGAAGCCGGTCCGCGCCCTTTCGGGGATCGGGCTCAGTGCACAGCCACTCGAGGTCTGGTGCCTTGGCAAAGGCACCCTTTGGAAGATAACCTGCGACGCAGCTGGCTGTTGCGTTATCGCTCTGCGTTTGCTCGGCGCCCATCACCGGTACTTCGGTGAGGTCAAGGCCTTTTTGGGTTGGCACTGCAGCAACTTCTGGCGCTGGTGATGGTGGCGCTGGCTCTGGTGATGTAGGGCGCCCCATCATTGAGGAGAGGGCCAACGCACCTAGAATCCCCACCGCCAACGCGCCAAAACCCCAAACAGCAAGACCTTTAGCAGTCTTCGGCGCAGGGGATAAACTGACGCGGGATTCACGCGGCCGCTCACTCTTCACTGAGGCGATGACAATCGACGGCGACGAAGGCGAAGGCAGGGGTGGTGGGTTCGAGGAATGCATCCCGGAAGAGACCGGTTCGTCTGCTGCGTGATCCACGAACCAACGGGCTAGATCGCGTTTAATCGGCTTCAGCGCTACGGCACGGAGGCCCTTGTTCGCGTTCAGCCCGACGAGCAAAGCATCGGTGAGTGGAGGATCCAAAATCCCAAGCCGATGCAACGCCTCGATGGAATGCACGCCTTCAGGGTTCGGCTCCACACCGGATAGGACATATTGCAGGAGGCCGGCTACTGCCCACGTGTCCCCGGCTTCACTTGGACCCTGCTCGCCGCGTTTCCCGCCGACGAAAAAGGGCGACTCGGCAAGAGCCCATCCCTCGAACGTGAGTACGGGACCGGGCCGCCCCTCGGGGACAGCCAACACACTTTGCGGGCCAATCGACCCATGGCACGCGCCAAGCGCATGAGCATGCGAGAGCGCATCCGCCAAGCGCAACACGAGGCGCACTCCATCCACGGGCGCACGCTCGTGCTCCTCCATGTGCTGACGCACATAGGCGCTGACCGTTTGACCCAGCACCCTCTCCGAAATCAAAACACACGACCCATCCTCTTGTGGGATGACGTCCAGAATTTTGGCGATGTTTGGGTGCTGCAGCTCTCGGAGCTTCGTCACCACGCCCTGTTCAGCTAGGCTCAATTCGATTGCGCAAAATTGGCTAGTGGTCTGGAGATCGACACCACGGTAGCTTGGACGCAACCCTTCGCCGACGACCACCTCGTCGATACGATACCGAGAAGCGAGCGTTCGCCCGGGCGTTAAGCTGGTTGACTTTGGCAATGGGTCGTTTTCAGAAGACAAGGGATCGCTTCAAAGGATCGCACCCCGACCACGAAGCGTCTAGGGGACCTTCGGGACTGAGCGCGGCTGCGCAGCCGGCCCAGTGCCCAATGTCAAAATTCGTGGGTTTCGCCTGCCTTGCGTGGCTAGGCCCCGAGTGTGGTGTAAGAAAAAACGATGCGCTTTTCTGCCGGCACCAGCGGATTCAGCTATTCGGAATGGAAGGGGATCTTCTACCCGACTGCAACCAAGGCGAAGGACATGCTCGCCTATTATGCGGGGCGCCTGCACTCGGTTGAGATCAACAACACATTTTACCGAATGCCCCAAGCTAGCATGCTCGAAGGCTGGAAAACTCAGGTGCCGGAGGGGTTCCACTTTATCCTGAAGGCCCCGCGGCGCATCACGCATTCGGAGAAGCTCGGCACCTCCGAAGCAAGCCTGGCCCAGCTGATCGCCACCGCACGAGTGCTGGGCGGAAGCTTGGGGCCCCTTCTCTTTCAGTTGCCTCCAACCTTGCAGAAGGATCTATCCGTGCTCACGCGTTTCCTCGGATGGTTGCCGAAGGAGCAGCAGGCGGCCTTTGAGTTTCGACATCCCAGCTGGTTCTCCGACGATGTCTACTCCGTTCTCGCTGCGAACAACGTAGCGCTTTGTGGTGGCGATCTGGATGCGGCGGAAAAGAGCCCGCCTCTCGTTCCAACTGCGAATTTTGGTTACCTGAGGTTGCGAAAGACGAATTACTCTGCCAAAGACTTAGAAGATTGGGCCGCGCGCATCGGAGGCCAAGCTTGGCAATCAGCATTCGCCTTCTTCAAGCACGAGGCAGAAGGGCCGCTCTTGGCTCAGAAGCTCGACCAACTATTGACGGCGGGGTAACGCCTCAGCACCCGCAGGCAGCGCCGCCATCGAGACGATCAGTCGGCGCAGCTCGGCGAGATCGAAAGGCTTCGTCAAGGCCGGCACGTCAAGCCCGGCCAAGAAATCAGTGTGCTCCGTGCTGAAAGCTCCACCCGTCATGATCAGCATGCGCTTTTCCAAACCAGGCCACTGTTCCTTCAGGATTCCGTAAAGCTCACTCCCACCGAGCCCAGGCATCATGAGATCACACAGGATCACGTCGCAGCGGTCGCCCTTGGCAAGCCACTTAAGAACTTCCGAAACGCTCGTGGTCGCACGCACGTGATGCTCGTCCACCAACAGCTGTGCGATCAGTTTGCCGATCATGGGCTCATCATCGACGACCCACACGGACACCACTCCCGGGCGCGCTGGAGGCGTAACTTCCAGGTTCTCGGCAGGCACCTGAGCACCCACAAAGCAAGGGAGCAACACGGTCACGGTGGTGCCGCGTCCCACTTCACTCTCGACCGAAATCTCAGCCCCTTGGGCTAAGAGTAAATTCCGTGTGATACTGAGCCCCAATCCCGTCCCTACGCCTGCGGGTTTAGTCGTGAAAAGCGGCTCAAAAATGCGGGGTTTTTCCAGTTCGGGGATCCCGCAACCGGTATCACTGATCACCACTCGGATCTGATTCGCGCCGTGTTTGGCGAGGGAGAGCGTGATGCAGTTCTCGGTGGGAGCTCCGAGCGTGACAGACTGGGCGGCATTCACCAAAATATTCAAAAAGACCTGTTCGAGGCTTGCGGCGTTCCCGTGAGCCGGCGGAACGCAAGCGAAGTCACGGACTAAGCGTGCGCGATGTCGAATCTCATTTTCCGCAATCCGAACGGCTTGCTCGAGGACCTGCTCCACGTTCACGGAGCCGAGCTCCAACGCCTCGGCGCGGGCAAAAATGCGCAGATCTTTGACAATTGAGGCGGCGCGCCGGACTCCCGCTTCAAGCTCTGCGATTTGGCTGAAAAGCTGCGCGGCATCGGCACCTGGCTTGAGCTCTGCTGTAAGACTATCCCGCAACACCTCCAAGCCAAGTTGTACATAGGTGAGAGGGTTGTTGATTTCATGGGCAACCGTTGCTGAAAGCAACCCAAGCGCTGCCATCCGATCCGCCTTCACCAGCTGAGCGTCGAGCAGCTTGCGCTCTGTTACGTCCCGGGTAAACGCCACCACCGCCGGGAACCCTTCGTATTCCACCGGCACCGAAGAAACCTCGACAAAGCGCGTGCTGCCATCCGAGGCATGAAACCGGTATTCCGCGGGATCCAGCGGACTCTTGCGCGATTCGATCTCAGCGAGCCTCGATTGGGTGCGCACACCTTCCTCAGGAGACAAAAACTGAATGATGGGCTTGCCGATCGCGTCCTCAGGACGCTCAAGCTCCAACAGTTTGGCCGCGCGCGGGCTCATGTAGACCACGGTAACCCCGCGCAGAATCACCACACCATCGGGCCCATGCTCGACGAGAAACCGAAAACGCTGCTCGGATTGCTGGAGCGCTTGCTGAGTCTGCCGTCGCTCGCTGATGTCTCGGATCAAAGTGACCGCAAACTGACGCTCGCCGACGCTCATACCTGTCGTCCCGAGTTCAATCGGAACCCGCTCGCCCTCGGGTGTGACGAGCACCGTTTCAAGTAACATTTTGGCGTTAGATTCTCTCCGGAGCTGCACCAGTTCGCGCACGCGTACCTGCTCGTCGGAAGGGATGCTTTCAAAAATTGAACCGGAAAGTATTGCCTCGACGGACCTTCCTGAAATGCGTGCAGTCCCTGAACTCGCGTACACAACACGTGGCGGTTCCACACTCACTTCCGTCACCGCGAATCCGAGCCCGGCCTGATCCGCTGCGACGGCCAACCCCTCAAGCAAGCGTGCCGGATCCAATTCGCTGAATTCAGACCGAGTCGAGGCCATCCCGGTTCTCGGTATACCTCCCTGGGCCACCCCAAGACTAGGCGGCGATCCTGGCTAGGAAGCCTGTGCTAGCGGCGCGACGTCAACCCGAGGCCCGGCTGTCGACAGAAGCACGGAACCATCCCAACCCCGAACGGAAAGCGACACCCCCGTTCCTAAGGCCGTGCTTTCAAGCGCGGACGCCAAGGCAATCAACTCCCTCGGCGCGCGCGTCGACGCTGGCTCAACACACGTCAGGATCAGCTCTCCACGCCGAATATCACGCAGGTGTGCAATGAGCCCACGTGCGAGCACGCTGCGTGCTGCGCTCATATCCCTGTCCGTCTTCCCGTTGGAAACGACCACCATCTGTCTGAGCTGCCATCCCATATTCTCAAGACGAGTGATCCTGTTCGCAACTTGGGCGACCAACGACGAAGGGGCACCAGAATAATGCTGAGCCACAACGGCCATATCGCCGGACTGCGAAGGATGCAGCCAGCGTGGCCAACTGCCGCCGTATTCGATCACTACCAAGGTTGCGTTATGAACCTGATCCATGGGTGTTCTCCTCTGTTCGGAAGCACCCCGTTGTGCGAGCAAATCGCCAGCTGGGCCAAGAATCAGGCGACGCTCCCTGCTCTAACCTGAACCAGATTCGACTTTTTTCTCGGGCAAACGCCTGCCGGGACCCGTCTTCTTGAGGGGCGCAGGCTCGGCATCTTTGACAGAAGCTTCCGCGCCCTTGAGGCTGCGCTTCAACGCTTCAAAGAGGTCAATGATTTGCGCCTTCGGTTCAGAGGCTTCCAGTGTGAGCTCCTGGCCCGCGACTTTCTGCTCAACCGCCGCGCGCACTCGATCACTGAACGAATCACGATAGGGAGTGGCGTCAAACTGATTGACACTCAATTGCTCAATCAGCTTTTTGGCGAGCTCCTGTTCTTTCTCCGAGAACGTGAAGGTAGCGCCGGTGTCGATCTCATCGAAGGCCCGAAGCTCGTTTTGGTAGTACAGCTGATGAAAGACGAGCCCGTCCTTCCCATACGGGCGAATCAAGATCAGCTGCTCCTTTCCGCGTGTTGACCAGCGCCCCACCGCAACTCGATCCGTGACCCGCATGGATTCGCTCAACAAGCGATACGCCTTGTCTCCGCCTTTGTCCGGGCCGAGGTAATACGAGCGCTCCACCTGAAGGAAATCCACGCCCGAAAGTGGAACGAACTCAACAATCTCGATGCTATTGCTGCGCTCAGCCTCCAGACCCTTGATTTCGTCATCTGTAAACTTCACGAACTGGCCGCGCGCGTACTCGTAGCCCTTGACGGTGTCGTTGCGCCCAATGACTTCATTGTCGGTTGGGCAGAACAACTGCTGCTTAATGCGGCCTCCACACTTGGCGTGCAGCATGTTGAAGCTGACCTGCTCCGAGGAAGCTGCCGTGTACAGCTTGACCGGAATAGAAACGAGCCCAAAGGAAATTGTGCCTGAGCTGATCGCACGCGCCGCCATCGTGGCAATATGCTAGCCCGACATGGTCCGAGTGACGAAAACTTCAGCAGACAAAAGTATGTCGCAGAAGCTCAACACACCGGATGCCGGGATTTCGCAGCCGAGCGCAGCAGAACTCACAGCTTATCGAAACAAACGCGACCCAGCTCGCACCAACGAACCGTTTGCCGCTGAACGCAAGGACAGTACACGGGAAACCAAGCACGGCCGATTCGTCGTTCACCTGCATGCGGCAAGCAGGACCCACTACGATCTGCGCCTTCAGATCGGTGGAACCTTGCGCAGCTTTGCGGTGCCCAAAGGGCCAAGCCTCGATCCCAACGTGAAGCATTTAGCCGTTCACACCGAGGACCATCCGCTCGAATACCTCGATTTCGAGGCCGTGATCCCCGCCGGCAACTACGGCGCTGGCGCCATGATCGTCTGGGACCGAGGAGCGATTCGCTATCTGGAAACCACAGCCGAAGAAGGGCTGAAGATTGGCAAGCTCGATTTCGAACTCTGGGGTTTCAAGCTCAAAGGGCGCTTTGCTCTAGTCCACACCGGGCGCCGCAAGGGCGCCAAAGAAGAGAACCAGTGGCTTCTTATCAAGAAGGAAGATGCTTTCAGCGGAACAGCCGACATTACCGAACAGATCTATAGCGTTTTATCCAGCCTGAGCGTGATTGAGCTCACTCACAAGCGTGAGGTGGGTGAAGAGCTTGAAGCGCGCGCACTGGCGCTGGGTGCAGCAGCGGGTTTGCCAGACTTCAAAGTTTTCGAGCCCATGCTGTGCGCCTTGAGCGGGGCCACTCTGGACGAAGCGGACAGGATCTATGAGCTCAAGCTGGACGGAGTACGCATCGTAGCCACCAAGCAACACGACACGGTAGCGCTTCGTTATCGCAACGGCCGAGGCGCCACTGGAAGTTACCCGGATGTGGCGCGCGCCGTTCGCTCCTTGGCGCCCGAGAATGTGGTGTTGGACGGTGAGATTGTGGCGTTGGACGAAGCTGGCCGGCCCAATTTTCAGCGGATTGGGCCACGGATCCACGCACGAAAACCGCTCGATGTGCTGCGGCTCAGCCTTGAGATCCCGGTTTACTATCTGGTCTTCGACATCCTGGCGATCGGAACCTGCAGTCTCTTGGGCGTCCCGCTCAGCCAAAGAAAGCAATTGCTCAAAGCACTGCTGCCGGGGAATGGAGTGTTGCGCGCTGTCGATTATTTCCAAGAGCAAGGGCAACAGCTTTTCGATTTTTGCAGGCTGCAGCACTTAGAAGGAGTCGTCGCCAAGAAAGCCAACTCGCTGTATCGCCCAGGGCCGCGCCGAACCGAGGACTGGGTCAAGATCAAGTGTGAGCGAGATGATGATTTCGTCGTCATCGGCTGGCTCCCGGGCAAGGGCAGCCGCGGCGAATTGGGCTCGCTCTGCATCGCAAGCTACCAGGGAGGGCGCCTCACGTTCACGGGCAGAGTGGGCAGTGGGATGGACGGCGAAGCGATGAAGCAGCTGTTGCCCCGGCTGAAAGAATTGGAAACAAAAGACTATCCGGCCCACGGTGAGATCCCCGAAGACCTGAAGGGCGCAACGTTCACACGGCCGCTCTTGGTCGTCCAAGTTCGGTACAACAGTTGGACGGACGAAGGGCGCTTGAGAGCGCCTGTTTTTCTTGGGATCCGCGCTGATCGAGATCCAGGTGAGTGTAGGGCGGAGCCGCCGGAAGCCTGGCTCGATGCGGCGGTGAGTGAGGCAGCAGAGAGTGAACCTGTGGAGACAGGCGCGCAAGAGCGCCGTGTTGTCGTCACCAACCGCGGGAAGATCTTCTGGCCTGAAGAAGGCTACACCAAGGGAGATCTGTGTGATTACTACGCGTCTGTTGCTCCGGTGATGCTGAGATTTTTGAAAGGACGCCCGGTGGTGCTGGTGCGCTATCCGGACGGCATTCTCGGTAAGAGCTTTTACCAATGGAATGTGCCTCAAGGCACACCTGCTTGGCTTCGCACCCTTGAGCTCACGCGTGAGGAGCGGAGCGATGAGTCTGAAGGGAGGAAGACGGTATTTCTGCTGGATGATCCGGAGGCGCTGGTTCACATTGCCAACCTCGGCTGCATTCCGCTTCATGTGCTGGCTTGCCGGGAGCACACGCGGGAGGCCTGTGATTTTTTGACGGTCGATTTTGACGTCGGCGAGCGACCTTTTGAAGACGCTGTGCGCCTTGCGCTCACGTTGCGAGGGCTCCTCGACGAGATCGGGCTCGTCGGTTTCCCCAAGACGTCCGGGCAAAAAGGGCTGCATGTGTTGGTCCCGCTCGGCCCGGGCGTCCCGTTTGGCGCCGCCAAGCTCTTGGTTGAGCTCCTGGGCCGTTGCCTCCTGCTGCGTCATCCGGACATCTCCACGATGGAGCGGCGGATTTCAAAACGCGGTGCAAAAGTCTTACTCGATGTCGGGCAGACCGGTCGCTCGCGCACCATCGTGGCCCCCTATTCGGTGAGAGCCTATCCGGGTGCCACCGTATCGACGCCTCTCAATTGGGATGAAGTCCACCTAGCCCTGGATCCGCGGGCTTTCAACCTCGCGTCGGTCCCGGTGCGGCTTGCCGAATTGGGGGATCCCTTCGAGCGGTTCTTTGAGACCGCCCCTGACCTAACCGCTGCTCTCAGTCGAATGGAACAGAAGCTACGCGGCGTCTAAAGCAAACATTTCTCCAGCTCGTCCGTGCCGGGCGCGCTCATGGCACACTCGAACGCGCGCACCGAGACGGCACTCGAGCACTCGCCAAAAGCAGCGGATTCCTTAGCTAATTCGCGCGCTTCGCGCTTGCGTTCGAGCAACTTGCTGGCTGATATTTTTGGCACTTCAGCGCGGACCAAAAATTCAACATAGCGATCCAACAGCAGCTCGCATTCCCCTTGGGTCAGCTTCTTTTGGCATCCGGCCTCGGGCGCGCCAGCTACCAAAACCAAGCCCCACCATACGGCTCTCTTCGCGCTAGTCAAAGCACCTCCCAACCGCATCGCTCGATGTTTTGGCTGCTTGTACGCACTTGAGCGTGCTCTCATTGATGCGCTTCCCCACGCACCGCTCTTGCATGCGCTGCTTCAACAGCGTCTTCTCGGTTTGAATCTCGCGCTCGAGCGTCTCCTTACTGCTCATCGGGCGTGACTCCAATATCTGGAGCCGAGCCACTCGCTCCACGATCACTTCGCAGTCCTCCACCGTTGCAGGTCTCCCGCAACCGACGACCCACAACACCAATCCTAAGTACTGCCACCTTCGAAACATGACTTTTCCCTTACCACTCCCAGGCTTATGCAAGAGCCCGGGAAATTAGCCGAAAACTGGACGCTTGTGCAGGTGCTGCTAGATTGAGCAGGTGCAAGAGCGGGACCCATGGAGTTTTGGGGCAATATGCAAAGGGCAGTACTCACTGAAGCACCCATGACCAGAATCCGATCCGAAGCTGATGGCACTCCCGAGCTGATGCTTGAGAAGGCTACGTTGGCACGGGATTCGGAGGGGCGAGCCAAGTATGCCCGACGGGGACTGGGCCTCAGGGGTGCGCTCGACCCAACGACGCGCGCCATGCTGCTTCGTCAACTGTATCTGTCGCACATCGAAAGCCGGCGCTTCGAGGTTGCTCTCAGTATCGCGTTAGAGATGGTCGACACCGGAGTGATGCCCGATGTGGCTCACCAAGATGCCGCCCGCGCTTGCCTCGGGCTGGAGAGGCGACAAGAAGCGATTGAGCACCTGCGGATTGCAAGTCGCGTGAGTCCGCCATCCCGGCGTGCGTTTCACCTGTGGACGCTAGGCAGCGTGCTCTACCTGGCTGGCCAAGAGCGTCATTCGCTCGGTCCGCTCAGTCGTGCTGTTCGCTGGGGCACCAACGACAAGCCCCTCTATCAGGCCCAGGTGGTGCTCGCCCAGCTGGCGTGCGGCGAGACAGTCACCAACGTTTCCGAGGTGCGTGAGCGCCTGGCGGATTCGGCGTGCGGCAGAGGCTATGGCCAGTTTGTGCTCGGAGAATTGGCCTTTTGCGAGGGTGATTTTGCAGCCAGCGAAGATTACCTCAGCGCTTTCGTGGAGCGCACCGGGCGCGGGCGGGTGGCGCAACAGGTGGCTTTAGAAGGGGAATTACGCCGTGCGCGAGACTTGCTCGGCAGGATGGCAGAAAAACGCCGCCTCGCTTAGGGAGAATTTCTTCGACCCGAGCGAGGCGATTAGCTAAAGAAGAGAACGGTGTCGCGGTCCAGTATAGCTTCGTTTTGCTTGGCGCTTGCCTGGCTGCTTTTCCCAAGCAGCGCTTACTGCCAGTCGAACGGGCCGGACGCCTTTACCTCTGCCCTCGCGAGAGGTCCGGTTTACGCAGCACTCGCCGCGCTCGCCGGTGGGTTTCTGGTTAGCCTGACGCCCTGTGTGTATCCGATGATCGCGGTCACGGTGAGTGTCTTTGGTGCAAGGCAGACCAAAAGCCGCAGTGAGGGAGCGCTGCTCTCTTTGATGTTCGTGCTGGGGATAACGGCGATGTTCGTGCCGCTCGGTGTCGTGGCCGGCCTTTCGGGAACGATGTTTGGCTCGGTGTTGCAGAACCAGTGGGTGGTAGCTGGGATCGCGACGCTCTTCCTCATCATGGCTGCGGCAATGTTTGGCTTTTTTGAATTCGGGCTGCCCTCCGCGTTGACGAACCGGCTAGCTCAAATGGGCGGTCTCGGGTATCGCGGGGCGTTCACGCTCGGGCTGGTTTGTGGGCTCATCGCTGCGCCTTGCACGGGCCCGGTGTTAACTGGGATTTTGACGTGGATCGCGCAAACCAAGAGCGCAACGCTCGGTGCAGCTGCGATGACGGCTTTTTCTTTGGGCCTCGGAGCGCCGTTCTTCGTGGTGGGGACCTTCGCTGTTCAGCTGCCTAAGAGTGGGCCGTGGATGGTGTACGTGAAGTCAGTACTGGGCATCGTACTGATCGTGGTGGCTTTGTATTTCTTGAGCACCGCCTTCCCGGTGTTGAGCTCGTTGGCCCAGCCTTCGCGGACGTTCTTGCTGGGAGCACTGGCCGCGACGGGGGTCGGAATCGCGCTCGGTGCGATACACCGGGATTTCGCTGACCCAGATTGGGCGTCGAAGCTGCTGAAGGGCAGCGGTGTGGCTCTCGCCAGCCTCGGCCTCTTCTTCGCGATCGTGGGTGCTACCAAGACGAGCGCGACGCTCGCCTGGGAAACCACCACGCTCGAAGCGACGCGCGCGCGCGCACTCGCCGAGCACCGTCCGCTGCTTGTCGATTTCACCGCGGCCTGGTGCGGCGCCTGCAAAGAGCTGGAAAAGCACACTTTTTCCAACCCCCAAGTGGCCCAAGAAGCCGCACGCTTCTTGGCAGTGCGCGTGGACGCAACCCACGATGACGATCCGAAAGTAGAGCAAACACTCAGCTCACTGCAGGTTGTCGGCCTGCCCACAGTCATTCTTTTCGATTCGCAAGGCCACGAAGCGCTCCGCTACCGCGACTTCGTGGCAGCCGAAGAATTCTTAGCGGCGCTCACCCGCGTGCGCTAATCCTCCGGGCGCGCCAACGCGATGCAGCCCTTAACAGGATAGCCAGCCTGGTTGAGCACCTCGACGCAACCGAGCAGCGTCGCTCCCGTCGTGACCACATCATCCACAAGAATGACAGGATCTCGTCGTTGCTGGCGCCGTTGACGAACCGAAAAGCTACCCTGGACATTCGTTCGTCGCTCAGCCGCACCGAGCCCCGCTTGTTGTCCAGTCTGACGGACGCGTTGAAGAAGCCTATAATCGACCGGGATCGCGTTGGCTCGCCCGAGCGCACCCGCTAACAACGCAGCCTGATTGTAGCCTCTCTCAGCTAACCGCTCAGGATGCATCGGCACCGGAACCAATACCGCTCCTCTGCCAAGCGTATCAGCCAAGGGCCCGAGGAGGCTCGCGAGCGGTTTTACGAGCTCAGTGCGCTCATGATACTTGAAGGCCTGGATCGACCGCGCCAGAGCCCCACCGTACACTCCCGCGGACAACAAGCGAACGCCGCCGACGCGGCGTTCGCTCACAGACAGCGAATTGAGAGCGCACTCCGGACACAGTGCTCCGCACAGTACTTTCCCACAACCCACACACTCAGACGGTGCAACGAGGTGAAGCAGCGCGCGGCCTAAGCCGAGCAGAAGAGAACGAACGCGCGGGAACATGGCGCACACTCGACACGATCTCTCTGGTGGTTGTGCGGTTTGTTTGAGGCACTTTGCAGAGAGCCAGAAGTGTTCGCCACGGACAGGCTAGAGCCCCAAAAGTTGGCTCATCGACGCTTCATCGGCGGGCGTGAAAGGGTACTTTTCAAAATCAGTACTCTTAACCCAGCGGTAAGCGTTCACGTTGAGTTCTTGCGGGGCGCCTTCGCCGAGCTCGCATTCGTAGAGGTACAGCTCCACCGTGTAACGCTCGTACGCATGGGTCACAAAGCTCATGAGCCGCCCCGGCGCGACCTCCACTCCCAAACGAAAGTGGAGCTCACGCTTGATCGCATCGTGATCACTTTCGCCGGGCTCCACCCGCCCTCCTGGAAACTCCCAAAGCAAGGGCAGGACCGCAGAGGGCCGACGCTGCGTGATGAGGTAGCAAAGCTCACGCTCCACTACCGCAGCCGCGACTCGAATGGTGGGTTGGCTAACGGGGACGCTCATCGGAGGACCCGTCTCCAAATCTTCAGGCGTCAATCCGAAATAGCTGTTGCCCCATGAGGAGCACATCGCCCACGCTCACTTGCTGCTCACGCTGCAAGCGCACAAACGTGCCGTTAGAGCTGCCCACGTCCGTGAGATACACGCGCCCATCTTCGGCAGGCCCGACACGACAGTGGAGGCCTGAAACGTAGCCATCCTCAGAGAAAAGAATATCGCCACGCTCCCGCCCGCAGTGCACACCGCGTTCGGGGATGGGAAAAGCATTGCCCGTCGTGTCGCGGCCGATGACCAGCGCCAGACGCCCAATATAACCTGACGAAGGGCTCCCGAAGCGCGTGACATTATCCGGTGTGGGCGCCTGTGACTGGAGCGGCTCATACCGGACAATTTCTTGGCCGATGCGAAAGACGTCGTTGAAATCAAGCGGCCACGGCTCGTTGGGACGCAACTTCAGGTACACGCCATTCAGCGAGCCTTCGTCCTTGATGAACAACTGACCGGCACGCTGCGAGAGCGTTGAGTGCCGCGGCGAAAGGTAGCTATCGCCCGCGAAGATACTGCCTGTATCGCGACCTAAAGTGACCGAAGGTGCATCCGGCAAGGAATAGCGACCTGCTTCGCTCCCATCGGCGCGCAGAGCGACGAGCGTGAGCCCGGTGTGCTGAACGGCTGAGGCAACGGGGGCCGCCGCCGGTATCGATTGCGCTGCCACCAGTGCCGCTAAATTGTAGCCGCACGAAGCACAGAAGCGATTTCCCGTCGGATTGGTGTGACCGCACTGAGGACAATCGATGGTTCCGCTGGCAGCGGGTGGAGATGAAGCATAGCTGCCCGGGCGTGGAACTGCAGCGGCCGCAGACGTTGGCCTAGGCGGCTGAGCAACGAGCGCTGCCGCGACGGGGGGAGCAACGGGGGGAGCAACGGGGGGAGCAACAGGCGCTTGAGCCACCGGAGGCCGAGCTTCGACTTGTGCTTGCCCGTGTGCAGGCGTGTTAGCTACAAATGGCTTGGGCGCGTTATCGCGTGGGAGCTCAGCTCCACACCCCAGGCAAAACTTGTAGTGATCCTGGTTCTCCTTGCCGCACTTGGGACACGTGATCACTTGAGACCTCCTCGACGCGCTCTCAACGGAGCGCACAAATCAACTGGAATCATGAACGTAAACGGGGCTGTGGCCGCTGACAATCCCTGCCGCGTCGTTTGTTTGCTTGTTTGCGGAGGGATCTCGGTTGATGGTTTGCGACGCACGGAGCGGTATCCTACCGGGCTCGCCGGCGAACAGGTAGTGGGCAGTTCCATCCCAAGAGCTCCAAGACCTGTCCGTGACCTCTCCCTCAAAGTCGAACACAGGATAGTAAGCATGCTTACTATCCTCCAAGGAATGAAAATAAGGCTGTTCGCCTGGCACGCCTGCGGCCCGGCCCTGGAACCGCACGCCGGTGTGCCGCTCACGCAGCACCTGATCACGGTCTCATCCTGACAAGCCTTGGAGCGCTTCGCGAAGTAACTCGGCGATCTCCTCTTTACCCACGCGATCCCCGAGCGCTTTGACCGCCCGTTCTGCCTCTGCAGGCCGATAGCCCATATTAACCAGGGCCTTCAGCAACAAATGGGCCTCACTGGACGCGCTAGCCGCCGATCCTGCAGGCCGGGCGACCTCCTGGCCGATTCCGATCAATTTTTCCTGCAGCTCTAGTACCAGGCGCTCCGCGGTCTTCTTGCCGATCCCAGGAACTTTCGACAGCCCCGAAACATCGGAGGCCTGCACCGCGCGAGCTAGCTCGGGCGGCGGAAGCGCACTCAGCACCCCAAGCGCAGTCTTCGGGCCCACGTTCGGCACGCCGAGCAGCATTCTAAACACCACGCGTTCGAGCGGAGAAGCAAACCCAAACAACTGCAACGTGTCTTCACGCACATGGGTGTGGATATAGAGGCGGATCCCCGCAGCTACCTGCTCAGCCTTCCCGGCCGTACCCAACGGCGCGTGCACTTCGTACCCGACTCCCCCAACGTCAATCAGGAGAGGCCCGGAGGGTTCATCTGCCACCAGTTTGCCGCTCAGAAGTCCGATCATGCTTCCTTACCTAGAATCTGCCCCGGAGCTTTGCGTTTCCAACGGTGGGGCACACCGTGCTAGCTAATCGCGCATGCGCCCCCACGCGTCCAGCCGTGTCCTGTGCCTCGTCGGAGTCACCAGCCTATTTAGCCCATTCTTTGCCGCCTGCGGTGGGTCTTCGAGCGAGACACCCCCGCCACGCCGACCGGATTTCACGGCGCTCGCTACGGCTCCCGAGCGGGCGCCCGCGCCACCACAGCCCGATACCAAACCGACTAGCTCAGCGCTGACCCGAGACTACCCGGAGAAACCGGTTGAGAAGAGCCCGGGCACTTGGGGCACCGAGCCCGCAGCTCAGGATGATCTCAAAATCGAGCTGAAAGAGTAGCTCCAGCAAAGCCAGGCAACACGACCGGAACGAAGGAAGTTCCGGCAACGTTCGCGTCGGGCGGCGGAGCAAGAAAATACCAAGCGGTGCCACCGGCCGCGACAGCGAGGCCAACTACCGCGGTGACTCCACCCACGCTCTGGCGGCTGCGCGCTGCATTTCCCTCCGAGGCAATCTGCGGGGCGCAAATTCGACCGGGACACTTCTTTTCAACATCTTTGACGTCGGCCCCCGCGCGACTCCAAACAACGACACCCACCAGCGC
Source organism: Polyangiales bacterium (assembly GCA_038251425.1). Lineage (GTDB taxonomy): Bacteria > Myxococcota_A > Polyangia > Polyangiales > Polyangiaceae > JBBRRP01. Next base: position 43,043 of record JBBSBI010000014.1, read on the forward strand.
AACCGCGCCACCTGCTCCGGCGACGATCAACGGCCAGATTGGGCGTTTTGGGCCTGAATCTGCAACGGGCGCAGCTGAGGTGGTGCTGGAGGCTTGGGAGGGCGCAGGTATGGGCGTTGGCGGCGCGGCTTTTGGCTGCGGTTGTGCTGCACGCTGGCTCTCTTCCAGCTGGCGTTTGAGCACTTCAATGCGACGCGTGATCTGATCGGCATCGGCGGCGTCGGAACGTCGCACCAAATAGGTTTGCAACGCTGCGATAGCCTGCGCTTTGTTGCCGCTCAATTCGTAGGCGGTTGCAAGGTTCAGCAGCAGAGGATGCGCCGTGCAATCGCGCCGATACGCGTCTTCCCAGTACAAGATCGAGCGTGAGTAATCGGCTTCTTTGAATGCAGCCTGCCCGGCCTGAAACGCCCCCTTGGCAGCTTGCACATCTCCATCCGTGGGAGCGCGCGTGCACTCAGGGTACGGCTTCATATCGGCCTGTTGGGCAGAGGCTGGGCTCGCAACGAGCGCAAGGCTCAGGCACGACAAAACAAGCAACAGCGCGCGATTGAATCCGACCATTTGAAGTTTCAGCGTATCCAAGAGGCGGCCTCAGCATAAGGGGGGAGCTAGGCCATTCAACAGATTCGGCCACCCGTTCGGGCTAAAAACGGCCTATCGGAAGCCGCGGCGAGGATTGCTGGCTTTCCGCTCAGAACTGCCGCAGAAACCTGAGCCATGCTGAGTGAACCGAAGCAGATCCTGGTGGTCGACGACGAGCCCAACCTGCGCCGGGTCTTGAGTGCTCAGCTCAGCCGCGACGGCTACGAGGTCCACACCGCCGAGGACGGAGAGCAAGCCGAGGAGATGCTGCTGGAGCACCACATTGACCTGGTGATCACCGATCTGCGGATGCCCAAGATGGACGGAATGCAGCTGCTTCGGCGTGCGCTCGAGATCGATAACAATCTACCAGTCATTCTGCTCACCGCCCACGGCACGGTCGACAACGCCGTTGAAGCCCTCAAAACCGGAGCTTTTGATTATCTCACGAAACCCTTCGATCAGGAGGAAGTTCGCAGCATCGTGCGCAAGGCACTGCGCACGCGGGACCTCTCAGCACAGGAGGCCTCGGTCAGTCTGCCTTCAGCACCCTCGGACGCGCCTTACGGCATCATTGGCAAGGGCGAAGCAATCTCAGAACTCTACGCCATCCTCCGCCGAGCTGCGGACTCCCCAAGCACCGTCTTGGTCACGGGTGAAAGCGGGACTGGCAAGGAGCTAGTGGCGCGTGCCCTGCACGAGCACTCGTCGCGCGCCGCGCAACCTTTTATCAAGATCAACTGCGCAGCCATCCCGAAAGACTTGATGGAAAGTGAGCTCTTTGGCCATGAGCGCGGCGCGTTCACGGGCGCTGTGGCGTCGAAGCCGGGCCGCTTCGAGCTGGCGGACAAAGGGACGCTTTTTCTAGATGAAATCGGGGCGATACCCGTCGATCTGCAGGTGAAGCTGCTACGCGCGCTGCAAGATAGCGAGTTTGAACGGGTGGGTGGCATCAAGACGATTCGGGGGGATGTGCGGGTGATTGCTGCCACTAAGAGCGATCTCAAAAAGGAGATCGCCAACGGCACGTTCCGTGGGGATCTTTTCTATCGTTTGAATGTGGTTCCGATTCGCTTACCACCGCTCCGTGAACGCGTGGAAGACATTCCACTTCTGATTCAGCACTTCCTGCTGAAATTCAACGCACGCCTCAGCAAGCAGATTCATTCAGCTTCAGCCGAGGTCGAGGCTTTGCTCAAAGGCTATCATTGGCCCGGCAATATTCGCGAGCTGGAAAATATTGTCGAACGCGCCGTGTTGTTTTGCGATGGTGGCAGGCTTGAAGTCTCAGACTTGCCGAGCGAGGTGCGTGCCAGCGTGGCCCCCATTGAGCAGGAACCCCCTCCCGATCCGGCAGTCTCCGGCGACGGTTTGAAGGAGCAAGTCAAAGCGGCCACGGCTCGCCTCGAACGCGAGCTCATTTTGCAAGCTCTAAAACAAACCCATGCTAACGTCACGCATGCCGCGCGGCTGCTCAAGATTTCGCGCAAAGGCCTGCAACTCAAGATGAAAGAGCTGGGGCTTCGTGAACGCGAGGAGCGCGTCGAAACGTGAAACCAACGCGGGCATTTGCGCTTGGCGCGGTGGTCGCGGTGGGGTCGCAACTGGGCTGCGGAAAAGAACGCACCACACCCAAGGAAAGCCCGGATGGCGGTGTCGGCCTGGTGATCGCGCCTCCGAAGGCGGCTCCTGTACCGCGTAAAGGCATGATTTGGATCGAACCTGGAGCACTCGTCGCCGGGACCCCACCCGAACGCTTGCCCAGGCTCGTGGATGAAGAGCTGCCTGGGGAGCAATTGATTCTCAAGGCCTTCTATATCGACATCCTCCCCTACCCCAACGAAGACGGAGCGATCCCACTCACGAATGTGAGCTTCAGCCAAGCCGGCAGCTTATGCGCAGCGGAAGGCAAACGCCTCTGCACGGAGCTCGAATGGGAGCGAGCCTGTAAGGGCCCGAATAACTATGTGTATGAATACGGCGACCAGTATCGCGCCGATCGATGTGGCACTGGCCTCGTGCCTGGGATGCGCCCGAGCGGATTACTTGTAGGCTGCAAGAGTGATTTCGGGGTGAGAGATCTTCACGGGGGCGCCTGGGAATGGACTTCTAGTCTCTGGAATCGGGGTGATCGAACTGGGCTCATCACCACCCGGGGTGGCAATGCCGTCGATGGCGAGCTGGTGGGGCGCTGTGCCAATTCAACAGCCCGTTCCCCCGAAACAGTCGCGGGTAACGTGGGCTTTCGCTGCTGTGCAGGCGAGAAAAATGCGATCGAAGTTTCAATCGAAGTGAAGCGGGCGCCGCGACTGTCTGCGGAACGCACGCTCGACCGCGAGCTCCTTCGGCGTTTTCTAAAAAACGTATCCGAAAAAGAGCGCTCCGCATTCCCAGAAATCGCGAAATTGGAGCCCATCAACCTGTGGCGGTGGCATCCGACGGGGAACGATGAATTGAGCCTTTTTGGTGGCTGCACCACCAGCAAGGCGCCGAAGTGCGGCATCTTGATCGGGCGCGAGACACGTTCAGAATTCTTAGGCTGGGCGGCTTCGGGGTATCGTCTTGCCACGCTACACACCGCCAAGAGTGCCACAGATATCTGGTTGCTCGGTGGCGATGAAAAAGGCCCCTTCAGTCGCCGTATTTCGTATCACGCGGGGGCAGTTTCCATCTTTGATCGAGAGCTACCCGGACACGGCACGAAGCAGCAACGCTAACTCAATGCGCGGCGCAGCGGGCTTGCAGCTTAGCCACCTGTTGGGCTTCCATGACGGTCGTGAGCTTAAGAGCCCCGCTCAATCGCTCCAGGGTGGCGCTGTCCCCGTGCGGCAGAGCGCGCGCGAATTCCTTGCTCAATGAAGCTGCCTGAGAAAAACTTTGCGCGTAAACTTTGGCATCCTCCGCGGTGCGCTTGTCGGAAAAAGTGGTAGCGTTGAGAACCTTTGCCAAGGATTCGTAGTGAGCCGAGAGCTTGTCGTAAACTGCCGGGGCCGTGCTCTTCGGCTGCTCTTTTCGCACGCGGGCGATTTCGGCAACCGCCGGATTGACGACTTGGGCTAGGCGATTGCAGTCACTCACCAGCTGAAATCGCTCGCAACCGATAAGCAGCGCGCTCAACCCAAGAAATATGCCGCACCCAAGCCTGGTCCACATGCAGGATTCGTAGCTTGCCCCGCTCGCCCCTCCAACTGAAAAGCTTGAAGCATGGCCCCTGGCACTCCATCATCCCCAACCGTGAGGATACTAAAGAGCCAGCTGGCTGCGCTTTTGCTGGCCTTCGCTGGGATAGCGGCCAATGCCTGCGATGAATCTGCTCCGGAGCTTCCGGAGCCCCCGGGCGCTCTTGCCCCGCCACCGACACGTCCCCTGCACAGATCGCAGTTGATGCCAGAGAATGCAGGCGGTGCGCCCTCCAAGCTGGAGGAGGCGGAGGCTCTCCTGTCCGCTTGGAGGGTGGCTCATCTGGAGCTTGCAGCGCGCGCGGCTCCGGGAGGAAAGCTCGCATTTGGAACAAGTTGGATTAGCCGCCTGACGGCGACGGAGCTTCAGGTTTTCGACACGAAGACTTTCCACTTGCAACTGCGCACACCGGTCTCTGGTTACTCACAGGTTATCTCTGCCGCCGATGGTGGACTGCATGCCATTGATGGCAAGCATCTCATCAGACTCGAACCGCGCGCTGTCAGCTTCCAGCGCTACGCTCGCCCGACATTCTTCCCTGATTCTCAACTAATACCGGATCCGTTGGATTACGAGGCGTTGTACGTGTTCCACCGCCCCTCCCCCACCCTCTACAAATACACACTGGAAAAGACCGATCCGCTCCACCTGCCCATCCTGCAGACGATCCCGCTCGGCAGCTCCAACGGCAACCCCAGCACCGATCCGAGTACTGCCTCGACCCACAGCTCGGCATTCTCAACTCTCAGGGATGGGGCTTTCGTTGTCGGCACTGAGAATCGCATCGTGCTGAGTACGGCGGGCGGCAGCTCGCATGCCTATTCCCTCCGAAGCCGCGAGCGCCGAATCCTGCGCCTGCTGGCCGGCACGGCGATTCGTCAAGCCTGGGTGCTTTGGGACGATGCGGAGCTTCAGCTGGTGCAGTTTGGCCAAACGCGCACGACCGTGCTTGAAGTCGTCCACACGGAGGGCGCTCCACTCGATGTTGACGCCGACAAAAAACAACTCCTCGTGCTCGAACTGACGCCCCCCGGAACTTCCCCGCGACGCTTCGACGTGGTGGTCCGGGAGCTTTCTGGAAAGATTCGCTTCCGTGTCGACGCGGGTCTTTTGGTCGACGGCGCCGGTGCGGATTGGGTGGGTCGGGCGCTCCGCGATAAGCAGCTGGCGCTCTCACGTTTCGAACCGCTCTTTGCCTTAGGCGGAGAAAACGCGCTTCGAGTATTTTCCACCAAGACGGGTGCGCTCATCTTTGACGCAACATCGTTAAGTCCCTAAGAAAGCAGAAGTTCGGATCCGCGCAGCTTTCCCCCACATCTTCATTCACCCCCAAGAAGTTGGCCGTATTCGCTCATTCAGGGCAGATCGACGTCCATGTCGCTGGGGCGTATCGAACCCGAACTTGCCACCCTGCGTAGGCTGGCTCAGCAATTGGCCAAGCAACGCGTTGAGCCGGTAACGAGCCTGCATTGGCTCGCCGCCATCAGCCTGCACCCCGGAGCAGGCCGCGACTTACTCGCTGAGCGTCGAATTGACTCCGCCCGAATATTTGCAGCGATTTCGGGTCGCGATGAAGACACGCATCTCATCCGCAGCGCCACAGAGAGTGCCAGGCACACGGCCATCAGCATGGACGCACCCCACACGGGTGGGCTTCATCTCCTGATCAGTTTCTTGGGTGAAACAAGTTCCTGCGCGCGCCGGACACTCACCGCCCTCAAAGTCGATCCCCTCAAGCTGCGCACCAGCGCCCTACAACTAGGCATGGGCTTACGCCAGCGCCCTGCATCGCGCAGCGCTGAGCCCTCGGCGCGAACGCACTCCGCGAGACCGGCAAATTCCAGATCAACAGCCATCGCCGTGCCCATCCTGCCGAAGCCACTTGCCTCGCGCCAAAATTCAAAAGCTCCCGCGGAGCTTGTATCCATGGTGCCCACCCGCAGCAAGCTAGCGAAGGGCCAGAAGTCGCTGATCTCAGCGAAAACGCAAGCGTCTCAGGTAGGCGCGATAGACCACAAACACGCCGAATTGCTTTCCGCCGTCGTTCCGCTCGATCTTGAACGATTCACCCTCAAGAAATCAGAATTCCCCGCCCTCAATAACTACGGGAAGAATCTCACGTTGCTCGCAGCGCAAGGCCAGCTCGAACACTTCGTGGGCCGTGAGGCAGAAATCGACCAACTGCTCGATATTCTGGCAAAACGCAACGGCCGCAGCCCGTGCTTGGTCGGCAGCGCAGGTATCGGAAAGTCTGCGCTCGTACGCGGCTTGGCACATTGCAGCGCGCAGAGTTCCGCTTCCCATCCCCATGATGCACAACTGATTGTGGAAGTGTCGCTCGCAGAGCTGCTCCAAGGCTGCCAACAACGCGGGATGCTAGCTGGGCGCTTGGTTGCCCTCCGCAAAGAAGTCGAAAAATCTGGGCGGCGCGTCGTGCTCTATTTCGACGAACTCCCCCGGCTTTTTGCTGGCGAAACAGCAGAAGAAGCCTACGCGGAGCTGAAGCTACTTTTGGCTCAAGGAATGCCCTGCATCGGAACTTCAACGCTCGAAGATTTTCGTCGCTTCGTTGAAACAGATCGCGCACTCTGCCGCCATTTCTCGTTGGTGGAGGTCGAAGAACCCTGCCGAGAAGATGCCTTTTTGATCTTGCGTTCAGTGGCTTCAAGCCTCGCCGAGCATCACCACGTGAGCTATTCGGATGAAGCCTTGGCGTTGAGTGTTGCGTGGTCGGTGCGTTACCTGCCAGGGCGCGCCTTACCAGAAAAAGCGATTGCGATCCTGGATCTTGCTGGGGCTCGCACCAAGCGCCGTTCGCTCAGCGAAGTGCTGCCCGAGCAAGTTGCCGAAGTCGTCTCCGAGCAGAGCGAGGTTCCGATCGAACGCTTGCTGCAGAGCGACCATGAAAGAATGTTGAATCTGGAGCAATTGCTCGCCGAGCGCGTCGTCGGGCACACCCACGAGCTCAACCGCATTTCCCGTATTTTGCGCCGCAACGCTGCAGGTTTGAGTTCACGCCGCCCGATCGGAACCTTCCTGCTCTTAGGCCCCACTGGCGTCGGCAAGACGGAAACGGCCAAGGCCGTCGCTGAGGTGCTGTTTCAGTCGGAGGGTGCGATGACTCGTATCGATCTCTCCGAGTATGGCGAAGCCCACAGTGTGGCTCGATTGATCGGATCGCCTCCCGGCTACATCGGCCACGATGCCGGCGGCCAGTTGACAGAAGCCGTGCGCAAACGCCCGTACCAAGTCGTGCTACTAGATGAGATCGAGAAAGCGCACCCCGATGTGCTGACGACTTTCTTGGCCGTCTTCGATGAAGGTCGGCTCACCGACGGCCGCGGTCGCACGGTTGATTTCACCAACGTCGTGCTGATGCTCACGAGCAACATTGGCTCACGCGAAACGGCTCAAGGGCCACGCCGTGTTGGATTCGGCACGCACGAAGCCGATCAGAGCGACGGCTACGAGGCGCGCATGCTCCAAGCTGCCCGTGATGTGCTGCTCCCCGAGCTTTACAACCGTATCGACGAAGTGTTGGCGTTCCGCCCGTTGAGTCGAGAACGAGTGAGCGAAATCGCGACCCGCTTGCTCAATAAGCTCGCGCTCGATCTTCGAATGCGCCACCAAATCACGCTCGAATTTGGCCCCGACGTGATTCGAAAACTGCTCGATTTGGGCGGATATGATCCGCTTTTGGGAGCACGCCCGCTCAAGCGTGCGATTGCGCGTCACATCGAGGCACCGCTTGCCGAGGAACTCCTCAAGCAAGCGTTGGCGCCCGGCGATGCAATCCTGCTTCAGGCAGAAGAGTGCGGCATTGGCTTCGACACCATCGCCGCCTCTGCCGCCGAATAACGCTCTTCAGCTTACTTGTTGGGCTGAGGTGTCATCCTGAGATACGGGCGAAGGACCTTGTGGCCCTTGGGGAAGCGCTGCGCAATTTCCGCCGCATCCTGGAGCGCCGGCACAATCACCACATCGTCCCCATCTTTCCAATCCACCGGCGTCGCGACCTTGTGGCTGTCGGTGAGCTGGAGTGAATCGATCACCCGCAAGATTTCGGTAAAATTGCGGCCGGTGCTAGCGGGATAGGTGATGATCGCACGGATCTTCTTATTCGCATCGATGATGAACACCGAACGCACCGTCAAGGTATCGCTCGCCTCGGGGTGAATCATGTCGTAAAGCGTCGCGACCTTGCGATCCGCATCGGCGAGGATCGGAAAATTCATGCGCGCGTTCTGCGTTTCCTCGATATCCGGGATCCAACGCTGATGAGACGCCGCGTCATCCACGCTGACCGCGATCATCTTGATATTTCGCTTATCGAACTCCGGCTTCAGGTTAGCGGCACGGCCGAGCTCCGTGGTGCAGACCGGCGTAAAATCCTTAGGATGCGAAAACA
>JBBSBI010000015.1:0-50250 GCA_038251425.1 Polyangiales bacterium
CCAGTCAGCAAGATCTCTTGCGCCTGAGCGGCGGTGGCTCCCATCGAAAGAGAGACAGCTACGCCTAGCGCGAACGCTGCTCTTTTGGCTTGTTTGTGTGTGTTGTGCGTTCGCATCGTCGCCTAACCTTGACCTTGCCTTATTTAGGCAACCGGTATTCGAAGGTGGGGGGGAGGAAGAAAGACACGCCAGCCTGAGCCTGCACGTGCCAAGTGAGTGATTTATCGCCCAGCCAGGTTGCTCGGTCTTGCGCGGTTCCAGGCCCAGGGCCCGGAGTTTTGGAAAACTCAAGATTCTCAAGCTGATCATTGAACGTGTAGTCTCGAACTTCGAGCACCGCCGCGAACCACCGACTCAAATAAATTCTGAGTCCGATGCCGGCGTTAAAGGCGAGCTTGGTGCTGTACTTGAAGTTGCGATTATCAGGGTCAATGATCGGGATCGGGCGCGTGCTGATGGCACCAACTCCACCCACAACATACGCGTCGTAGTGGAAGATGAAATTCTGAAAACCAGCAAATTTACCTTGAGCTGGCACGTAGCTGAAATTCAGCGCTCCGCTCCACTGGTACTCCGTGAGGGGGACCGCGACGCGAGCAGCACGACGCACCTGGGAGTTGAACTTACTGTCGATGTTGAGCGGCTCGTAGTAGTTGCCATTCAAGCCGACCGCGAGCGCTTCACTCACGTAGTAGTTCAAGCCAAGGCCGGGACCTGGATGGCTAACGAACTGATCGTTGAGTGTGATTCCCCAGTAAGGGTTAATCTCAAAGCGCCCCTTCTTGACCACAAAGCGCTGCTGAACCGCAAACACGTCTTCAACAAGGGGCCGCTTGGCCTCCTTATCGAAGTCAAGCTTTGGGCAGGCCTCAGGATCGATCTTGCAGATGTCCGCCAGGCTGTCGCCACCGTCATCCGGAGTGGCCCCTTCCGCTGGGGTTTCCTCAGCTCCTTCGCTTGGAGCAGCTCCTTCGCTTGAAGCCGCTGCTGTTGCCTCGTTAGTTTTCCCGGTGGCGGCCTTGCCCTGCGCCCAACTTGTCGTCGGAAGTGCGCATAACAGTGCTGCCCCGAGGAGCCCGATGTATGTCTTCTGCATCGATGCGACTCCCGCTTTCCCTTCCGTAATCAACCGCAAGAACAACCGCGCCGGCTTGGAGTTAGATAACCACTCGGAACTATTGAAGAAAACTGCATGCCCAGCTGCCGGCGGGGACTATAGCACTGAGGATTTCCAACGATCAACCGCCAAAGTACGAAGCAAAGATCATCAGCACCCCAAGCTAGCCGCGATTCCCCAATATCCGCGAAGATTAACGCATGAGCAGCGGACAGAATGGTTCGAAACTTTGATGCGAATCTCACTGCTGTGCTCCTTCTCGCCAGTTGGCGGTGGATGTCAGGCGGCATCAACTGAAGTGTCCTTGCCAAGTAACGCCTCGACGAAATCTTCTGGCGAGAACTCATACAGGTCGTCAGGGCGTTCGCCAAGCCCGACAAACCGAACGGGAAGTTTTAGTGCGTCGCAGATGCCTAAAATGACGCCACCCTTGGCGGTGCCGTCGAGCTTGGTGAGCACAATCCCCGTGAGCGGCAGTGCTTCCTTGAATTCGCGGGCTTGGGCAAGCGCATTCTGTCCGTTCGTTGCGTCGATCACCAAGAGGAGTTCATGCGGTGCACCATCGAGCGCCTTCGCCGCGCTTTTAACGATCTTTTGCATCTCAAACATAAGATTCGTCTTGGTGTGTAGTCGGCCAGCAGTATCAGCAAGCACGACATCGGCCCCTTCTGCTTGCCCCTTCTTGATGGCTTCGAAAATGACACTGCTCGGGTCAGCACCGTCCTTGCCGCGGACTACTTCTGAGCCAGTTCGCTCTCCCCAAACGCCCAACTGTTGAACAGCGGCCGCTCGAAATGTATCGCCAGCAGCGAGTACACAGCGGTGACCTTGCGCCTTGAGCTTGGCGGCCAACTTTCCGATGGTGGTTGTCTTACCGGCACCGTTCACGCCTACCAACAACACAATGGTGGGCGCGCCCACGAGTTTGAATGAACCAAAATCCCCATTCACCTCAAGAATTCGTCGTGCCTCGCTCCGGAGCGCATCCCAAACGCGCCCTGAATCCGATAGCTCCGCATGGGTTAATGCTTCACGTATCCGATCAAGAATCGCTCGTGTTGTATCCACACCCACGTCGGAGGTTAACAGCACTTCCTCGATCTGTGACGCTATATCGACGCCGATTTCCCCCTTGCCCATGAGGAGTGCGCGCAGCCGACCAAAGAATCCCTCGTCGCCTCGGGAGCGAGCCAACCCGCGCCGCATTCCCTCCACATCGCGGATGGGGGCAAGGGAACTTCGTGGACGCTCTGGGCCTGCTGGCGAGGATGGCGCCTCGAGCCCTGGCTGAATGACGCGTTTCGGTGGGGCCCTCCGTTTGGACTTAGGCCCAGAAACCGGCGGCGCTTCGCCCTTTGGGTCCTCGGCGGTGCGGCTTGACGATGGCGGTCTTGCGTCAACGGCAGCCGGACGTGCAGCATCCGGCTTCGCACCACGACCAAAGAGTAGATAGAGGCCCAGCAAAAGGCCAAGCACGAGGACGACGTAGACTGCTTCCATCGCGGATATCTCGGTGCGAGCGGCGGGACTATAGGGGACCAGCGTTTCGACAGTCAAGAACGAGGCTCACGAGTTTGAACTGCACGTTCTGTTGGTTCATCAACTGGGACGGCGCCGAACGCAGCTGCCTCTACGGACTCAGCCCAAGCCGTCACCTCCGGAGCAAGATGGCGGTCGGCAATTCTGGCCACATAGCCGGGAGTTGGGTCGCCAGGCCGATTCCAGGGTCGTCCCCTCCGCTGCGCCCAAAGGATCAGCCCGTCGAGCAGGGCTCGCCTCCGGGAAACCAGGCGCACCATGAGTTCGCCGTTCGTCGGCAGTTGTTGCGCCAGCGATAAATGAAAGGGGGCATGCAGCGCGATGGCGACTCCGCCGGTTGAGCTTGGCACTGCTGCCAGGTGAAAAGCACCGTCGGCATCGGTCAGCGTGGTCTCAAGCACGCCCGTTCCAGTGAAGGAGGGCGCGCTCAGCGTGATGCTGACGTTATGAAGAGATTGGCCAGTGTGGGCGTCGACGACCCGCCCGGTCCAGCCCGCTTGGGGCGGCAGCGGGCGGACAAGCTCAAGCCCCGGTCCGAGCTCTGGTTCAGCATCTGCCGTTTGTGATGATAACTTGTGAGTAGAACCCTTCGGACGCCACCAGGCCGTAAGAATCCAGGCTGCGGCGATCACCACTCCGAAGATCCAAAGTAAGGAAGAAGGCCCCGGCTCTGCGCCCACGGTGACAGCCTGTTTGACCGGATGGTTGGGGAGGAGATACGGGGTCGCGGGAATGAAAGTATACTGCAGACGCGAAGGCCCCCCGGTTTTCGCTCGGAGCATCAGGCTGGGCTCAGCCTGGCCCCGAGACACAGGGAAAATCCCCACTACGCTCCCTTCAACCTGCAGCTCCACCGACCCATCCATGACCGCTCCGGCCCTGGAAGTTACCCGCACCACTTGTCGAAAGATTTGACCAGCTGTCGCCTGCGCTGTGGGGGGGACATTCAACGACACCAGGGACACTACCTGAATGTGCCGAGTGGCCAAGCCCGGCTTAAGCCAAGGTGAACCCGCAAAGGAAATCGCTAACTCCTTCTGGCCTGGAGCGCCGAGGTCTGCGGAACGAACTTCGATTTCTGTCCGCTCGTTGGGTCGCGCTTTGATTTCGGAAAGCGTGCGTGTTGCGTCGCCTTCGTGGAGCTCCAAGCGCAGCTTGACCTCGTGGACAGCATCATCCGATTGGTAGGCGGGCAACACATTCGCGTCGACGTGTAAGATGTGGCTTTTGCGATCGAGAGGCAGCGTGTCCGAAAATGAATCCAGATTCATTTCTAACGAACGCCGGGTGCGATCGATGGCGACCGTTTGCGCGCTGCCAACGAGCCAATCGGAGTTCAACACGCGAAGCTCGATATTGCCGTCCGTCTTCGGTTCAAAGGCCGCGCAGAACTGCCCATCCACGCCTGCCAGAACAACCAGCTCCTCTCGCCCGGGCTGTTCCTCACCTACATTTCTCACAGCGGCGTCACAGGGAGCCCAGGCGCGAAACTTGCGCACAGCGTGGCCATCTAGAACACGAAGGGCGATGCTCGCATTCGGCACTGGCTGGCCGGCGTCGTCTAGAACGCGGCCTCTGGCCAGAAGGCGATCGGGGAGCGCCTCAACTAGGGCCTCCACCTTTGCTGTACCGCGAACGCGCACCCTGGGTCCGGCCGTTGCTAGCGCGGAAATCGAAAAAAGCACCGCGGTGGCCGTGAATCTCAAGTGTCTTACCCGGCTAGAACGAGACATCGGGGAAGGCACCAGTGCGAAGTGTGCCGATAGGCCAGGCACGATGTCGAGCCCCATCGCTTGGAAAGACGTGGTAGGATTAAGGGAATGCCGGAAGGGTTTCGTCGCTCACTCAGTTGTTGTCTCCTTGCCCTCTGTGCCCTTCTCTCAACGTCCGCCCTTGCCGTCGAAACCGTCGGGCGGTTGGCTCGGCGTTTGGCGGAAGAAAAGGACTTTCGCGTCCGCACTCAGGCTGCCCTGGCCCTCGGTGCAACGAAGAGCCCCACAGCGGTGAACGCCCTTTGCTTGGCCGTCGCCTCCGACGCAAGCGCTACCGTTCGGGCAGCTGCTGCCGCGGCACTCGGTAAGCTTAAGCAGGGTGGGAGCAGTTGTTTGAAGAACCGCCTCGCGACGGAAACCGACCCAAAGGTGCGCTCAAGCCTGATGCGTGCTCTTGCGAACCTTGAAGTGGGCCCTGCCATCACGCCCACCACGAAGTATTACGTGGCGATCAGCAAGGCCTCGGTCGCGACCGGAGATGCCGCGAGCATAGACGCCATCTTGCGCAGCTCGATGCGCCAAGCCGCTAAAAGCCTCCCGACACTTGTGATTGCACCCGATGACGAGCCGAGTGACAAAGCGAAGGGGTTGTTGCGCAAGCACAAGCGTCTCAAAGGATTCTATTTGGCGCCCAAAGTATTTGAGCCCAAGTATTTTGGTGGAGGTTTGAAAGTGAAAATGGAACTGGCAGTATTTTCTTATCCTGCGCAGTCCCTGCTCGGCAGTTTTTCTGTCGATCTCACCGCGCAAGGTGTGTCTCCGGGAGATAAGGACACGGAGAATACCCTTCTGAAGATGGTGGCAGAGCGAGCTTTGAAGAAGTTTTCAGTCAACGCGGAGCAATTCTAAAATGAAAAACGCGATGAACTTACAGTCTATGCCACCCGGGCGTCACCAGCGCAGGCTTCGAAACTACCTGCTCGATAGCCGCCTGCAGCTCAAGTACACAGCTTACATGATGGCGGTCGCAGTGGTGATCGGTGGTGTGCTTGGTCTCGGCTTGTGGCGCACCGGCTCGGCGTTGGCCCTTCAGACGGAGCAGGCCGTTGCAAGCGGAGAGAAGGCCGTGAGCCTCGGGCAAACGGTGCTCACCGAGAGTCAGAAAGTCAGCGCTGTCGTCAAGATGAATATCCAGAAGGATCCCGCTTATGCCGAAGATCCTGAACTTCTCGCAGCGTTCCAGTCCGACTCAATGAGCCAGGATGCGACGCTGTCCAAGCAGCAACATGATCTTGAAGAACAAGCTCGCACTCTTAAGGTTCAGGCAGCGCTGGTCCGCGCGCAACGGGGGCAGATGCTTCTCCTTCTGCCGTTTGTTTGCTTGGTGCTGGTGGTCGTGATCGCAGGGATGGGGATCTACGTGACGCACAAAGTGGCGGGTCCGATCCACAAGATGAAGCGCCAATTGGCGGACGTTGGGGCTGGGCGCCTCAGAATTCCTCAGCCCCTGCGCAAGGGTGACGAGCTGGTTTCGTTCTTCGAAGCGTTCGACACGATGGTGCGCAGCCTGAGGGAGCGTCAGGAAGTCGAGATAAGTAAGCTAGATGAGGCCTTGAAGCACCTGGAAGAAAACGTAGATCCGCGCCAGCTCACTCAGCTCCGGACCTTGCGGAGTGAGATGGAAGCAGCCCTCGATGTTTGAGACTAAAATGCCGCTCGCACGTATTCGATACGCGGACCCTCAGGGGTAAAGGTCACGCTCGCGGCGTCGAAACGCATCCGTTCGACGCTCGCATCGTTCCGATAGCGACGATCCCATAGCCATTGGCCTGCCTTTCGAACACGCCGCCGTTTTGCCGTGTCGAGGCTGCCGAATGCACTGGTCCAGGCTCCTCGCCCTCGCGACCGCACTTCGACAACAATCAACATCGGACCCTCGCGCGCGACGATGTCGAGCTCGTACGCCCCCAGCCGGAGGTTCATTGCTACAATGTCAAAGCCCTGGGCGCGGAGGAAGTCCGCGACCAACTGTTCAGCAAGCTCGCCGCGCCGCAGAGGCAGGGCTATTAGGGGTTCTCTTTGTTGTTGCCGCAGGACTTGGCTTCAGATAGAGGCTTCCCCGGCTCCAGACAGAGTTCGCCATACTTCGGATCTTTTGGAACGTAGGCAGTGCCATCTTTGATGCAGTAGGAGCCCGCCAATTGGCCACTGCCTAGTGACAAATCCTCGATCAACTTGACGCAGCCGTACCCACTCGGACAGTCGCAGTAGCGGGCATTCTTATCCGGCCCAGCACACCGACAGGAACAGTAAACGGAGTCGTCGGCTCTCCGTGCCGTTCGCTGAGACAGAACCTCAACGGCTACGGGATCCTGGCTTCCAGGGATTCGGCAACGCGTTGGGTCGGTGGCGGACTTACCCAGATCCGCCTCCACCTGGCCATATGGGCAGCTCACGCGGCCCTCGAAGTGATTCACCAGGCAAATCCGTGTCTCACACTGAAAGGAACGGCTTTCGACGTTCGTTTGCTCCAGCGAGAACCCGGAGAAATCCGGCAGGAATTCTTCTTCGGGGACGCACGGATCTCCTACGCCGCTGTCACACCCGCTGATCAAAGTAGCTAGGGCTAGGCCCGCGGCAAACGATAACTTGCTCAACCAATCTGACATTGCACGCTCGTAGGTTCGCAGAAGAGTTCTTGTGGAATGCCCGCGCGCCCGTGCACGCTAAAGCCCATGGCGTGGCCAAGCTAGCCGAGGCACTACAGACGCGTCAACGCGAAAGCGAAGCTGAACCCCGCGGGTGCTATCTCAGCTCGGCTGAACCAGCACGTTTTACAGATTCATGAAGTACATGTTCTCTGCACGATCGCCGTGTGAGCTCATCGCCCGCAAGAGCTTGCGTTCCCGTGTTGTCGCCGAGACGCCATTTCCCTGATCCATCTCAGAAGAAAATTGCAACGAAATTGCCTGTTCAAAATTTCCGTGGTGACATACAAGGTTCCGTGTGGGCGGAGGTGGGCGAGTACGTCGATAGGAGTGGTGCTTGACAAACAAACTGAGCGCTATCTAACATGCGCCTCACCGCGGTGGTATGTATTGGTTCTTACTAGGTTTTTCCGGATTCAGCCGCGGCCGCCATCCACACAGTCACGCGGGGCTGACAGAGAGAGGAAGCATGTTTCGTACGCGCAGTGTTGCTGCTTTTATTGTCGCGATCGCCACCTGTTTTGGAGGGGTCAGCATCTCTAGGGATGCGTGGTGCCAAAAAGTGATCGACCTTGATGAGGATGCGGGCGGAGCGGAGGCGGCCGTCGATAAGGAAGCTCCCGCAGCGCCCAAGAGAGTTGAGGCCGGCCAAATGACCGAAGCGGGTGCTGCAGCTAAGCGCCTGTTCGATCAGGAGAAATGGAGCGATGCAGCTCTCGCGCTCCACAAAGTCGTGGTTGGCGAGACGGGAGATGACGCGGGTAATCAGCAGTTAGCTGAGTATTACTTGGCAATCTCGCTCTATCGGCTCAAGTTTTTCCAAGCAAGCTACGCGATCTTCAGTGTGATCGCTGACAATCCGAATCACCAGAAATTCGGCGAAACGCTGCTTTGGCTAGCCAAGCTGGCAACGCAGCTGCCCGAGCCAGCCGACATCGTCGAACGCGTCGGTAAGTACACGGACGAGGAGATCAGCCGCTTTAAGAATCCATCGCAGCGCGATCTGTTTTGGCAGCTGAATTACATGCTCGGGCGCTACAAGTATCGAAATCGCCAGTACGAAGAGGCCTTGAGCCTCTTTAAGCGAGTGGACCGTAAGAGCCCGTATTTCGTGAAGGCTCAATTCTTTTCGGGCATCAGTTTCGTACAGACACGAAAATCTGTTCCAGCGGTTAAGGCTTTTCAGGCGATCGTTGAGGCGCTCGATGAAGGTGTGGAAGGCGTCGAAGACGAAGATCGCATGCGCGACCTCGCCTACCTTTCGATGGCACGCACCTACTACTCGGCTGCAGTTAAGTTGGACCCAGAAACGAACGCGCCAACGATTGACGAGAAGAAGCTGAGTGCCGCGGTGAAGTTCTGGAATGATGTGGATGAGTCGAGTGAGTATTGGCTGGACGCACTCTTTGAGCAGTCCTGGGCATACTTCATGGCCGGTCAGTACCCGCGTGCTCTCGGGAACATTCAGACGATTCAATCGCCTTACTTCCCGAACGCTTTCTATCCTGAAGCCGATGTTTTGAAGTCGGTCATTTACTTCAGTAACTGTAACTACGACGCAGCAACTATCGTTGTTGCTCGATTCAACAAAAAATATGTGCCAGTTCGCGATGAGCTGGACAAGGTGTTGAAGCGTTACAGCGGTGCTAATCAGGAAGAAGCGTTCTACAAGTTCTTGCTCGACGTGCGCGATGGGAAGGGAGACCTATCCCCAACTGTTCGCCCGATCATCGAGAACGCACTCAGCGATCGTCAGCTCCTCCGTAACATTGATTATGTGAAGGTGCTCGACAACGAAATCAAGCGCTTCAAGGATTCCCCCCCCAATTTCCGCCTGGCTCCTCTGGGCCAACAGGTTGAGGACGCCCTGAAGTTGGCGCGCGAGCTGGCCGTCCGACAGGCGGGTGAGTTAGCTGTGCAGCGCTACCAGCGCTACGTAGCCGATCTCAACGAGCATCTTCGCAACGGTGAGAAAATTCTAATCGATATCACGGCTGCGCAAAGAAACTTGCTGGATGAGAAAATCCAGAAGGGGCAGGTGAGTGCAGCAGATTCAAAGGTCTTCGGTGTCGTCAATCCTGACGATGAGCACATGCTTTGGCCATTCCGGGGCGAGTACTGGCGTGATGAGCTCGGTTTTTACCGCCAGGTTGTTCAGTCCGCCTGTGGGAGATAAGTAGTAATGAAAGCCTCTTTTGCATCTATCGTCGCATTTTTAGTCCTGCTCCTTGGGGCACCTTCCAATGGCCTGGCCGTTGAAGTTCCACCTATGAGCAACGCGTGCGTTTCTCAGACCGCCATGAAGACACTCAACGAGTGTCCTGGAGGGCCTGAGAAGTTCGAGGCCAGGAAGAAGGTGGACGCCTCCTTTAAGAGCGCCCCTCCAGCACGTGAGGCCAACAAACGGTCGGATGCAAAACCAGGCGACATTGCTGCGCTCGCGAAATTCGCAGACCGCGATACCAGGAAGACGCGCCTTCAGGCCCGGGCCCGAGCGCTGCTGATCACTGAAATTCAAGGCCTTGAGCGCCTGTACAAACAAACCCCTAAGAAGAGTCCGGATCGGCCGCAGCTCATCCGGCGCCTGGCCGAGGGGTACGTCGAGCTTGAGAGTGCCGCCGAGCGCGACCGGATCGCTTCGGATATCAAGGCTCAGGACGCAAAGGCGAAAAAACAGGACGCGGGCAAGCACCGATCGGATGCGTCTCGCGCCAAAAAGATCGTCGTCGCTGCACGCAAGAGCGCCATCAAATATTACTCGACGATGAAAGATGAGTACCCCGATTACTCAAAGCTCGACGAGGTTCTCTATTACCTCGCCTACGAGCATGAGCAGGCGGGTGACCTCAAGAACGCGCGCAAGGTCTATTACGAGCTAGTTCAAAAGGCTCCGAAGTCCAGCTACATCCCGAACGCCTATTTGGCGTTCGGCGAGTTGTTCTTCCAGGAAGCCCAAGGCGATCCGAATAAATGGGCGCTCGCGGAATCGGCCTATAAAGAGGTCGCGAAGTATCCCCCGCCCACCAACAAAGTGTACGGTTATTCGCGCTACAAGCTGGGCTACGTCTATTGGAACAGTGGCGAGCTGGCCAAGGCCCTGAATGAATTCAAGGCGGTCATCGAATACGGCGACAAGTTCGCCGAGCTACCGAATGCCAAGCAGCTCGCTAAGGCGGCTCGGCGCGATCTCGTCCCAGTTTATGCATCGAGCGGAGCGCCGGAGAAGGCTTATAATTTCTTCCGGCCGCTGAGCGGCGATAGTGGCGCTGAGAAGACTGAATCCATCAAGATGATGAACGAGCTGGGAACTGCGTACATCGATACCGGTCACTACAAGGAAGGCGTGGTCCTCTATCAGGACCTGATGGGTCGAGATCCCGGGCCTAAGTACTGTTACTACCAGAGTCAGGTCACACTCGCCGTTCAGGCTATTTTCTCGGGTGATAAGGACCGCGTCGTCAAAGAATTGGACCAACAGATCCGCGTTCGGAACGATTTCATCAAGGCGAACTATCCAGCGGACGCGAAGCTTGAGTGCTCCAATCACACCGCGGAGTTCCTCGCGGAGACGGCTATGAGCTGGCATCTTGAGGCGGTCGGCTCAGGAGGCGTCCGAGGGACGGGCGACAAGAAGACGATGGATCTCGCTGCCGCTCTATACAAGCGCGTTGCGGATACATTCACCGCACAGGATTTCGCGACCTTCAAGTTCCCGCGGGTTGCCGCTGGCGACTGGCCGACAATGTACAAGATCCGCTACGCGATGGCGGATTTGCTCTATTTCCAACAGCGCTGGGAAGAGTGCGGGCCCGCTTTTGATGCGGTTGTAATGGCTGACCCAAAGGGTGAGGCCGCAGCAGAGGCCGCCTACGCTTCGGTGCTCTGCTACCAGAAGATGTACGAGCAGATGTACAAAGGGGCATCCGATCGTAAAGGCAAGGGGCTCGGGCCAAAGGGCTCGTCTGCCGAAGATCGAAAGGCATCTAAGGGTGAGTGGGAAAAATTCAAACCCAAGGAATTCACCTCCATGCAGAAGGGCATGGTGCAAGCATTCAGCCGCTATATCTGCTTCATCAAGCCGCCCAAGGGCAATGCGGAGGCTGAAGAGCAGTACGTAGAGGTCAAGTATGCTCGCGCCCGTCAGTATTTTGAGGCCCAGCATTGGGAGGAAGCCGCTCTCGGTTTCCGAGATGTCGCCATCAACTACGCTGATAAGGAAGTCGGCATCTTCGCAGCCCAGCTCTACCTCGAGTCGGTGAACGTTCTGGGTTCCAAGGCTGAGCCGCCGCGCCCTGCGTGCTTCGACGATATGGCTGGGGACGTCCTAGTGTTCTTGGATCTCTACTGTAAGGGAAACAAGGCAGACGAGAACAAGGATCAGTGCGAGCTCCTGACCCGCATCAAGTTCGACGTTCAGCGCTTGTCCGCCCAAAAGACGATCGAGCTAGCTGATTCACAGTCGGAGAAAAATAACCTCCGCGAGGCGCTCGATAACTACAAGAAGGGTGCCGACCAGTATCTGTCCCTCTGGCAGACGTATTGTGAAAAGCCGCTCGGTGCCGGCGAGAAGCCCAAGCAGTGTGAACAAGCTGACGAAATTCTTTACAACATGGCCAGGGCCTATCAGGCTGGGCGTCTCCTCCTGAAATCGATCCAGGCAAGGATGATTCTGCTGAATCCCAAATATGGGCTTCATCAGACGGCGTTGGCTGAAAAGGCAACTTACGAAATCGGCGGAAACTACCAAGCGATTGCCGTCTACGATCGGGCAGCCAGTTTCTTCGAGAAGTACGCGAAGGACACGAAATACAAAGGTGAATTTGCCGACAAAGCTCTGAGTGACGCCATTGTTCTACGTTTGGGTCTTGGTCAGGAAGATGAGGCCATTGAAGGTGCAAAGAACTTCAACAAGTTCTTTGGTCGCAGAAAGGCCGCCGAAACGGCTCAAATCGCGTTTGCCATCGCCAGCCATTATGGCGAAAAGAAGGACTGGGAAGGCGTTCGGAAGCAGCTCTTCCAAACCATGAAGATGATCGATACGAGTGCAACGTTGGACGTTCGGGCTCAGTCTCACGCACTGCTCGGGCGCGCTTACGTCGAAATGAAAAGGGGCCCAGCTGACCAAGAATATAAGTCGGTTGCAGGCCTGTGGAAGGACCCTGCGAAGTCGGTGGCTGAAATTCGAGGGATCCCAGGAGAGTCTCCGGGAGCGCAGGAGCGACGCATTGGTCGAGCACTCGATGCCGTGGGTGAGGCGCTCTTCTACTTCGCGGAGAAACGGAAAGCGAAGGTCGATTCTATCGAGTTCCCTATCTACAAGGGTCCGGGCACAAAAGAAGCTGTGCTGAAGCACATTCAGGTTAACGTTGCTGATTGGATCAAGAAGAAACGGCCTCTGATTGAGGAGGCGAGCGGAAGCTACAAGGAGGTCATCGATCTCCAACCCGTCCCGCCGCCACGCTGGGTGATCTCTGCTGGTTCACGGGTCGGTGAAATGTGGGGTAAGTTCGTGAAGGAATTCCGTGCGGCGCCTATTCCTGACTTCATCAAAAAGGACTTCGAACTCCGCACGTCCTATTACGGAGCTTTGGACGACGCCTCGGAGCCTCAGAAAAAGCAGGCGCGTGGTGCCTACGAGGTTTGCCTGGGCTACTCAGTGAAGTACCAATACTTCGACGAATTCTCCCGCGCCTGCGAGGAGTGGCTCGCCCAAAACTACAAGTCTGAGTACCACCTCATTGATGAATTCAGAGGTGCTCCTGATCGCGTGAATAGCGCGCTCCGCGAGCAGGGGCGTCCACTTCGCATCGGAGGCGAGCCCATGATTGATGCCCCAGCTCCGGAAGCCCAGCCGAAGAAAGAAGCAGCGGCCGCAGCAAAAACTAAGGCTGAATAGCTGTACGCGAAAGTGGAGAGAATGACATGCGCAAGATTTCTTTAGTTTCAGCCTGTTTGGTCACGGTATTCCTGGTGGGTTGTGGAGGGGCCGCACAAAGCGGGCGGCCTCTTTCGCCCGAAGACCGAAGTGGCAAAAAAGACCGCCAAGGTGTCATGGTCAGCAAAGCTGCCGCCGAGAATTTCGGTGGCGCGCTGACCGCGTTCTTGGCCGCAGACAAGAGCGGCAACTGGGATTCAGCCAGTTGCGAGAAGGTGGCTTCAAGTTTCGACGAAGCCACTTCTGAGCAGAAGAGCGCTACCGGCAAGGATTTACCAGAAGCACTCTACAACGCGGGTCTCGCCTACCAGCGCTGCGGCCAGGCCGACAAAGCGCGCGGTGCGTTCGAGTCGGCACTGAAGGCCGATTCTGCTTTCCATCGGGCACGTGCCCAGCTGGCTCTTTATCACTACCAGGAGTCCGGTGACACCGAGCAGGCCGTCAGTGAGCTCGATCAGATTATTCGCGACGCTAAGTTTCAGAATGTGGAGGGCCTCGTCAGTCTCGCGGCGTTGCAGATGCAACGTGGCTCAGACCGTCCGGACGCTGACGGCAAGGATGACCTTGAGCGGGCTCAGAAGAATCTGCAGCGCGCGCTGGCCATTGATGACGCATACATGCCGGCATTCAATCAGTTGGCGCTTTACTACCTGGAGCAGGCTAAGGCCAAAGCAGGCGTGAAGAGCAAGCAGGCCTCAGGCGTCGCACGCGGCCGGCGGGGGATGGTCGTGTCTGGCACGTCTCGCGTCAGTGTGAATGAACAGCAGCTCGATTTGGCTGCGCTCGTTGCGGCCCAAGCGCAGAGTAAGAATCCCAACTACGCGCCCATTCACAATACCAGTGGGCTTATTCTGGTTGAACTCAAGAATTTCAACGGTGCAGTCAAGGCGTTCAAGCGAGCTAGGGATTTGGACCCAGGATTTTTTGAAGCTCACATGAACTATGCCGCTGTTAACCTGTCATTTCGAGGCTTTTCGGAAGCTGAGCAGGCCTATCGCCAAGCACTGAAATTGCGCCCGAAGGAATATGAAGCGCACCTCGGGCTGGCGCTGGCTATACGCGGTGGCATCAATGACTCGAACTACGATAAAGCTGTGAGCGAAGCGCAGGGTGAGCTGGATCAAGCAAAGAAGCTCGGTGCCGATCGCCCTGAGACGTACTACAACGAAGCCATCCTGACGCAGGAGTACCGTGCGAAGCGAGCCGACCAAGCAACAACGATGAAGATGTTGCAAAAGGCTTCACAGCAGTATCGCGAGTTTATTGCAAAAGCTGGTGACGATCCCGGGTTCAGTGGCGCCGTTAAGCGCTCAAAAGAACGGACCCAGGACATCGAGGATACGCTGAAGTTCATCAAAGATGGCGAAGAAGCCACCCGTCAGCAGGCAGAGATTGAGAAGGCAGAGAAGGAGCAGAAAAAGAATGCGCCGCCGCCCGCCTCAGAAGCGAAGGCCCCTGATGCCAGTCCGGAAGGTTCACCGAAGGCGGCCACGGATGACAAGAGTGGTGGGAAACCAGCTGCGGATAGCAAGACGGACACGAAGCCTGGGGCGGATGCGAAGCCGGGTGCTGCTAAGGCTCCGGAGACAGCCGCGAAGCCAAAGCCGAAGCCGAAGCCGTGACAAGTGTGGTTCAACCAATTTGGTTAGGAACCTCCCTTGGAGGTTGGTGTCTCAACCCGTAGTTGATTGGCCCGAGAAGATTTCTGGCTCAACGCAGGTTGAAGTTGTCTGACAGTAAAAGATCGAGTACGTACAACTACACTGTAATTGCAGGAGGCAGATCAAGATGGCGTGGATGGTGAAAACTGCAGGGTTGAGCGGAGTCTTGGCGATGGCGTTGGTGATGGTGGCGCCTCGCGCGTCTGCCCAGGAAGCTGCAGCCCCAGGAGCCGAGGGTGGAGATGGTTACGGGTACTCATTCGAGGATGATCCACTCAACGCGGGTGGATTTGGTCCTAATGACGCGACGATTCGGGTGAGGCCGAAGGCTGCACGGACCACGTTGATTCGCCCGCGCACTTCATTTGTGCCGGAAATGTTGAAGTCAGTCGAGAACATCTAAGTCTCAACGCACGCAGAATTGTACCGCTGTATCGATAGGACACGGAAGTAATGGCA
Source organism: Polyangiales bacterium (assembly GCA_038251425.1). Classification (GTDB taxonomy): domain Bacteria; phylum Myxococcota_A; class Polyangia; order Polyangiales; family Polyangiaceae; genus JBBRRP01. The sequence goes on from JBBSBI010000015.1 coordinate 15,132, forward strand.
AAAGCAATCATGACGTTCGCGCTTTACCAAGGTGAAGCGCTGATTCACCGCGAAACGGTCACGCAAGACATTGTCAAAGTTGGCAATGATCCAAAGAGTCACATTCGCGTGGATGATCCGCAGGCGTCTCGAATGCACGCGGTGATCGAGGTGGCTGGCCCGGAAGATATAACCCTCATCGATCTCGGGAATGAGCCCGGGACGATGGTTAATGGGGCGCGAGTTAACAAGTGCAAGCTCCATGTGGGGGATCAGATCCAGGTTGGGTCAACTCTCATTGTTTTGGAAAGCGCCGAAGCGGCTGCCCCTGCAGTTAATCCCTTTGCCCCAGCACCGAGCGCGCCTAGCGCGAATCCCTTCGGTGCCGGCGGAGCCACGGCGTCGAATCCTTTTGCCTCTGCTGCAGCCAGTAGTCCTTTTGCCGCAGCGTCGAATCCTTTTCATGCTGCGCCTTCCGCGTTTGGTTCGAGCCCGTATGCCGGAGCCGCTGTGCCCGATGATGCTCCCCCAGGGACGTACACGTACACTCTCCTTAAGAGCGGCCCGGATGTGAACCCGGATGAAGTTGAATTAGCCCATGTCCAGGCTGTTGAAGTGATGACCATGTGGGGGACGAACGTCCTCCAGGTCGCGCACTTGGTTCCGCCGCGCAGCTATTATGTGGGAGAGGAGCAAGGCAAGAACTTCGCTTGTGATTTCTTTATCCCGAGCGAACGGATTGGGACCACCCGACTTCCACTGGTTGTTGGGGATCGAACCTCGCTCAGCCTTGTGATCCCTCCGGGTGCCAAAGGTTTTGTGGAGATCCCCGGGCAGCCACGGATGACATTGGACGAAGCTCGGGCTCGTTCACAGCCAAGCGCTGAAGTGAGCGGGGGCCATCAGCTGGCGTTCCCCGGTGGGGCAAAGGCTAAGTTAGAGCTCGGTGGGTTTGTGTTTCAGATAGGGGCCGTTAATGCAGGCAAGCCACTGAAGCACGGTATCGGTGCAGTGTGGGATTGGACCATGGCCCTCTTCTTCGGCCTATCATTCCTGTCGGTGGCTGGTTTCGTGACCGCGATGGCGTTCTTTGTTCCTCCGTTCGGTCTCACGGATGATGAAGATATTGACCGCGATCAGCTTTATCTGATGCAGCAGTATCTCGACAGCGCGGCGGAGCGGGAGCAGCAGGAGAAGGAGGCCGAAGTTGTTGAGGAAAGCGCTGACAACAAGGAAGGTGGGACAGGGACCCGCGCCAAGGGTGAAGAGGGTTCAATGGGTAACCCGACAACCAAAGCCGTGAATAAGCGGTACGCGGTACAGGGTCCGAAGGATAATCCGGATCCACATTTGGCGCGTCAGGCAGCGTTGCGTGAGGCGACTGAGTTCGGAATGATCGGCCTCCTCAACACAGGAGCAGCCGGAGATCCCAACGCTCCGACCGCGCCTTGGGGTCGGGAAACGTCGCTCGGCATGGACGATATGAGTGCTCGCGGCAATATGTGGGGAGATGAAATTGGCGATGCTTTCGGAGCCGGCGGCCTCGGTCTTTCAGGCATCGGTGAAGGTGGGGGCGGCCGTGGCGAAGGAATTGGCCTGGGTAACATCGGGACACTCGGCCATGGTGCCGGGATCGGGAACGGTCAGGGTTTTGGGTCAGGTCATGGGCGTTTGGGCGGTTCCCATAAGACGGCAGCGCCGAAAATGCGCATGGGCGCGACAACAGTGAGCGGACGGCTTCCGCCGGAAGTCATTCAGCGCATCGTCCGTCAAAATTATGGTCGCTTCAGGATGTGTTTCGAACAGGGTTTGGTTAGAAATCCCAACCTTGAGGGACGCGTATCAGTTCGTTTCGTAATTGGCCGAGACGGTGCGGTGTCGAACGTCGCAAACGGCGGATCGGATCTACCCGACAGCCAAGTAATTAGCTGTATTGTCTCGGCCTACTATGGCTTGAGCTTCCCTCAGCCTGAAGGTGGGATCGTGACAGTGGTCTATCCGATTATGTTTAGCCCAGGCTGAGTGTTTCCAAACAGAGTGGGTTCAGCACCTACACAAATGGCGGCCAGTGTGAACTGGCCGTCGTTCGTTTGTGTCGGGAGTTTTGAGCAATGGATCGGCTTCGTCAGTTCTGGGGCGTCACGATTTGCGCGTTGATGCATTGAGTGGGTGGCCGAATCGAGCGACGTTTTGCAAGACAAACGCTCCCCTCTTGCGACTTTACTTCGTGGCAACGTCGCGCCTATGCTGGAGCGCCTGATCGGACCTAGGTTCAATACACGCCTCGCAAGTTGCAAAGCTGTTGTTGGATCAGTTCCTTCAGGGAAGTCTCAACCCCCGTCCGACAGTTGGACCCAAGTCTGAATCGCGAAGAGAGGAACCTTGCAATGAATCTGTGGCGACATGGCAGGAAAATGGCATCTGTGATCGGCCTCTGCGTCCTTTTTACGGGCTGCAGTCGTGATCGCATCGAAGCCATTGATCTCTCCAACGAGGGTGACCAAGCAGTCAAGGTCAACGTCGAGGGTGCGATTCAGAAGTACGAGCAGGCAATTCAGCTTGATCAGCAAAACCATCACATCAAGTGGAAACTGGCGGTGGCGTACGAGAAGAAGGAGAGCTGGGATAAGATGGCATCTACGCTAGCTAGTGCTGCGCAGATTGCTCCCAACTACGCCAAGTACTGGTTCCGCCGGGGCTACGCGCTCATCAAAGAGGCCGAGTCTGGAAGCCCGGATTCGTATGAGGCGGCTAAGGAGCCCCTTAAAAAGTGCATTGAGAAGGATCCGAATATTGCGGAGTGCTACTTCTTTCTCGCAGAAGCGAATCTCTGGACAAACGATGAGCAGGAGGCGCTTGCAAGCTATTCGAAAGCTATCGAGCACAACCCGGCAGAAGCGTATTTCTACCCGCCACTTGCTGAACTCTACATCACCCATCGCCTTCACACTGAGGCCAAGGAGGTGCTGATCGAGGGAACGAAGCTTGTGCCGCTCACCGAGAAGAGCAAGGCAAACCTCTACAGCATGTTCACGCTGCTAGCGACGGTCGCCCAGCTTGATCGGGACACCACAGCTCAAGTGGATGCTCTAGAAAAGGCGCAGCAGATTGATGGAGATAATCATCCTGAAATCGCGTTCAACCTTGGGAGCAGCTATGCAGTCATGAAGCCGCCCCAGAAGGAGAAAGCGGGTCGGCTCCTGAATTCTTTTACTAAGCGCGCTTGTCGTGGTGCGAATGCTGAGAAATTCAAAGAACAATGTGAATCAGCGAACGCTATCATCCAGAAGTTGGGGAGCTGAAACTTGAGGCTTAGGCCACAACCGGTCGATGGTTGGTTCTTTAACTCTAATTGCCGCGCCACCTTGCTCCAAGTTGCGAGCGGCCAGCCGTATTTTTTCCTATCTTTTCTGAGCGCGATTGTGCGACTCGGTGTCTACTTTAAAGCGCTTGAGGGAGCATGAACCTAGAGCAGCGACTGAACGAACTTGAATCTCGCAACGACTGGCAAGGTCTAGTTGACGCACTGGATGCTGCCCTGGCAGCTACTAACCGTGCTGAGGACCAGGCGGCGCTTCATCTGAGGCTTGGGCATGTCCTGCACTCCCGGTTTCTGCACGGCGTTCGCGCGCTCAAGCACTTCCAGGATGCCTTTAAGTTGAATCCTGCCCTACTCGAGGCGTTGGCTGCCGCAAGGAACATTTATTGGGAACTCGGCAAGCTCAATATGGTTCAAAAGCTTCTGGAGCTCCAGCTGAAGAGTGCTCCCGAGGGCAAAGGAACCGGCGCGTTATACCGCGAGCTCGGGGACGTTCTGTCCGGAGAGGGGAGCTATGAGCGTGCGGCAGAAGCCTACGCCAAGGGCCTACAAAACGCGGACGGCGCGGCCGGAGAAATTGGTGCCCTTCTGGAAGATGTGCAGCTCGCCCCAGATCAGTGGCAGGAGCGCATCGCGTCCTTGCTCCGATCTGCGCACGGAGAAGCAAGTGCAGCCAAGCGTGCAACAAGCTTCCTCCGAGCGGCACGGATAGCTCAACGTTTCGCGCCGGATGAGCGCGAGGGAATGTTGGCGCAAGCCTACACGGCAGATCCTGCGAGTGTTGTTGCAGGGACTCTCTATGAGGGATTTTTGGTCGATGCGGGTCGCACCGAGAGCATTCTGAGAGCTCAACGTGAAATCCTAGAAGCGATAACGGATAAGGGACTTAAAGCAGAGGCAACGTTTCGCTTCGCGAGCCGATGGGCACTTCGGCACCAGAACACCGAGGTGAGTTCTGAATTGTTTGAGGAAGCGCTGCGCCTTGACCCGAGCCGGGAAGCTGCGTTTGCGTATCTCAAGGAAAATTTCGGCGTGCGCGGTGGGGATTGGCAGCGAGTCATTCGTCTGGCGGATGAGTTGGGTGATCGGTCAACGGAAGGCCGGAAGGTTGCCTACTTGCTGGCAGAGGGTGGAACGCTTGCCTGGCGGCAGGTTGGCGATCTGATCAAAGCTCGAGGTTTCTTCGAGCGCCTCGCCATGCTGGATGGTGATCATCCTGCATTGTTGGCATTTGAGGCACAAATTGGCGAAAAGCTGGAGGCAGGGAAGTCGAGCTCGAAGCGAGTGCCCGACGCGGCAGCCACGCCTCAGCCTGCGCGTGCTGAAGCCGTGGCCCGAGCGGTGCCCACCGAAGCTCAGCAAGAGAAGCCAATAGTTACTAAAGCTGTGACAGAAACATCGGAAAGTTCTGGGTCGTCCGTGGCAGTTCAAGAGGTCAAGAGTCCGGAGCCTTCTTCGGAGCAGAGCGAAGCACAGATCAGCAAGTTGCGGTCACAGTTAACGGCGCAAGAAGAGGCGAAACGCTACAACGAGTATGTAAAAACCCTGGTGGCGCTCGCGGATGCTGTGGCTGATCCAACTGAAAAGGTGGAACTCTACACGAAGGCCGCAGATCTCTACGTCAACAAGTTCGTCAATCAGGCCGAGGCGGTGAAGGCGTACGAGAAGGTTTTTGAGCTTGAGCCGCACAACGCGGCGGCCAGCGGTTACCTGCGTGAGATGTACGAGAAACGGCGTGATTGGGAGAAGCTGATCGCGCTCCGTCAGGCTGAGGCAGAACAGCTATCCAGTCCCAATGATCGGGCGGCGGCCTACAAGGAAGTGGCGCTGCTTGCCACAGAGCGGGTCAAAAAGCCTGAGGTATGCATTGGCCTCTGGGCGATCGTTCTAGACAACAATCCGGACGATGTTGAGGCACTGGATGCGTTGGCTCAGCTCTACGAACGGGCTCGGGACTATGAGAAGATAGCGGATGTTTTGGAGCGGCTAGCGGAGCTGACTCACGACACAGCCCAAAAGGTTGAAATCCTGAATAAGCTCGGTCAGGTCACCGGCGACCGATTGAAAGACGACGCGCGCGCCGTAGAAGCGTATCGAACTCTCTTGATACTTCAGCCCGACGATCGCAAAGCCCAGGAGCAGCTGAAGAAGCGCTACGTAACGCTTGGGCGCTGGGATGATCTTGAAGTGTTCTACTCCGAAAGCGGCAAGTGGGACGAATTCATTCGCGTGCTCGAGACGAACGAAAGTCGCGCTGAAACGTCGGAGCAGCGAATCGGCATGCTGATGAAGGTGGCCGAACTCTGGATGACCCAGAAGGGCAAGCCTGATCGCGCTGCACGCGCCTATGAAAAGGTGCTGAGCCTCGAGCCAAACAACCTGGAGGCCGCTGAACGGCTGGTGCCGCTCTACGTGAGCGCGAATAATCCTAAGGGCCTCGCGAGTGCGATTGAAGTCCGGTTGGAGCACGTGAGCGACCCGGAGGACCGGCTTACTTTGTTGCGTGAAGTTGCGGTCTTGTATGAGACGCGAATCAACGACAAAGACAAAGCCTTTGAGCGTTATCTGGCCGCGTTTGAGATCGCCCAGACAGACGACCAAAGCCAGGCGGATCTTGAGCGAATCGCGAAGGCGACGTCACGCTGGGAAGATGTCATTAAGGCTTACGAGGCAGCAGTAGCGGGAGCAGAGGGGCGTGGGGATACGGACGCTGCGTCCGCGCTCAGGCTCCGCCTGGGTCGCGTGCTGGTCGAAGAAGTCCAGCGAGTCGAAGATGCCCTCGTGCAGTATCGCGCGGTCTACGACGCTGAGCCGACCAACGAATATGCACTGAGTGCTCTTGAACAGCTGTACCGCCAGACTCGGCGCTGGACTGAGTTGTTGGACGTGTACACTCAGAAGCAAGGCTTGGTTGATGAACCAGACGCACGTAAGCGTATTCTATTTGAGATCGCCGAGCTGCATGAGCGTGAGCTCCAAGCTACCGCACCGGCAATCGAAACCTACCAGAGCATTCTCGAGGATGACCCTACCGACACGACGGCGCTCGGGGCTCTTGATCGACTTTACCAGTTAACTGAGCAGTGGGATGCCTACGCCGATGTGTTGCGGCGCAGAATTGAGCTTGATTCGAGTGCAGAAGAACTCGTTGATCTCAAGTTCCGGCTGGCGCGCACGCTCGGCACTCATTTGAAGGATGACGCTGGTGCCCTGGAAAACTACCGCGAGATTCTGTTTCTGAATCCAGATCATGAAGGTGCCCGGCTCGCGTTGGAGGGGCTGCTAGCGCACAAGGTCCTACGCGCGGAGGCGGCCAGCATCCTCGAGAACATCTACGAAGCTCAGGAAGCCTGGGAGAAGTTAATCAGCGCCCTTGAGATCTTGTCAGAAACGGCAGATGAATTGCCGCGTCGCGTCCAGCTGTTACGCAAAATTAGCGCTACAGCCGCGGGTCAGCTTGGAAACGTCGAACGCGCGCTGCAGGCTCAAGCGCGAGCCTTGAAGGAAGATCCGTCCTTGGCGGAGTCGCGCCTTGAGTTGGAGCAACTGGCTGAGCAGGCGAACGCCTACGATCAGCTGATTCAGATTTATAGTTCTATTGCTGCAGAGTTGTCGGACCCAGACCTTGCCCGCGAGTATTGGATTCGCCTAGCGGCCATTCAACAACGCTTAGGTCGGGTTGATGCCGCCGCAGCGAGCTACGAAAAAGTGTTCAGCATTGATCCTGGCGATGCCGAGGCATTGCAGGCAATGGACGCTCTCTACCGAGGAACTGAGCATTGGGACGACTTGATTGGTGTCTTCCGTCGCCGGATCGAGCTTGCAGATGGTTCAGAGCGGGAAGCGCTCTACGCCCAGATGGCCCAAGTGTACGAGGAGAAGCTCGGTAAGCCGAAGGAGGCGATTCTTGCGTACCGTGAGGTCTTGTCGCTAGACCCGACTAGCCAAGTAGCGCTCACTGCTTTGGATGGCCTCTTCACGCGGCGGGAAGCCTGGGTAGAGCTAGCAGAGAATCTGGAGACGCAATTGAGTCTCGCAGATACGGAGAGTGGGCAGCTCTCCCTCATGTTGCGTCTCGCGGCGCTGCGCGAGGCCAAGATGGGCGAGGTTGAGGCGGCGATTGAGGGATATCGCCAGGTCCTTGATCGCGACCCAGTGAATCGACAGGCTCTTGAAGCCCTTGAGAGGCTTGGCAACACCGAAGGGCATGCCCTTCTGATCGCTGAGATTTTGGAACCGCTGTATCGGGGTCAAGGGGACTTTCAGAAGCTCATTCGGGTTCACGGAATTCAGGTCGACAGAACCGAAGACGTGTCGCGCAAGGTGGAGCTACTCCACCAGATCGCAACGCTTGAGGAGGATGCCGGCAATGATGTGAGCGGTGCGTTTGATACCTACGCTCGTGCACTTGGGTGTGATCCATCACATGCGGGGACTCAAGAAGCCCTCGATCGATTGGCCCGTACCACCGGGCGATTTAAGGACCTCGCCGTGGTGTTTGAACGGCTTGCAGGGGTACAGACTGAACCGGAGCTTGCGGGTCAGCTGTATACGTTTGCTGCTCGCGTTTATGAGGGAGAAGTTGGGGACGTTGAACGGGCGATTGAGCTTTACCGTAAGGTACTTGAGATAGAGCCCACCAGTTTGCATGCGGCAGAGGCATTGGAGTCACTCTTCCAATCAAGTGAACGCTACGCAGACATGTCGCTCATCCTTCAACGCAAGGCTGACATTCTAGAAGATGTTACCGATCAGAAGGGTGCTCTCTACCAAGCCGCAGCCATTGAGGAAGATGCACTTCAGCGGCGTGAGAGCGCGATTGGTGTTTATCTCAAGATTTTGGAAATTGACGCGGAAGACGTTCGGAGCATCGACGCACTGGTCAATCTCTATTTGTCCCTCTCCCGCTGGGAAGAACTCCTCAGTGTGTACTCCAAGAAGGCAGATCTCTTGGACGATGCAGAGGAAAAGAAGCTGATTTTCTACCAAGTTGGCGCGGTCTATGAGCGAGAGTTGAGTGATGTTAACCGCGCTATCGACACGTACCAACGGGTGCTTGAGCTTGATCCGGATGATGTGACTGCGCTCGGTCGGTTGGATGTTCTGTACCAAACGGCTGAGAACTGGCAGGAATTACTCAGCGTTTTGACGCACGAAGTGGACCTGACGAGCGATCCGAATGAAGCAGTGAGTTTCCAGTATCGGATCGCGGAGCTCTACGAGAAGCATCTGTCGGACGTGGAGCGTGCGGTCGAGCTGTACCGCGAGATCTTGAACATCCAAGTCGACCACGAGCCCACCTTGCGGGCGCTCGAAGGCGTCAAGAATGGCACGCAGGCACCGCTTGCGGCCGCAGCTGTCCTCGAGCCAGTTTATGAAGCGATGGGTCAGTTTGACCGACTGATCAGCGTGCTCGAGGTCCAGGCAAAAGCGCCTGGCGACGCCTTTGCGCGTGTCGAGCTGCTGCATCGGATTGCTCGGTTATTTGAAGAGAATCTGAATGATCTTGCGCGAGCGTTTGAAACCTACGCGCGAGCTCTGGGGACAGATTCTCAGAACGAAGATTCATTGGCGGCACTGGAGCGGCTTGCGACGATGACAGGTCAATGGCCGCGTGTTGCTCAGATTTACGACGCGGAGCTGGCACAGCTCGAAAGCGACCCAGCTCATTTTATTGAGCTGGGATTGCGAGTGGCCCAGGTTTACGAGGTTCAGCTCGAAGATACCCAGAATGCCATCAAGAGGTATCGCCAGGTTCTCGAGCTCGAGTCGGAGAATCAAAGCGCCGTGAGAGCACTCGATCGCCTCTTCACCCAAACGGAACGCTGGCAGGAGCTCAGTGAGATCTTGGCTCGTGAAGCTGAGATCGGGCAGAGTCCAGACGAGATTCTCGAATTCAAGTATCGCCTCGGGCAGACTTTCCAGCTCCGCCTTTTGGATCTTGATCAAGCCATTCGAGCCTACCAAGAGGTTCTGAACGCGGCACCTGAGCACAGCGACACGCTGGCCGCTTTGGAAGCCCTTTTTGAGTCCGGCGTGAAGCAGCTCGAGATTGGCGAAATCCTAGAACCGCTTTATCAGGCCGCGGGCGAATGGGAGAAATTGATCCGCGTGCGCGAAGCCGAGCTTTCGCACATCCGCGATCTCGATTCGCGCTTGGCGATGTACCATCGAATGGCGGAAGACGCCGAAGAGCGCCTCATGGATCCGGTGTTGGCATTCAACATTCACGCGCGAGCCCTCCGGGAAAGCGCGCTCGATGAGCGAACCGGCGAAGAGAGTGAGCGTCTCGCTGCACTGCTGGATGGTGGCTGGGAACAGCTTGCCAATACCTACGCGGACGTGTTGGCGCTGCCCGAAGTTCCGGCAGCAGTACAGTCCGCCGTTGGCAAGCGATTGGCGCGAGTATTTGAAGAAGAATTGGCTGACGTTGCGAAGGCTGAAGAAACGTATCGCTATGTTGTCAGCGTGGCGCCGGGTGACACAGAAGCACTCGCGAACCTCGATCGTATCTATTCGTCGGTGGAGCAGTGGGCTGAGTTGGCGGGAGTGCTTGAACAACGAGCTGTCGGCTCCGAGGACACGCTCGAGAAGGTGGATTTGTATCGACGCTTGGGTGCTGTGTATGAGGAACAGCTGGGGCGTTTGGAAGATGCGATTCGTGCCTATCGGATGATCTTCGACGGCATCGATAAGGCCAATGAAGATGCAACTCTCGCATTAGGTCGGATTTACGAGCAAACCGAAGCTTGGTCGGAGCTGAATCGAGTGTTCCAGCGAGAACTCGAGAACGCCGTCGGCGATGTCCAAGAGGCCGAGATCCGAGCCAAGCTTGCGAAGTTGGCGTCAGAGCGACTGGGTGACGTTCCTGGTGCTATCGAGGGTTGGAAACGGGTTCTCGATTTGCGGGGTGAAGATCCGGAGGCACTCTGGGCCCTCGGCGGTCTGTATCAGCAACAGGGGCAGTGGGCCGAGCTCACAGACGTTCTTGAACGACATTTTGATATTGCGGAGACGGATGAAGAGCGAGTTGGGATCCTAACCCGACGGGCACAGCTGTTCTCTGAGCAGCTGGGGCGCGATGAGGACGCCTTAGAAACTTGGCAACGCGTCCTTGATATCGACTATTCGAATGTCATTGCACTGAGAGCACTGGTGGAGATCTGGCGAAATCGGCAGAACTCAACCGAGCTGACGAGTGCTCTGCATTCATTCATTGATCGCGGCGCATCGCAGCTCGAGCCGATCGAACTGGTGGAGGCTTACCGAGAGCTTGGAAGGCTTTATTCCAAGCTTGAACAGCCGATGGACGCCGCTGATGCTTGGCGGCAGCTGTTGAACGTTGGCGCGGGTGATTTCGAGGCGCTGACGCAGCTAGAGAAGATCTATCTCGAAGGGGAAGAGTGGGAGCACGTCATCGACGTTAAGATGCAGCGGGCTGAAGCGCTGCCGGACCCGGATGAAAAGGTGAGGGAGCTGCTAGAAGTGACCGCACTCTGGAAATCCCAGGTGGGTAACGACGACGGGGCGACACAGGCGTTCCAGAAGGTACTTGAAATTGAGCCAGCTCATGATTTCGCTTTCCTGGAATTGGAGCGTTTGCATACGGCAAAGAGCCGATTTGAGCCCCTCGTCGAGCTTTACCTGAATCGTTTTGAAACGCGCGAAGAGACCAAAGAGCGAAGCCGGATTCTGCGCTCTATCGCGAATGTTTTTGAGACGCGGTTGGCCGATAACAACCAGGCGTTCGATGCGCTGATTAACGCTTTCGGCGAAGATTTCGCTGACGACGAGACGGCTCGTTATCTGGAACGCATGGCACAGGCAACGGGTCGCTGGGGTGAGCTGATCAATACTGCCAACGCCTGGCTTCCAGAGCAGACTGAAACGAAGAAGAAGATTCGACTCTGCTTACGTCTGGGTAAGTGGTACGGCGAAGATCTGGGCCATTTTGAGTACGCTCAGCCCTACTACCAACAGATCATGGCGTTGGATCCCAACAACGTCCAAGTCATGCGTCAGATGGCCGCCATCCATCGCATGAGTGGCAATTGGCAGAAGGTGGGGGAGATGTTGACCGGTGCGCTGGATGTGGCCGTCGCGAGTGAGGATCGCAAGGCCATACTGGTAGATCTCGGTGAGCTGCTTGAGAAGCACATGGGCCAGGTGGATCAGGGCATCCCGTATTACAAGCGAGCGTTGGAAGTCGATCCGCATTATCTGCCGGCACTTGAAGCGCTTGAGCGGCTGTACAGTGAACGTGGGGATAACCACGAGTTGGTACAGATCCTTGCCGCGAAGGTGGGCTCGCTCACTGAGCCGAGGGCGATTGTGCGGGACAAGCTACGCATGGCGGAGCTTTATGAGACATCGCTCAGGGATTCTGAACGTGCCGCGAGTGTTTTCCGGGAAATTTTGGAAGTGGACGGTGGCAATATTCATGCGCTTCGCGGCCTTGAGCGGATTTCGGACGCCTTGCAGAATTGGACTGAGCTCGTCGATGTGCTGGCTCGGCAGTTGGATGTCGTTGAGAGCGAACGCGAACGCGTCGAAGCATTGCTAAAGCTTGCGCGCGTTAACGAAGAGCAATTCCTGAAATTTGACGTAGCGGCTCAGCGCCTAGAGCAAGCTCTGGAAATTTTCCCGGCTGAAGCTCGGGCCTATGAAGCACTTGAACGCTGTTATCGTCGACGTAAGCAGTGGGCTGAGTTGATCAGCGCCTACGAGCGTCACATTACCGAGGCGGCAGATCTTGAGAAGAAGGTTCAGATCTACGGCCATATCGCTGAAGTCTACGCGCATGAGCTGGATGATCCGTCGCTAGCGATAGATGCTTATCAAAACATTGTCGGGCTGGATGACACGAACGTGGCCGCGCTTGAAGCGCTGGGTCGTCTCTACGAAAAGCAGGATGATTCAGCACGAGCCATCGAAACGATGGCGCGCGTTGCTGACCTCACGACGGACGGCAAACAGCGTGTCGAGATGTACTATCGCATCGGTCGCGCGATGGAAGAGAAGCTGGGCGATAGGCTTGGCGCTCGCGATCGCTTCGAAATGGCACTGGATCTTGAGCCAAGGCATTTGCCCACTCTGGGCGCACTGCGCGCAATTGCGGTGGACGAGGCGGATTGGGATCGTGCGACCCGCTACCTAGAGCAAGAACAGGAGAACACCGAGTCTCCGCGTGCCCGCGCAAAGCTGCTGGTGGAGCTTGGCAAGATCCGAGAAGATATGTTGTCGGAGCACGAACTTGCGGTGCAAGCCTTTGAGCTGGCGCTCAAGTACGACGATGACAACGAAGACGCCGCTCTCCCTCTCGTGCACGAGTATAGCCAGACAGCACGCTGGAGTGACGCGGAGCCACTCGCGGAGCTTTTGGTACGAAAAGCCAGGCAGCGCGACAAGAGCGAACAGCACGCGTTGAACAAGTTGCTCGGTAAAGTGCACGCGGCCCAGAAGCATCACGAAAAGGCGCTGAAAGCTTACCAGGCAGCCAATCAGCTGGACCTCACCGATCAGGAGAGCATCCGCGGGATAGCCGACATGGCCTACGAGCTTCAGGATTGGCCGAGCGCTCTTACCAACTATCAGAAAGTCTTGACCGCACTTGGCGAAGATGATGTGGATGAGAGAACCGATGTCTACTTCCGGCTAGGGTGCATCAAGCAGGAGCAGGGGCAGGCACGGCAGGCGATTAACAACTTCGAAAAGGCCCTCGCGCTCAACTCAGAGCACCGACCTACGCTAGAAGCGCTCGTGGATACCTATTTGAAGGCTGGCGACTTCAAGCAGGTTGCCGCCTACAAACGCCAGATCCTAGACAGCACCTTCGACGGAGCTGAACGCTTCAAGATCCTGCTTGAGATCGGCGAAATCTGGGGTGAAAAGGACAACAACGCCATCAAAGCGATTGGCGCATTCGAAGAGGCTTTGGAGCTGGAGCCTCAGAATCATGTGCTGTTGCACAAGCTCTTGGCGCTGTATCAGCAATCGAGTGAATGGCAGAAGATGGTGGATACGATTGCTGCTATCGCGGACCTCGAGCAGAAGCCAGAGTTGAAGGCACGCTACATCTACACTCAGGCCCAGATCTATCGCGATAAAATCGCCGATCCAGACCGAGCCGTTGAACTGTTCAATGAATGCTTGGACCTGAATCCTGAGTATCTTGAGGCGTTTGAGCGTATCAATAAGATCCTGACAACCGGCAAGGATTGGAAACAGCTTGAGCGTTCCTATCGTAAGATGCTGCATCGCATCGCCGGCAAGGGTAACGCTGAGCTGGAGCACACACTCTGGCATCAACTAGGCTTGATTTATCGGGACAGAATGCAGTCCACCGAGCAAGCGATCGACGCCTTCCGTATGGCAGCCCAAACGAAGCCAGGCGTTGCTGTGGTACACCAGATTTTGGGCGAACTTTACGAGTTGAGCGAACGCTACGATGAGGCCATCGTCGAACAGCGCACCATTCTGGGCGAGAATGCGCTTTCCGTGGAAACGTATCGCAACCTCTATCGGCTTTATCTCCACAAGCAGGCCTACGATCAAGCCTGGTGCCAGGCTGCTGCCATGGCGTTTTTGGGCAAGGCCGAGGGCGAAGAGCGGCAATTCTTCGACGATTATCGGCCCCAAGGAATGCTGGCGGTGCAGGGCCGTCTCAGTAATGAGCTCTGGGCGAAGCACTTGATGCATGCCGACGGCAGCGTGTACATCTCCCGGATTTTCGAGCTGATTGTGCCGGCAGCGCTGCAAGCCAAGGTCGCTCAATTGAAGGCGCAGGCAAAGCTTCCTGTTCTGGATAAGCGATTCAAGCAAGATCCGGCAACATCCACGGTGACCTTCGCCAAGACGTTCGGATGGGCCGCTCAGGTTCTCTCCCTACAAGCTCCAGAGCTTTATGTGCGGAGCGATGTCCCAGGAGCCATTCTGCCTGTTGCCGCGACTCCGCCTGCTTCCGTCGCGGGCCAATCGGTGCTGAGCGGGTTCTCTCCGCAAGAGTTGGCGTTCATCTGTGGCAAGCATTTAGCGACGTACCGCGCTGAGTATTATATTCGCTCGCTCTTCCCCACGCAGGCAGAGCTGACGGTGATGCTCTTTGCGGCGGTTATCCTGGCGGCGCCTACCACGCCGGTGCCACCGGAAATGGCTCAACAGGTGCAAGCAACGGCGCAGGAGCTGGCCAAGTATCTACAACCGATGCAGCTTGAAGGCTTGCGTTTGGTCGTCAAGAAATTCATTGAGGACGGCGCGAAGGTCAATATCAAGCGCTGGAGTCAAGCTGCCGAACTCACCGCGTGTCGCGCAGGGCTCGTGGTTTCTGGTGACCTCGAGATTGCGAAAAAGATCTTGGCTGCCGAGCCCCAAATCCCGGGCGATCCGACGCCGGCGGAAAAGCTTTCGGAGCTCCTTAAATTCAGTACGAGCGAGGATTACTCTCAGATCCGCAGGGCTCTGGGGGTCGCGATTCAGGCTTAGAAGGTCGAGGGCTGGGCGGCAGCTTTGCCGCCTGGGTTCACTATCGACGTGCGCTGGTCGCGAAACCTAGGCGAAGGCCAGCGGCCACTCGGAAGTGCGGTCCACCCGACTCATCGCCGCTCGGCACCTGAGCGTTGGTACCCAACATCAGTTCCGTGAAAGGGCCAAGGAGTACCTGGGAGCCAAGATACCAGTCCGCACCTAGGGCAATCCGAGTCCACTCTGGTCCTGAAAACTTCAGCTTAGCATCCGCCGTGTGGATCGACGTGAAGCTGTAACCAATTCCGATGGCGGCCCAGGGATCGAAGCGAGTTCCTTGGGCCAAACGGTAGGTGAAGTCGGGCCCGAGCGCGAACGTCTGCCCTGAACATGTCCCACAACCAGACGCGTTAGAGTGATCATCCAGGCGACCCCAGAGTCCGAGTTGGAGGGTGCGACTGAGTCCGTAGGCGGCATCCAGACCGATACTCGGGCCACCGTTCACACTCTGGGTAACACGACGTGCGTGACTCAGGTCACCCCAGATATCCGTCCAGGCAAGAGTCGGGTTGAGTTGCAGCGATTCCGAAACGGTGTCGGTGGCATCAGGGATTTCTAAGACCGGTGGGGGGTCGGGTTCGGCACTGGCGGGGAACGCCACGCTGAGGGTGACGATGAGAGCGGAAAGCGCCAGCGCGGAGGCTTTTGACATGAGGGCACTATATCAAAGCGCGATCATCGCACTAGGCCGAGCGCCATCGAGGCGTTGTGCCTATGACAAATCCCGCAACTTCCTGGCGGACTGGACGAGGTGGGCGCATGAGCATTCCGGAAGACGACCCTCCGAGCGACGTTAGCCCAAATACTGTCGAACTTGATTACTCACGTCGGTACGGGCCATGGATCCTTCAGCTGAGCGGCGTCGGTGCCTGTTCAGCGAGATTGCTCGAAGCCGACCGCATCTTCACGCTGGGGACGGCACCGAACGCGGACATTCGCGTCAACGATCCGACCGTGAGTGCGCGGCATTGTTCGATTCAGATCACGGCTTGGGGTGTCGAGGTGCGTGACCTCGAATCCACGAATGGAACCTTCGTGGGATCAGCGAGGGTGGGGCGGGCCGTCCTGACAAAGCCGGACTCGTTCGTGGTGGTGGGGCGCACGATGTTGGCGTTCTGTCCGCCTGGAAGTCGTGAGGAGGTCGAGGAGGTTGAACCCATCCCGGGAATGGTGGGCCGGAGTGCTCCCATGCTTCGCCTGTACAAGGAGTTGCGCCAGTTCTCGGCCAAGCGCGGAAATATTTTGCTGCAAGGTGAATCCGGAAGCGGGAAAGAAGTCGTGGCTCACGCGATTCATCGTCTCAGTGGCCGTGAGGGCGAGTTCATTGCGCAGAACGCGTCGTGCTTGCCGGAAGCCCTGGCGGACGCGACACTTTTTGGCTCACGAAAGGGGGCTTTTACAGGTGCGACCGCTGATCGGCCAGGAGTCTTTCAGGCAGCCGATCGGGGAACGTTGTTCTTAGATGAAGTCGTGGACCTGTCGCTGGCGGTTCAGGCAAAGCTCTTGCGCGTGGTTGAGGAGGGCGCGGTGCGCCCCGTGGGCGGGATTGCCTCGGTGAAGCTAGACGTGCGCCTGATTTCTGCGTGTTGGGCTGGCCTTGAGGAGCGCGTGCGGCAGGGGACATTTCGGGGTGATCTCTACTATCGCCTCGCCACGACCGTGATTCACGTGCCGGCACTGCGGGAACGGAAAGCCGATATTGCCGACTTGAGCATGATGTTGCTGAAGCGTCGCGTGAGCGACTTAGGCCCCAAACGCCTGACGTCGGAAGCATTGGCGCGCCTGCTGGATTACGGGTGGCCGGGGAATGTGCGAGAACTCGACAACGTGCTGTACGCGGCGGCAGTGCGAGCTCCCGGAGAGGGCATTCTGGCGAGCAATATCCAACTGCCAAAAATCCAGCGTGTGGAACGCTCGACTGGGAACAACGCCTCTCGCGACTCTGACTTTAGAGCGTTGCTCGACCAGAATTCAGGCAATCTGAGCGCTGCGGCGAGAGCGGCAGGGCTACCGCGCAGCACATTTCGAGCGCGGCTGATTCGACGCCTAGTTGAAGAAAAACCCTGAACTTAGAACGAACCACTGAGTGTTAGGCCGCTGTAGCTCGGCGTGTACGTGGGGCTGAGTGAAATCGCGGTGTGACGCACCGGCGCGGTGGCCCGGGCACTGGCCTCAGACTTAGCGGAGCTAGTATCCACAATGTAATAGATCACTGTACCAAGTGCTGCGGCGCCACCTATGGAGAAGCCAACGATCGCAACCGTTTTCATGGCATCTCCGCGATCCACGTTGTCTCGATAGATCAAGCAGGCATTCGTGTAATCATTCGCTCGAGCTGCCCCGCGTCGCATTGAGATATCTCCGATTCGGGTGCAGATTCCCTCTTTTGACTCGCCGTCCTTTTTAGCCTCAGCTTCGATTAAGAGCGCCGTTGAATTTGCGCTCTTGTAGTTGGAGCTCGCCGACAGCGAGAACACGACGCCGCTTGCTACACCCGCCACGGCAAGACCTGCGGTGACCAATGCTGCAGGGTGGTGCCAGAGCCACGCGCCGCCTTCGCTGGCGTCTTTTAGCGGAGCGCTGTCTTTGTCTGGCGCTATAAGTGAATCTTTGTCTGCGCCTCCCGGACCCACCGCGCCCAGAGCAGCGTCTGCCCCTGCGGGCTTCAGCGAAAGCTTGGTCGAGGTGCTGTCGCCAGCCTCAACACTGAGAGTCGTACTCACTTCGCGGCCACCTTTTTGGACGGTGACGGTATGGCTCCCTGGGGCGAGATAGACGGCGCCAGGAAGTGGGGAAGCGCCCCGCGACTTGCTATCGACGAGGATGTCAGCGCCCTTCTCATCAACTTGGATGGTGACCTCTGCCACGCTCTTCTTAGCTTCGAGGAGGCCGGCTAGCGCAGCTTGGTGCTCGTCAGGCTTCTGATCTTTGGCTTCCCTTAGGAACTCTGAAAAGTGGTCAGCCGCATCCGCTTCATGACCTGAGCGCAACTCACTTTGCGCAAGGTTGAGCAGCACGGCTGGGTGCTTTTTCAGAGCATAGGCTTGCAGGAATGCGGCACGCGCTTTCTGGAACTGCTTGGCGTCGAAGAAGTCGATGCCCTCTTTGAAACGTTGGCGCGCCATTTCGACGGTGGGATCCTCATCCTGCGCATGGGCAGCGCGCGGCGATAGGCCAAGGTAGAACCCGAGGAGAATCAAGAATAGGTATCGGAATGGCTTCATCGGAGGCTTCGGGTATCCCACGGGTACGGGGGAGCGGCGAGATCAGAATGGGTTATCGCGAACTATCGCGGGACTCTTGGGTGGCGGAGTTGCCTTAGTGGGCGCCGTCTTCGCTTCGACCGGCCGTTTGGTGCTTTTTGCGGCTGCTTGCTTCCGTTCCCTCACGTCCTTCGCCCGAGGCTGGCGCGCCGGATCGGCTTGGGGAGCGGTTTGTTTGGGTTCAGCACGCCCATCGTTCTCGTGTGCTTCATGAACGGTTGGTTCGGGGGCGGGCGGCGCAGCAGGAGCTGAAGACGTGGGGGACGCAGGGTTGTCTGGCGTTTTAGCGCCGATCACCGGGCCCTCCGCTGCGGGCGGCTTGGAGTCCGCCTCTGGCGGTGTTCCGGGAATTAGTAAAAAGGCAAGCAGGGCTAGGACTGCAACGGCTCCGATTATAATTCCTAACTTCGGAACCTTGCGCGCTACGGGGAATGTTTCATCGTCTAGGCCTGTGGGCAGGGCGGACTTGGTGGCGGCGAATGGAGGCTGTGCTGGAGCTGCCGTCGCCAGAACCGGTTTTGGAAGAACGGCGGCTTCACTTTTCTGAACTTCGCGCGCTGGAGCGAACGCTGCTTCGGCCTGAGCGGGCGGCGCGCTCGTGACACTTTCAGCAGGGGGGACTGGAAGCACGACGGGAGTAAACCCCAGCAATGTCTGCTTGATGACGGGATGAGAGCCTGGAAGCGTCGCTTTGCCGTGATCGCTTGCTGTTGGGTTACGAGATGGAGCGGTGATGCCAAGCGCGGCCAGGTTTGGAAACGGCGCCTGGGGCGGCCGTGCCTCGGGCGTAGGCGCGGCAGATGCTTGGGGTGTGGTGGGTGACGGGGCCGAAGCTGCCGTTTTCTTTGCGGCGGGAGGTGCGGAGCTGACGGGTGGAGGGGGCAGGGATGAAACCGGACCCAGGCCCCTCGGCGTGATGTCCTGCGGGCGCGGAATGAAGGCTGGCGCTGGAACGGACGCAGCCCCGGCGGCTCGGGCTTGTTCCCCATGTCCCGGTGCGTTTTTGGCAAAGGAATGGTCCGGTTTCGCGGATTTGTCCCATATCGCCTTGAATTGGCGAGCAAAAGCGTCCGCTTCGTCGGAACTGAGCTCTCGGTCCTGCCGAGTAGAAAGCTTACTTTCGGAAGGATTCTTTCCTGACGGATCGCTCATTTCTTCTATGTCTTACTCCTCGTTGCGGAGGGCTGGCACGCTAGCCCGATTTTCACAGGGGTGCAATGTAACTTGCCGCCCACGCGGGAGAGACTAAGTGTCGCAAAACTCGGCCAAATCGCGCGGTTCGTACTACGACGGGGCGCCCATGACTCGACTGGCGTTTGCAGCGCGGAAAGTGGCGCAAGTCGGCATGCTCCTTTTGGCGCTCACTGCGTGTCAACGGAGCGCATCAACTCCGGACCTCGGGGCGCACACGGCGCCTGCAGGGACACCCAGCGCGAGCATCAAACTCCCCATGAGCCGTCAAGAAGGCGTAGCCCATGCCGCGATGCTCGCAGCGAAGGGTGCGTCCACCCAGGGTGCAGTCGGCGCAGGGCTACTGAACGAGGCGGCTGCGCTCAGAGTTTTTTGGTGGAGGCGTGAGCACAACAATGCTGATGCGCTGGAAGCATTGGACCTCTATCGGCAGGCTGCGGAACGCGCTTGGAACGGCGCTTGTGATGCTCGAGTCGAGCGAGCCTTGCTCGAGGGTGAGCTGCAGACAGATCCCGCACTTGCGACTCGAACCCTTCAGAGTATTCGTGCGGAGGCAGACCCGCGCTGTCGCGATCGGATAGTTTTGCTTCTGGCGAAGCTTGGCGCCTTCCACACGCCAGCCAAGACCAGCGAGTCAAGCTCGAATCAGGTTCTCGGTTCTAACGGTCAGGCCTCTCACTTGCCACCGGCTCCTGCGCTCGGCGGCAGCTCAACTCTCGCCGCGATCACTCAGATCCATCGCTACGGCGCGAAGGACGCCGCTCGAATTGTGGTGGAGCTTTCCCAGCCGGTTTCGTTCGAGGTTGGCAGTGTTCGCGGTGAAAGCGGTGGTGAGGGCCCGCGAGTCTTTGTTGATATTCTAAAGGCGGAGTATCGCGGGGAGCCCAGCTTTGAGGTGGGCGGCGTCGTGCGTCGGCTTCGGATCGGCACTCGCGCGCAGGGTATACGCTTGGTGTTGGACCTTGAGTCCGAAGTCTATCAAAAAGTGTTCTATCTGCCGGAGCCCTTTCGCTTGATCATCGATGTTGCGACGCGTGCTCCTAAAAGAGCTCTAGGCGTGGACGGTCAGCGCCCCCTTCGCCGCGTGGTTCTTGACCCAGGCCACGGCGGACACGATCCGGGGGCGATTGGACCGTCTGGATTGCGTGAAAAGGACGTGACGCTCGACATTGCGCGCCGTGCGGCTCCGCTCATTGCGGAGGAGCTGGGTATCGCTACCTTGCTCACGCGGGATTCAGATCTGTATGTGCCGCTCGATGAACGCGCAGCGAAAGCGAACGCGTTCAACGCGGACGTGTTCGTGTCCATACACTGCAATGCGACGGACGACGGTCATGGCGATGGGGTGATGACGTTCGTGCTCGATTCGTCAAAAGACGCTTTCGCACAACGGATTGCCGCTCGCGAAAACTCCGCGTCAGCGGCAGCCGCTTCCGAGCTGGGTACCGCCATGAGTGCTGACCTCGATACGGAAGTCGTAGGATTGAGCGCTCGGTTCGCTTCTCTTCTACAGCGTGCCACGATCACTTCCCTGGAGCCGAGCTATGGCAAGGTTCTGGATCACGGCGTGAAGCGAGCCGGTTTCTACGTGCTGGCCGGAGCCCACATGCCGGCCGTGCTGTTTGAGGCCTCCTTCATCTCAAACTCAGCCGGGGAGACTCACCTGAACACCGCTGACTATCGGCAGAAACTGGCGGATGGGATTGTCAACGCCGTCCGTGCCTTCAAAGACGGGCGCTAGGATGATTGACCCCTCGACCCCTCGTACTTATGCTGTGCGGCCCCGTTTGGCCCCCCACGAAACACGCCGCTCGGCTTAACCCTCCCAAGAGAGACATGACAAAGGCACAACTGAAGAAGTTTAAAGATCTCCTTGAGGCAAAACGTCTGGATATCGCCAAGCGCGCCCAGCAAACGCTTGAGCAAGACATGGCGCTTGATGTGGACGATCTGCCGGACGAGATGGATCTGGCCTCGAGCGAGTACCTCCAGGCATTTACCTTTCGTCTCCGCGGTCGCGAGAAGGTGTTTCTCGACAAGATCCAACAGGCCCTTCAGCGGATTGAAGACGGCACGTTTGGTGTTTGCGAAGAGTGTAGCGAGCGGATTTCCATCAAGCGCTTAGAGGCGCGCCCGGAAACGACGCTGTGCATTCGTTGCAAAGAGGATCAGGAGCGGGTCGAGAAAGACTTCGGCTAAGGCTTCGTGCGCCGCACCGCTTCCGCGGCGGCTCGGGCCAAGTAACGCCCCGTATAGCTCGCGGCGTTGGTCGCTAATTGCTCCGGTGGACCTTCGCCGACGATAGCCCCGCCGCCGTCGCCTCCCTCGGGCCCCATGTCGATCACCCAGTCGGAGCAGGCGATGAGGTCAATGTTGTGTTCAATGATCAAGATTGAATTGCCTGCGTCTCTCAGGTCGAAGAGTGCACGCGTCAAGAGTTCAATGTCCTGGAAGTGAAGCCCCGTAGTCGGCTCATCTAAGACGTAAAGGGTTTGCCCGGTTGCTTTGCGCGCAAGCTCGCTGGCAAGTTTCACGCGCTGCGCCTCACCGCCCGAAAGCGTTGTCGCCGCTTGCCCAAGCTGAATGTAACCGAGGCCAACCTGGAGAAGTGCGACTAAGCGCTGGTTGATGCGTGGGATGGGCTCGAAGATTTTAGCGGCCTCTTCAACCGTGAGTTCCAACGCATCGGCGATGGAAAGCCCTCGATACTTGACTTCTAGAGTTTCACGATTGTAGCGACGGCCACTGCAGGTATCACATGTCACGTACACGTCGGGGAGAAAGTGCATCTCGATGCGCAGCACACCATCGCCCTGGCAGGCTTCACAGCGGCCTCCCTTCACGTTGAAGCTGAAGCGCCCTGGCTTGTAACCGCGCGCACGAGCGTCGGGGAGGCCAGTGTAAAGCTCGCGCAAGTGCGTGAAGATCCCGGTGTAAGTGGCGGGATTCGAGCGAGGGGTTCGGCCAATCGGTGCCTGATCAATACTGATCACTTTGTCGATGAATTCGATGCCTTCGATCGAGTCGCACAGCCCAACCGAACCGCTCGATCCGTAGAGCCTAGCCCGCGTGGCGCTCAAGAGAGTATCGACAATCAAGCTGCTTTTGCCCGAACCGGAAACGCCCGTGACCGAGGTGAGTAGGCCGAGTGGGATGCTTACGTTCACATTTTTGAGGTTGTTAGCGCGCGCTCCGAGGATACGCAGGCTCTTTTCCCCGGGTTCACGTCGGGTGCTTGGAACCTGGAGTGAACGCTCCCCGGAAAGGTAGGGCCCCGTCACTGAAAGCGGGTCTCGCATCAGGTCCTCGGGGCTGCCCTCACACACGATATTGCCACCGTGTGCTCCAGCCCGCGGTCCCATATCCACCACGTAATCAGCCGCCAAAATCGCGTCGCGATCATGCTCCACCACGAGCACGCTGTTGCCCTTGTCCACAAGGCGTCGTAGCGCTTCAAGCAGGCGATCATTGTCCCGCGCATGGAGTCCGACACTTGGCTCGTCGAGCACGTAGAGCACTCCCACAAGCGAAGCGCCTATCTGTGTGGCGAGACGGATCCTCTGGCCCTCGCCTCCCGACAGCGTTTGAGCTGGCCGATCCAGCGACAGATAGTCGAGACCCACGTCCAGCAAGAAACCGAGTCGATCGCTGATCGCGCGGAGCAAGGGCACGGCGATGGCGCCGTCTTTAGCCTGTTTGAACGGCTGCTCGCCGAGCGTCCGCAGCAGCGTACGTAGCCCGCCGAGCGGCATTTTGCACAGCTCTGCGATGGTCTTCTCCGCAACCTTCACCGCCAGCGCTTCCGGGCGCAGCCGCGCACCGTGACAGGCATCGCAGGTTTGAGAAACGATGAAGCGACCTAAATCGTCGGGCTCGATCGCGCCGGCTCCTGGATCGTGTTCTTCACCTTCGGCCCAATTGTCACTGCGACGCATGCGCTCCAGGCGCGTGAGAACCCCTTCATACTCGCGTTCGGCTTTGGCCTTGCCTTTGCCTTTGGTCTTCGTGCCGGCGTTGCCTCTCAAGACCAGCTCACGTTCGCGTTCTGGGAGAGCGTCCCATCGCACATCCGGGTCGATCCCCAGGGATTTGACCACGAGATCCACCTCCGTGGCCGTCGACAGCGAACCTCGCCTGCCGAAGGCTGCGATCGCTCCTTCGCGCAGTGTTCGAGTCTTATCGGGAACGACGCGATCGGCATCGATCACGGAGTGCACTCCAAGCCCATCGCACTTAGGGCATGCACCGTGCGGACTGTTGAAGGAGAACAGACGCGGCTCAAGTGGGGGCAATACCGAACCGTGTTTCCAAGAAATCAGGCGTTCGCTCATCACGACCGGTTCGGAGCCATCCATCCCGTCGATCAAAATGGTTCGATCGCCCACGTTGAGGGCGAGCTCCACCGAGTCCGTAATTCGGCCCTTGCTGCCTTCCTTGACCACAATTCTATCCACCACCACCTCGAGGTCGTGGGGAAGCTTCGCGTTCAATTCCGGTTCATCACCGAGTTCGATGACGACGCCATCCACTCGGGCGCGCACGAAGCCATCGCGTCGGAGGCGCTCGAATTCATGCTTGAAATCGCTGGTCTGTTGGCGGGCAACGGGTGCCAACAGTGAGGCCTTGGCACCCTCTCCACGAGCCAAGATACTGTCGACGATTTCCTGCACGGTGTACGCACGCAGCACTTCGCCTGAAATAGGACAATGGGGTGTGCCAACTCGTGCGAAGAGCAACCTGAGGTAATCGGCGATCTCGGTGACAGTCCCCACCGTGGAGCGCGGGCTTTTGCCCAATGCTTTTTGTTCGATGGCAATCGCGGGGCTCAGCCCTTCGATGCTCTCCACGTCGGGTTTGGGAAGTTGGTCGAGAAACTGCCGCGCGTACGCGGAGAGCGACTCCACATAGCGGCGTTGCCCCTCGGCATAGATGGTGTCGAAGGCGAGAGACGACTTGCCGGAGCCACTTGGGCCAGTGATCACGACCAGGCGATTGCGCGGGAGCTTGCAGCTGACATTACGTAGGTTGTGCTGATTCGCCCCTCGGACGACGAGGTAGTCCATGGAACCCTCACACTAACCGAAGTCCCCCGCCGCGATGGCTACCTTTTCGGTTCGCCCAAAACTCCCTGGTTGGTTGTGCCGGTTGGCTACGGAGGTGGCCTCCGCCGCGGTTCCTCCCGGGGTTCCTCCCGCGGTTCCCCCCGCGGTTCCGCGGCCGAGAGTTGCCCCCGGGAGGTGCATCGACTAGCTTCCCGCCCCCGTGCAACCGAGCCTTCCGGGAAGATCCCGGGCCCATAGCTCAATTGGTCAGAGCCCCCGGCTCATAACCGGGCTGTTGCTGGTTCGAACCCAGCTGGGCCCACTGTTAGGCGGCCGGTTGTGTCCCTTTAGAATACGTGGCAAGGAGCGCCTCCGATAGTGACGATCCAAGCAGAAGTTGACATCCTCGAAGGCCTCTCAAAAATCGATCAGGGGCTCTCCAGTTTGCTTGATGAGCTGGGCCGGGAGCGGACAGCCTTGGAGGGCAAACAGCAGCGCCTGAAGGAGTTACAGTCGCGAGTTGCTTTGGCCGCTCAGGGCTTGCAGGACATGGACCGCACGCGAAGCGAGATCCTCACCGAGGTTCGGCAGATGAGCGTCCAGCTCGATCGTTCGCGCGAGAAGCTCTCACGCTGTCGCACCGAGCGCGAGGCGAATGCGGCTCAGCGCGAGGTCGAGGAGATGCGAAAGCTCTACCGCGATCGGGAGCAAGAGATTGAAAAGCTGGTGGGCTTTGCCGATCAAGCCAAGTCGGAGCTTGAGAAGACCGCAGCGGAGCGCGACGCGCTGGAGACAGAGCTCGGCGCGAGCGAGGGCGATGTCACGCATCGGCTCTCCGAGCTCGAAGTGCAAGCCAAAGAGATGGACACCAAGCGCAACGCGCTCGTCGCGGGGCTCAATGTGGTGCTTTATCGACGCTATGAGATGATCCGCAAGCGCCGTGGCGTTGCCATCGCCTACACGTCGGATGGTATTTGTTCGGGGTGTCACGTGCGGGTTGCGCCCATGCTGTTTCACACCTTGATGCGTTTCACTTCCTTCGATCAGTGCCCGAATTGCAACCGCATCCTTTATTATCGTGAGCCCGGCTCTGCCACGCCCGCGGAGCCAACGCCCCCCGCAGCCCCCCAGGATTCTTAGTAAGATGCTGTTGCTGGCGCAAGCGACGCTCGGAGCGCTCCAGTGAAAGCGTGCACCGCGTGTGGGCGGCTCTTCCCGGACGATGCAGCGTTCTGCCCCGTCGATGGTCAGGCACTCAACAACGCAACGCAGGTTCCGATCGCCGCCGATGCGAACGATGCTCGAGTGGGCCAGCTCATGTGCTCGCGCTATCAGATCCGTCGGGTGATTGCCGATGGCGGTATGGGGCGCGTGTATGAAGCCCTCGACATGCACGAGCGCACGAGCGTCGCACTCAAGGTCTTGCATCCTGAAGTGGCGCAAGATGACGTGCAATTGCAGCGTTTCAAGCGCGAATTCGAGGTGAGCCAGCAGCTCCGGCACGACCACATCGTGGAAGTGCGCGATTTTCAGCCGACCGAGGATGGCAGCTACGTGCTGGCCATGGAGCTGCTTTACGGTGAAGAGCTGCGCGCGACACTCAAGCGGGAAGGTGTGATTCGGCCGGCACGCATGATTCGCATGTTGAGCCAAGTTGCCCTCGGCCTGGATGCGGCCCACGCAAAGAAGCTGGTGCACCGCGATCTCAAGCCCGACAATATTTATTTGTGTCAGGCGAGCGACGGGGACACGATCAAGATTTTGGATTTTGGGTCCGTACGCGACAACACCGAGACTGCGAAGAAGCTCACGGTGATGGGGACAACGATCGGTTCGCCCTATTACATGGCACCCGAACAAGCCCAGGGCTTAGATTCGCTGGATCATCGCGCGGATGTTTGGGCCTTAGCCGCTATTGTCTACGAATGCGTCACGGGGCAGGTTCCGTTCAACGGCCCGAGTGGTCCGGCCATCTTGCTGCAGATCCTGATGAAGGAGCCGATTCCACCCAGCCAGGCGGGTGCCGGCAAGATGTTTCCGGTGCCGCCCACTCTGGATCGCGTGATGGCCAACGCCCTCAAGAAGGTGCCGGCCGTGCGCATCAGTTCTGTGGGCGCGCTCGCCGATGGGGTAGGTCAGGCCTATGGCCTGAGCGGAACGCATCTGGACTGGGCAAACACCTCTGAGCAGCTGCTCTCCCAACAGATCGAGGCCCGCATCGCCGGCCTCATGGTTCCGGTTACAGCCCAAAAGCCCGACACGCTCGACGATTTCTTTGGTGAATCAGATGCCCTCGGTGGGATGGCACCGGCCGCGCAGGCGCCGCGCTCACTTCCCGCATCGCATGCGCTCCCCGCCCGCCCGATGGCGCCTTCCACCGAGGATTTGACCCCAATGGGCGTGCCCACAGTTGGGATCAATTGGATAGTCGTGGGTGCGGTGGGGGCTGTGGCGCTCATTCTGGGGATTCTCTTAGTTCTCGCGTTCCGGTAATTCAGAGTCGGGTCGGACTCCCCTGTCGCCCAGTTTTGCCTTAGAACATAGGGCATGGCTCGTTACGGTCAGTTCCAGGCTCCGCTCTTTTTCTCAGCTGCCCTTGCAGCTTTCGCCGGCGCTGCCTGTAGCAAAACCGACGGGACGTCAGGCGTTACGGCGCAGGCTCTTGGCGTGGCGCAGGCCGCTTCAGCGACGACTGCACCGGAAGCCGCGACAGCGCTGGCTGCAGCCGCCAAGTTTCAGGAGGCCGCTTTCGAGCTCACGCTGGTGTCGGCAGGTCCGTACAAAGCCGGTCAGGTGGGGCAGGTTGAGATCAGGCTTTCAGCCAAACAACCCTACCATTGCAACGACAAGTATCCGTACAAATTCAAGTCCAAGCCGAGTGAGGGCGTGGTGTTCGAAGCGCCCATCGTGCGTACCGAAAACGGCAAGCTCACCAAGACCGAACTCACGCTCCCGGTTCGCTTCACCCCCAAGGCCGCGGGTTCGACTATGATTGAAGGACAGTTCTCGTTTTCCGTGTGCACCGAAGATCGCTGTCTTGTCGAACGCCGCGATCTGAAGCTCGCCGTGGAAGTTCAATAAAGAGCCTCGGGCTCGCCTCTTTGGGGGGTTGCGTGTTAGCCTTGAGGGCTATGACTTCGACCGTTCTAGAGGAACTCCGAAAGATCGCGGGCGAAGTCCAAGCTTCCTTCCAGGAGGAGAAGCGGCGCCTTTCCTTCCAAGAGTACCTCGCGTTGTTCGAAACAGATCCGGTGCGCCACTCGCGCGACGCGTCACGCTACGTGCGCGACATGTTCTCCTTTTACGGTACACACGAGGTCGCTCATCCGTTCGGTACCGCAACACGCTATAAGCTCTTTGATTTGCCGTTTGCCGATCCTGAAGTGGCCCGGCGTGAATCACTCGTGGGGCAGGAAGCGCTGCAGGAAGAGGTCTTTCGCTCGCTTAACAATTTTGGGCGGGAGGGGCGACCCAATCGCATGATCCTCCTGCACGGCCCTAATGGTTCTGCCAAGACCACCGCTGTGGCGTGCCTGATGCGCGCTCTAGAGCATTACTCCACCCGCGAGGAAGGGGCGCTCTACCGATTTCATTGGATTTTTCCCAACTACTCCAAGCTCAAAGGGTCAATTGGGTTCACGCGTGGGCGAGGGAGTGCCGCGGATACTGCGAGCTATGCGCACCTCGACGAAGACGAGGTCGATGCGCGCCTCTTCATTGAGGTTCGCGATCATCCCTTGTTTCTCATCCCGGAACCGAAGCGAGCTGCCTGGCTTGAGGAGCTCTACACACGAACTCAGGCTAAGGAGCCGCCTCCCGCTTGGATGGTGCGCGGGAGTCTCTCTCATAAGAGCAAGCAAGTTTTTGAAGCACTCCTTGGAACCTACGATGGCGATCTGGCGGAAGTGCTACGGCACGTGCAAGTGGAGCGCTATTTTATCTCTCGGCGCTACCGTGTTGGAGCGGTCACGATTGGGCCGCAGCTTTCGGTGGATGCCGGAGAGCGCCAGGTTACCGCTGACCGGAGCGTTGGGGCGTTGCCCGCGTCGCTTCAGTCGGTCTCGCTGTACGAAGCTTTCGGAGAGCTGCTTGATTGCGCTGGTGGCATCGTTGAGTTTTCCGATTTGTTGAAGCGCCCGCTGGATGCCTTCAAGTATCTGCAGCAAACGATAGAAACGGGCACGATCAGCCTGCGCTCTCAGGACATAGCGCTGAATTGCGTGATGGTGGGCAGCGCGAACGAACTCCACCTCTCCGCCTTTCGTGAACACCCCGAGTATGAAAGCTTTCGTGGCCGAATGGAGCTGATTCGCGCTCCCTACCTCCGGAGCTGGGTCCAGGAGCGGGCCATCTATGATTCTCAGATTGCGCCCCAGGTGCGTCGACACGTCGCACCGCACGCCACCAAGCTGGCCGCCATGTTCGCCGTGCTCACGCGCATGCGGCGCCCGAACCAGGAGCGTTACGAAGCTAGCCTGGGGCAGATTGTGTCCGAACTCACCGCTGCCGAGAAGATGGATTTGTACTCCCTCGGTCACGCTCCCGAACGCTTAAATGAGGATGCACGCAAGCTCTTGCGAGCGAATATTCCCAAGCTTTATCACGAGAGCGATGCCTACCCCGTCTTCGAAGGGGGTAGCGGTGCGAGTCCACGTGAAATGCGCACGGTGCTGCTCGATGCCGCACAGAGCCCGCTCCATGAGTGTTTGTCCCCGTTTGCGGTGCTCCGCGAGTTAGATGAGCTGTGCGCCCGCCCGAGCGATTACCCGTTTCTCCAAGAAGAACGCCTGCCGGGCGGCTACCACGACCACGCGCTGTTTCGCTCCCTGCTCAAGCAACGCTTGCTCGATGAGCTAGAGGACGAAATGCGCGTAGCGAGCGGATTGGTGGACGAGACGCGCTACGCGGAGCTTTTCGAACGCTACATTTCGCACGTCAGCTTCTGGATCAAGGGAGAAAAGGTGCAAAATCCGGTGACGGGCCAGCACGAGGAGCCCGACGAGAACCTGATGCGTGAAGTCGAAGCTCTGATAGGCGGCGCGGAACGGCCCGAGCAGATCCGACATCTGCTGATCAACATGATCGGCGCCTGGGCTGTGGATCATCAGGGTGAGCCCGTGAGTAGTTCGCCCATTTTTCGCGAGTACACGAAACGCTTGAAGGATTCGGTCTTTGTGGAGCGGAGGACACCGATCGCCTGGATTTGTCGCGATATGCTCGTTTTGTTGCGGGATGCGGGCGCCGGGCTCGACGCTGCCGCGAAGAACGCCGCGGAAGGTGCTGTGGCTCGCATGAAGTCTCGCTTTGGTTACGAAGATTCTTCAGCCGTGGATGCTTGTGCAGCTCTCTTGCGAGAACGCTTCCAGGACGTTTTTCATTGAACCTTGCTGAGGCTGCCTGCGGCGGCAATGCTTCCAGGGCCTCATGATCGACACGCACTGCCATCTGGATAGTCGGAGCTTCCCGGAAGGCGCGGATGTGGTCATCGAACGCGCGAATCAGGCGAATGTTTTTGGGTTCATCTGTATCGGTGTGAGCGATCTCGCTACCGCCGAGTTCGCCAAGAGCCTAGCGGAACGCCGCAGCGACGTGGTGGCCACGGCTGGGGTGCATCCGCATGATGCTTCAACCTACGACGATGAATTGGAGGCGGGGCTGTTGGGATTCTACGAGAGTGAACATGTCGTTGCCGTCGGAGAGACGGGGCTTGATTATCATTACAATCATGCGCCGAAAGAGCTGCAGCACGCGGTTTTTAGGCGGCAAATCGGGCTGGCCCGCCAAGTGCGAAAGCCGCTTGTCATTCACACCCGAAGCGCACCGGGCGATACGCTGGACATCCTAGAAGAGGAGGGTGCTCGCGAGGTGGGCGGCGTGATTCACTGCTTCAGTGAAGATAGAGCTTTTGGTGAGCGCGCTTTGGCGCTTGGGTTCGATCTATCGTTCTCCGGGATTGTCACATTTAAAACGGCACACGCCATTCAGGATGTCGCGCGCTGGGCCCCGTTAGATCGCATTCTACTCGAAACGGACAGCCCCTATCTCTCACCCATCCCGCTGCGTGGAAAACGCTGCGAGCCGGGTTACATGCAGCACACAGCGCTCTTTATCGCACAGCTGCGGGGGATGTCGCTTGAAGCGCTGGATGAAGCCACTACGAAGAATGCCATCCGGCGCTTTGGGAGTCGGCTGGCGCGGGCGCTCCGGCAGCCGCACACTAACTAGGTGGTAAGGCGGTTTGGCTCATGGCCCTGAATCATCAGAAACGGACCTTCCGCGCGCTTTACCTGTCCTCGGGGTTGCATGTCGCCCTCTTGGTGGGCGTGAGTTATCAGGGGCAGTCGAAGGCGGTGCTGCCTGCACCTGCAGTGCTCGCAGTACATGAAGTCCTCGACGCTGAATATTTGGACTCGAATAGGCCTCCCCTGGGTGGTTCCGAAATGGCCGCAAAGATCGAGCCTCCAAGGGCGCCCGAAGACGTCGGTGGCGTGGCACAGCACGAACATCCAGATACTTTAGAGCGCGGGCATGCGGGGCAAAGTCGTGCTTCTGCGCGAGCTCTGAACCAAGCCGCGCAGGTGGATCAGATCACGTTGGAGCGCCAGGCGCTCAACAATCTGCGTGTCACCCAAGTTCAGCGTGTGCGCACCGGGCAAGTTCGCAGATCTCGCGACCAACGTCGAACCGAGCGTCGCCCGCTGGAACTCACCTTCGTGGACATGGGCAGTGTGGCTACAGCCTTCTCAGTGCTGGGCTCTCGTCAGATCGCCGGCGAGCTTCTGCCCGCCTTGGGTCAGACCCAAGTGGTCGTCCGCGCCTCCAGTCCGCAAGTTAACACGTCAGGTTCTCATCTCAACGAACCTGCCACCGAAGCTCACGCTCGAGCACGCCCAGCCGTGCCAACGGCGCGCTTCGCGCTGGTAGCCGAGTCGTATGGGCCGCCTTCCGATACGCGGCTAAGCCCGGCGCGTGTCAGCACCGCCGTCCCAGCTTTGCAACACGCGAGTACGCTGGGCGGTCCGGTTGGCCCGGGCACCGGGGGCGAACCAGGGCCGGGCGCGCCAGGGATTGGCGGTTCCGGGCTGGCAGGGGCTCGCAGTAACAACCTGGGCAATGCTTCCCGGAGCGGCGCCCTCGACCCGATTTTGGGTCAATACCTGCAGCGCTTACGACGAAGCGTGGATTGGGGGCATGCCTTTCCGACCTGGGCGGTGGCGGAAGGCCGCGGTGGGATCGCCATCGTTCGCATGACAATTCTCGCCAACGGCAGGCTGGCTCAGCTTCAACTGCTGCGTACCAGCGGGGTCGAAGAGTTCGACCAAAATCTGGTAGCAGCAATACGCAGGGCTGCCCCCTTTGCGCCTATCCCAGCGACCCTTGGGCGCTCATCCTTGGCGCTGAATTTCTCCTTCGACGCTACGAATCCTGCCGTCGGAAGAGACGGTAATGGCCCGGGGGGCCGAAGGTCCGAGGCGCTCGCCAACATCCCTTGACAGCCCGCCGCCCTTTTCCTCATAGTGCCGCCCCTTCGCCGAAGTAGCTCAGCTGGTTAGAGCACGCGCTTCATAAGTGCGGGGTCGACGGTTCAAGTCCGTCCTTCGGTACCACCAAGAATCTGCAGCTGCCTGAATCGCAGAACCCCCCGGCTCTGTTAGAGCCCGCCCTGTGAGGGGGCCGTGGAAGTAGCGGAGCAGTAGTTGAGCGCGGTCTGGCAATCGCCGAAATTGACATCAAAACTGAAGGCCGATACTCCGCCAATTGAGCCGCTTGAGCCGCCAGCGGCCCCACCGAATCCGCTTGAGCCCCCGGTAGCAGCGAACCCACCGAATCCGCCACCGCCAGCACCTTGGTAGTACTGGGTGCAAGTACACGTGGAGGTCATGCTGAAGCCATTGGGTTGGCATTGAAGCGCGAACGTGGTGCTCGAACAGCTCAACTGCGAGTCGCAATAGCCCGGAGCGTTGACACTCACGCTTCCGAAGCAGCCCTGCGGCGGTACTGGGATCGGATTCGGATTCGGCTTTGGATTGCCGAATTGGCAGGAGGAGGCGTTAGAATCCCAATATGAGCAGCGGTTCTGCGTGTCGTTGAAGTCGCAACGCTCGGATAACACGGCTGAACGGCAATCTTTGCCCGCTTGAACGTAGCCCTGGCACTGCGGCGAATACGAGTAAATCTCGCTATAGCAAGTGTTGACGCAGTCGGAGTAGCGGTTGTCGAGCGGTGCGCCAGAACACTGCAGGTTCAGCTGACAGTAGTTCTCACAGGTTCCCGGCGGAGGCGGAGGCGGAGGCGGTTGTGCACAGCGATCTGCCTCAGCCAGAATATCACCGCATTTGGCTTGGGCGTCCTCTACGCGGCAACCAAACTGGAGGATGCTTTGGTAGCAATCGAGAGCTAGAAGCCGGGAGTTGTAGCAGGCTGTATCCTGTGGAACTTGGCTCAGATAGGAGCTGCAACTGCTGCTGCACTCCGGGCTGCCTTGGCCGCACATCTTGAGCAGCCCACAAAAATTCGAGCAGCGATCTTGTGGCATCGGGAATGACGGGGCGCCCCCAGTCGTCGCGATGGCGCCACCAATCCCCACGGGCCTGCCACCCACGCCCGTGCTCCCGCCGCCAGCGCCACCCACACCAACACCACCTCCGACAGACGGCGCACCGCCACTCGTGCGAGTGCCCCCAATGGTTCCGGCACCGCCGACCTTGCCGTTGTTTCCGCCCGCTGCTTGCCCACCGCTGCCGCCGTTCACGGGAAACGTGCCGTTGTAATCAACGAGGTCCCCAGCATCACGACCACCGCAAGCTAACGCCCAACACCCGGCACCGACGAGCAGCACCCCACGAAGTCCAAATCGCATTCGAGAAGCCTAGCTTCGAAGGCACCGCAGGTCCACCACCGTCCAGCGCGGATACCCTAGAAAACAGCGCTAGGGACAACCCTTGAACGCACAACGTGTGCCCACCCTGAACAGGCAATCCCTGCCACGTTCGGCCTCCCACTCCGCGAAATGTTGCCTATTTAGGCTGAATAATACGTTTCTGACTGGCTCCAGCCAAGCCTCAGTCAGGCTTTTCCTTGACAGCAACCTGTTCGCTTCCTAGCTGCTAAGTCGCAATTGTACACGGTCTCCCTATGCCCTCTCAGCCTTTCTCAAGTGACCCCAAACCAAGCCCCCGAAGTCCCCAAGCTCTCACGGATGCCGAACATCAAGCCCAAATGGTGGAGCTTAAGCAGCAGCAAGATGAGCTAGTAAAGAGCAAGCAGCTGGAGCGGGGGATAATTTTGGTCAACACCGGGGACGGCAAAGGTAAGTCAACGGCGGCGTTTGGGCTCGCAATTCGGGCGGCTGGCTCCGGGCTGCGCGTTGGGATCATTCAGTTCATCAAGGGAACCTGGAGAACGGGAGAGGAAGCGGCATTCAAACGCTTCCCTGAGATCGAACATGTTGTTTCTGGTGAAGGATTCACCTGGAACACGCAGGACCGCCAAAAGGATGTTGCAGCGGTGCGGCGTGGTTGGGAGCGAGCCAAAGAGATGATCGAAAGCAGCCGTTCAGCCGAGCCTGCTTTTCACCTGCTAGTGCTCGATGAGCTCAATATTGCGCTCGCCTTCGACTACATCAGCCTTGATGAAGTGTTGCCAGTGCTTCAGAACAAACCCGAGCAGCTGAATATTGCGATCACGGGTCGTGACGCCAAGCCCGAGCTGATCGCGATTGCAGACACGGTCACCGACATGAAATCGATCAAGCACGCTTTTGATGCTGGGATCATCGCCCAGCGCGGAATTGAATTCTAAGCCGCAAAGAAATCCCGGGCAGCAAGCTCCACATCTCGTGTTGCTCGAACGAGCAGCGCCCGACCACGCACCGTCACGATAATGCGCCAAGCGCGAGCATCGCCCAGCGTTGGACCCCGGTCGATCAAACCACGTTCTGCCATCGAGCCAGATAAGCGAGAAATAGTAGCCTTATCGAGGCCTGCATGTTCCGCGATCGCCTGTTGAGTCACCGCATCTTGCAACGACTCTGTCAGAAGGACAGTCGAAGCCAATACGAGATACTGCGTGTGTGTAAGCTCGTGTTCGCGGAGCGCCAAATCAACCACCCGCTGCCAACGCATGGCGTCCAACCAGAGCTCAAAACCGCGGGCAATACTCTCAGACTCGTGGCGGGGCATACGGAGCTTTCTGCGTGGTGGGTTCTGCGTGGTCTCAGTGTTCTGAGTTGCGAACGGAGGTGGGTCTGCGTGGTCGAAACGATAGTAAGCATGCTTACTATCGTCCTGCTCATTAAACTAGGGTCCCGCGAGAGGCCTGCCGCGAGAGGTTTGCCGCGAGAGGTTTGCCGCGAGAGGCCTGCTGGGAGGTCGGTGTCGAGGGGGTTGCTGATAGGTGGGTGCCAAGAGCTGTCGCCGGCTGTTGCTACGAGACAGGTGTCGCGAGGTGGGTGCCTGCCGTGAGAGGGCCGTCGTGAGGGGTCGCCGCGAGGGACGTATTTTTACTGCTGCGTGGCGATTGGCTTGGGGCCCACCCAGCGCTCTTGGCGGCTGAAGGCGACGTCTTTGGCTTCGTCTGGGCTCACGGTGGATTTGTCGAGCTGGATGTTCTTGGTCATGGTGATCATGAACACGGTGGAGCTGCCTTGGCCGCCGATCATGACTGACCAGCCGAGGAATACCATCCACATGCGGAACCAGCGTTGGCCGTACTTGGCGACGATGGCGGCCTCATTCTTCTTCCAGTTTTCGTACCACTTATGGATCGTGATCGAATAATGCACGCCGCAATTTTCGACGCGGTGC
>JBBSBI010000016.1:0-46284 GCA_038251425.1 Polyangiales bacterium
GAAGCGTTGGCTGAGCTTCGGCCCGTGAATGCGCAAGGCGAATACTATCTGACCGATATTGTGGAATGGTTCGCGCAGCGTTCAGAGGTTAAAGCCTGTCTCGGGTCGGTGGATGCGCTCTTGGGGGTGAATGATCGCGGCCAGCTTGCCGAAGCCGAAGCCATCTTGTTCGATCGGATTCGGAAGATGCATTTCAAGAACGGGGTCACACTGCGCGGCACACCTCTGATTGAGGAAGGGGTGACGATCGGCCCCGATACCGAAATCCGCAACGGGGTCGAATTGCGCGGGCACACTTGGATCGGAAGCGGTGTGCGGATCGATGTTGGAGCGATCGTGATCGACTCGGAAATCGCTGATTTCGCAGTCATTAAGCCCTACACGGTGATCACGGAGAGCAAAGTTGGGCCGCACGCTGAGGTAGGGCCCTTCGCGCACATCAGGCCAGAGAGCGAGCTCGATGAACACTGTAAAGTCGGGAATTTTGTGGAGATCAAGAAGACGCACCTGAGGAGCGGCGCGAAAGCAAGCCACCTTTCCTATTTGGGTGATGGCGATGTGGGAGCCGAGAGCAACATCGGTGCGGGCACCATCTTCTGCAACTACGATGGTTACCAGAAGCACCGCACCGTGATTGGGCGTGGGGTCTTCATTGGGAGCGATTCGCAGCTGGTTGCCCCCGTTACGATTGGAGATGGCGCCTTCATCGCGACGGCATCGACGGTGACGGGCGATGTGCCAGCGCAGGCTCTAGTGATCGGGCGTGTGAAACCGGAAGTGAAGCCAGGTTACGCGCCCGGATTGCACCGAAAGTTGGCCAAAGCTGCGGGCAAACTGGTCAAGCAGAATTTCTAACAATTACGCGCGCGACATTGGGGCATGAACGCCGTCGATGGCGTGAGCGACAGACTCTACCTCGCCAGCGCTCCCTCGGCGTGCAGGCCATTAATCTGAGTTGCGCGGTCGGACCTTGGGGGGGAAGGCTCTCTGTGACGAAAAAGATAGTAAGCATGCTTACTATCTTTTTCGTCACGTGAAGGTCTCCCACCTTCCCGAGAAGGCACTCACGCTACCCGCCCCACGCCGTGGATCATCGTGGATGAGAAGGCGCCGCCTGCTACACTTGTTGTCGTTATCATGCAACGGAGGTCCTTTCTCGAAGTTGGGCTCGGAGTCATCGCCTCAACGGCGACGATTCTTCCACGTGCTTCCCTGGCAAAGGCGGGCGCGCTGCCGGTCTTCGTGCAGCCTTTGGGTAAGCAGCTTGCCGGTGTAGATGTTGATCTGGTGTCCACAGCGTTGCGTCATCTCTTGGCGGTCAATGTGCAACTGTTGCCTCGATTGGAGCTGCCCAAACAAGCCTATTACTTGCCGCGCAAACGCTACCGGGCGGCCGTTTTGCTTGATTTTCTCAACACGCAGCGGCCCGCGGGCGCAGGTCATATCCTTGGACTGACTGGCGTCGATATCTCAGCGCGTAAGGGTGCCATTGAGGACTGGGGCGTGCTCGGCCTCGGCGAAATGCCAGGAACCGCCTGCATTATCTCATCGTTTCGTTGTCAACGCAGTGCACGTAGCAGAGCTCACGGGCGAGAACGTCTGGCGAAAGTTGCGGTTCACGAAATTGGCCACACGCTCGGACTCGCACATTGTCCCAACCGAGGATGCCTGATGGAGGATGGGCACGGCACTGTTTTAACCTGTGACCGTGAGTACGCGTTTTGCGAAAATTGCCGGCAGTTGGCGAGCGCAGCCGGCCATCCGCTGCCAGTTCCCGAAAGCTATCCTTGGGGAAGGCCAATTTAGCCGCCTAGCTTTCGTGCCGGTTCCGAGAGGCGCTGATACACTAGCATCTACAGCTCCTTCACGCGCTGTGCCGCAGCGGCGATCGCCAGGGGCTGAATGGGCTTGAGCTCGGGAGCAAAGATTGACACGCGCAATTCTTCGAGTGCCCAGCGTAAGTCGTGGGCTAGCGCGGGGTCGCGGGCGTTGGTGGATTTGGCCCGGAAATCAAGCCAGATGGGCGTGAAGGGCGCCGCTTTGAACGCGTCCTTTCGTGGATCGGTGAGCGCACGGGCTAGCCGAGCTTGGGCCGCACGTAAATAGCGCGGAAATTGTTCCAAGCGTGCCGTTCCCACGTGGAGCAAGAGGTCGCTTGGCAACAAGTACTGCAAGTGGATTTGGATATCCTGGATGGCTGCCGTGCCGCTCGGTTGTTTTGCCGCGGTGGCGAGTGCTCGCAGTGTTTTGTCCAACTCAGCGGCGCTTGCCTTGAGGGCTTTCATGAGGGCCTCGTAGCAGGGCACCAGGCGCGGAGTGCCACTGGCAACCAATGCCGCGAAGGTAGCGCTCGAACGGGGCAGCTCAATGCCTTCGGAGAGTCGAAAGGCTTCTTCCACGACGCGCAGCAGCAGTTGGTCCTGAAAGCTGTCCACTTCGGCACGCGCAGCGGGGAGACCCAATTGCGGCTTGAGTGGAGCTGTGGCTTGCTTGAGTAGCGAGGCTAATAGTGTGCGAGCTCCGAGCATCAGCAGGCGTCGGATGCCTCGATAATGTTCGGGAGCTGCGGTGGCGGGCGTGTCGAAGAGCTTGAGCTCCACGGAATCTTGGTGGTCGATGAGAGCTGGATAACAGCGAAGGTCAGTGTTTTGCACGCGACGTGTGACGTAGGGCGGTAGATCGGGAAAGCTCCAGGAACGAAGGCCCGTTTGTTCCCACGTGCCTTCAGTTTTGCTTTGTTTGAAGACTTCGCGGGCACGGGGGGAGTGCTCGCGCAGCAGCAAGTCGAGGTCGCGACTTTGGGCCAATACCTTGCCTGTTTCGCCTAGAAGTCGATAATTGTAGCGCAAGTAGCTGGGCAAGGTTTCTGGGCAGAAGGCTGTTTCAGGGACTTGGATACCTGAGACGGCAGAGAGCGCCCGTGAGAGGTGCCGGAGCAAGTTGCCCTTGTCGGCGACCACCTGCTTAGCCACTTTGCTTGCGAGCTCAGGCAGGGCGCCCAGATCGCGTCGGAGGCCGCGTGGAAGATCTTGGATCAGTCGCGTGATTTTCTGCTCGTGCCAAGCGGGGATCGTCCAGTGCTCTTCGCAGAGCTGCGGCAACAGGGCCAGAGGGACGTTGAGCGTGACGCCATCGTCTTCGGCAACGGGATCGAAGCGGTACGTGGTGGCGATCTTCACTCCGTGCACTTCGATGCTGTCCGGATAGTCCAAAGGAGAGAGCGAGCGGTCGCTTGTGAGAACATCTTCGAGCGCCAAAAACAACAGCTTTGGATCCGTCTTTTCGACGTCAACACGCCAGCTTTCAAAGAGCTTACCGTTCACGACAAAATCCGGAATGCGTGAATCGAAGAAGGCGTACAGAAGTTCATCGTCGGCTAGCATGTCGCTCTGTCGAGCCTTGTCGCGGAGGCGCGCCACCTCTTCGAGCAGCTGCTGGTTTTTCGGCTGAAATGCCCCGGAACTCCGATATTCGCTCCGTACAAGCGCGTGCTCGATGAATAGGCTGCGGGCGCGATCGGGAGCGATGCTGGCGTAATCCACGCTCTTGTCGTGAAGCACGGAGAGGCCAAACAGCGTGGAGTGTTCTTTCACTGAAGCGCGCGCTGATTTTTCGGACCAATGCGGTTCGGAATAACTGCGTTTGAGCAAATGACTGCCGGCGAGCGCGAGCCATTCGGGCTCCACCTTGGCCACGGTGCGCGCAAAGAGTTGCGTTGTTTCTACGAGCTCAAACGCCATGACCCAGGCAGGCGGCTTTTTGGCGAGCGTTGAACCTGGGTGCAGTTGGAAGCGCGTTTGGCGCGCGCCAAAATACACTCGATGCTCAGGATTCCATTGCCCGGTTCGAGAAAGCAGGCCGCTCAGCAGTGCTTGATGTAAAGCAGCCGTCAAATCTTTCGGGTTGGAAGCTTTGTCCCGACGTGCGCGGGGCTCGTTGCGCGGTGGTTCGCCGAGCGGTAGGTCAAGTTCTCGGAGTGTGCCCTTCAGTTGAGCATGCACTTCGCCCCATTCACGAACACGGAGGAATGACAGGAAATTGTCTTTGCAGGCGCGCCGCAGTTGGGAAAGGCTCTTGGCCTCGTGCTCTTTGCAAAAGGCCCAAAGCCGCAAAAGTCCCGTAAAATCGGAGCTTTCATCGCGAAAACGCTTGTGGAGCAGATCCGCTTTTTGTTCCAAGCCGCGCGGGCGCTCACGCGGATCTTGAATGTTGAGGGCTGCGGCTAAAATGATGATTTCTTCTAAACACTTGAGCTCTGCACCCGCCAAGATCATGCGCGCAATGCGCGGATCCACCGGAAAGCGCGCCAGCTTCTCGCCCAGTGGAGTCAATTCGCGCTCGTCATTCAGCGCGCCAAGCTCTTGCAACACGCGATAGCCTTCGGCGATGGAACGCGAGCTGGGTGGATCGAGAAATGGAAAATCCTCCACATTGCCAAAGTGAAGCGACTTCATTCTCAGAATAACACCAGCTAAGCCGGTTCGCTTCATTTCTGGGTCGGTGAAAGCTGGCCGCGCCGCAAAATTGGGCTCGTCGTACAAGCGCACGCAGATGCCATCTCGAACCCGGCCACAGCGCCCTTTCCTTTGGTCCGCGCTAGCGCGTGAAATTCCTTCAACTTGGAGGCGGGTGATGCCGGTGCGTGGGTCGTAGCGGGAAAGGCGCGCAACACCTGTGTCCACGACGTAGACAATG
Organism: Polyangiales bacterium; assembly: GCA_038251425.1. Lineage (GTDB taxonomy): Bacteria > Myxococcota_A > Polyangia > Polyangiales > Polyangiaceae > JBBRRP01. The sequence continues at coordinate 4,696 of JBBSBI010000016.1, forward strand.
CCAGGAATCGTGAGTGATGTTTCCGCCACGTTGGTGGCTAAGATCACGCGACGGCCCGTGATATTTTCGAAGATTTTGCGCTGCTCTCCGTGCGAAAGGCGTGAATAGAGCGGCTGAATCACTGTATGGCGGAGCCTCTTTGCGAGCAGTGCTTGTTCACTCTCTCGGATCTCGCGTTCGCCAGGCAGAAAAACCAGAATGTCGCCGCGTGGATCCAGCGTCGTCAGATTCTCGACCGCTTCGGCCACAGCTTCTGGCAAGTCGAAATCCTTGGTGGGTGGTTCGTACAAAACTTCGACGGGGAAGGTTCGCCCCTCGACCTGAATCACGGGCGCACCGCCGAAAAATTCAGAGAAGTGTTCACTTGCGATGGTGGCGGAACTCACGATCACTTTCAGGTCGGGGCGCTCTGGCAGAATGCGTTTCAACCATCCGAGCAAGAAGTCGATGGTGAGGCTACGTTCGTGGGCTTCGTCGATGATGAGCGTGTCGTAGCGACGGAGCAGCGGATCGCCCTGGGTTTCAGCCAGTAAGATGCCATCCGTCATGAACTTGACCCAGGTGTCTCTGGACGTTCGGTCTTCGAAACGGATCTGGTAGCCAACCTCGGCACCGAGCGCGCAGTTGAGCTCACTGGCAACTCGGGTGGCGACGCTCGTGGCCGCAATCCGGCGCGGCTGGGTGACGCCGATCAATTGCTCACTGCCACGCCCCATTTTGAGCGCAACCTTTGGAAGTTGGGTTGTTTTCCCCGATCCCGTGGCACCCACGACGATGACGACTTGATGCCGCTCAAGTGCCGCCACAATATCGGAAACCCGCGATGAAATCGGCAATTCAGCGGGAAACTGAATGGGTGCACGACGCGTTGGGAGGGGCACGGGTGGGCGTGGTTGCATCGACGGAGCCCAGACTTAGCACAGTGCCGGAAAGGAGTGCGACATGTAGGCGCGGAACACCGGGCTTAAATTGGATGCTGGAGGGCCGTCTTGGGGGTGGACCCGAGGGACCTGCAGTGCAGAGCGAAGTGAAGTCTGGCGACATCCTGGATGGGAAATACCGTGTCGAGCGCGTGCTTGGCACCGGGGGCATGGGCACTGTCGTTGCGGCCCATCATCTGAAGCTCGACCAAAAGGTCGCGATCAAGTTTCTGCACCCCGAAGCGTTAGCCCACGAGCACATCGTCAAGCGCTTCGCAAGTGAGGCCCGGGCTGCCGCGAAGATCCGCAGTCAGCACGTGGCACGTGTGATCGATGTGGGGGAGTTTGAGAGCGGTGCGCCCTTCATGGTGATGGAATACCTGGAGGGGAATGATCTGTCAGCTGAGCTAAAGAAGCGCGGCGCTTTGCCAGTCGAGGAAGCTCTGCTCTACATTATTCAAGCGTGCGACGCCCTGGCGGAAGCTCACAGCGCGGGCATCGTGCACCGCGATCTGAAGCCGGCCAATCTGTTTCTGACCCGCGCTGCGGGCGGCGCTCCCATCACGAAGGTGTTGGATTTCGGAATTTCGAAGACCATGATTGAGGGTGGCGAGCGCGGCCTCACGTCCACTCAGATGGTGATGGGCACACCGCATTATATGTCGCCCGAACAGATCCGTTCGACGCGCGATGTGGATGCTCGCAGCGACATTTGGGCGCTCGGCGTGATTATTTTCGAACTCTTGACGGACAATTTGCCGTTTGATGGCGAGAGCTCCAGTGCAATCATCGCCTCGATCATTTCTGAGCCCGCACGCCCCGTAACCGCCTTCAATCCTGCGGTGCCGGGGCCCCTCGAACAGGTGATTGCCCGTGCGCTCCACCGCGACAAAAATCAGCGCTTTCAGAACGTCGCTGAACTCGCGCGTGCGCTTCTGCCCTTCACACTGCCTGCGGCAGCTTCCATCGTTTCCAACATCAGTCGAGTAGTGGGCGGCGCACTCGAAACCGAGCGGCCACGCCCGGCCAGCTCTGCAGCCGACACGGCACACGGGGATCCCAACAAGACGGTCGTTGACCCGCGTGCGAGTGCCGTCGCGGCCTCTGTTGTACAGGGCACTGAAGCGAATTTTGGAACGACTCAGTTCAAACAGAAGTCGAACGCCAGAATGACGATCGCCCTGGCGGCAGTAGCGGGCGTGTTCCTGCTCGTCGGCATCGCTGGGGCTTGGCATTTTAGTGGACCTAGTGCGGCAGATGCTTCGGCAATGGCAGCCCCAAGTCTCGCGACGGTCGCAATTCAGAAGGCAGTGCCGGTTGCGGTGGTGGTGCCTGCTCAGATGGTCACGTCGTCCGTCGTCGCAGCTGAGCCCGTGGTTGCAGCTGAGCCTGTGGTTGCAGCTGTTCAAGCGAGGCCACTCCCGCAAACGCCTGCGTCCGCTGCAAGCACTCTTCCGGTTCAAGCAAAACACTCAGTGGGAGCGAAGCGTCTTCAGAAGAAAGCAGAGAAGAAGGTTCAGGTTGCGGGGAGAGAAGCGCCCAAAAAGCCGGACGTTGCTCGACCCGAAAAACCGGCAGAGGCGAGAGCCTCCGGTGGTGGGCTGCTGCACATGGGGCTGAAATAGGTAAAATATGAAGATCTATCGATATTTGAGCCTGGGGCTCTTACTTCAGCAGGCAGCCCTGCCGGTACTTGCGTTCGCCGAGGAGCCGCCGGTGGAGTCCGCACCGGAAGCGCCATCCTTGAACGACTCGCTGCGAGGCATGCCGCGCGCCGACTACGTTTCCGGCAAGGTGCTCTACGAAGACGGAGACTTTGCCGGGGCGCTCGTAAAATTCGAAAGTGCTTATCGGGCTTCCAATGATCCTCGGCTGCTTTGGAATATGGCTGCCTGCCACAAAGCGCTTCGCCACTATGCTGAGGTGCTGCGCTCGTTGCGGGTCTATGAGCGAGATGCCCACGCCTATCTCACGCCGGAGGACCGAGAAGACGTTAAGCGGCTTACAGAGGCCATCGTTCCGCTCGTGTCCAGTATCAGTGTTGTGAGCAACCCCGCCGACGCCTCACTCTTTCTTGATGGCGTCGCACAGGGTCCCCTGCCGCTCAAGAGTCCGCTGCTCGTGGACATCGGCAAGCGCCAAATCACGGTACGCAAAGCGGGTTACAGGGACTACACTCAAGTGCTCGATGTATCCGGCGAGGAGAATCTGACGGTGAACGCAAGCTTGGAGAAGATTGTCATCGAAGGCACGCTGATTGTGCGAGCAGGGCCAGGCGATAGCATCGTCGTGGATGGGAAGGCCCTCGGTGAAAGAAATTGGCAAGGAAAGTTGACGCGCGGCGCACACTCGCTATCGGTGAGAAACCCAGAAAAGCGCCCATTTTATACTGAAATTGCGATCGAGCCGGGTCGCTCGCGCACCGTCACCGTCGAGCTTGAAGCGGATTCCGGTGGTGGGCTGCCAACGTGGCTTTGGATCACCGGTGGCGTGTTGGTGGCAGGCGGCGCGGCGGCCTCTGGCTACCTCGTGTTTGGGCAGCCTGAAACGAACGCCCAGAAGCCTGTGGTCGGCACAATCAAGCCTGGCACCGTTCATCTGCCTTGAAGAGGAAGCGCATGCGGCGAACGTTATTTATTCTTATGCTTGGCGCTCTCACTTGGGTCTGCGCGTGCGCCAAAACAAGCGACGAGAAAATTGGTCAGCTCATGCTCACGTTGCAGACGGACATGAGCATCCCCAAAGACATTGATTCGGTTCGGATCGAGGTTCGAAGTTACGGGATGCTGCAGTTCGCCAGTGATTTTGATCTTGGCCCCGGCGGTTTGAAGCTGCCAGCCACGCTCGGTGTCGTAGCCGGCAAAGATCCATCAGCGCCCGTCAATATTCGCGTGGTCGCGTACCAGAACAAGGTTGCGCGCGTGCTTCGCGAGATTGTCACCACGGTCCCGAGCGACCGCGTTGCGACGCTACCGGTGCCGTTGCGTTGGCTGTGTGCCGATGCGCGCTCGGTGAAGACCGATCTGAAGGGAGACGTGACCTCCGCCTGCCCCAATGAACAAACTTGTATTGCGGGGAGCTGCGAAAGCTCCACCTTGGAATCCACCAAGCTCAACGAGTACTCCGAGGCTTCGGTATTTGGGGGTGGTACGGCAGCCGGAGACGGCAAATGCTTCGATCTCGCAGGTTGCTTCAACACGGCCTTTCCGCTTAACGCCATGCGACCCGGCTGCAAGCTCGGTATCCCTCCAGGTCAAGACACGAGCCTGATGAATTTTGGCCTCCGTTCCGGGAAGGATGGGGCGGGGGTGTGCAATCAGGATGGTTGCGTGGTGCCCTTCGATTTTGGACCCACTGATGGGTGGCGAGTTGAGGGAGCGGAAGTCATTTTCCCGAAAGCCGTGTGCGATGTGATGTCGCTCGGGGTAAGCCTGGTGGGTGCACAAGGTTGCCCGTCCAAGCTCTCAGCCATGCCGAGCTGTGGAGTTGGCTCCTCCGTTTCTGGGGATATCGTCGGTGCTGCGGGCCTACCCACCGCTCAGCCTACGGCGCCACCCACCGCGAACCCAACGGGCATGCAGGGCTCCGGCGGCGCACCAGCTATGCCCATCATCAATCAGGAACAGATACTGGCCTCAGGCTTTCAGTCGCTCGGCGCGATTGCCGTTAACCAACACGGCGTGTTCTGGATCGGAGAGCGCGCGGGTCAGAGTGGGGTCTTTCGCTGCGGGTTTGATGGCTGCGGCATGAATCCGGTCAGCGTCTTTTCGGGTTCGGGCCAGGTGCTCGCCATGACGCTCACGAGCAATGCCCTGGTGCTCAGTGTGGCGGCAACACAGGGTTCCGGGAGCCAGATCCTAAGCTGTCCGTTGCCGAATGGCTGTAATCCGCAAACGCCCGCGAAGGTGATCAGCGTAAGTCAGGAGGCCTTGCGTCTGGTGGCCGCCAGCGAGACCGAGATCTATTGGCGTGACCCAATTCGATTCTTGAGGTGTCCGGTTGGGATGCAGTGCGATTCGGCTCCGTTTATTTTTGCCGCTGAGCCTCAGCTGGTGGCGGACATGAAATACGCAGATGGCCGAGTCTTTTGGTCGGAACCAATGGCAGGTGAGATTCGCTACTGTGAGACGCCGGATTGCCGGGGTGGGCCGCAAAGTCTTGCGACTCAGCTGGTGCTACCGTCGCGCTTGGCCGTGGGTGGCGGGCATGTTTATTGGATCGGCGAGAGCAAACGCGTGTTGGATTGCCCCATCCAATCTTGTGGCGGCGGTGGGCTTATTATTTACGAACAATCCTCGATCTCAGCTTTGAGTGTGGATGCGGTGGACGTCTTCGTCGCCGACCAACCTCGACCCAATACCTGGGAAATTGTCAGAATCGTGCGGAGCCAGCCGCCTTCGGCACCCATCGCCGTGTGGACCGGCCCCTCGGCAACGGTCGATATGGCGATGGACACCACGCGCATCTACTTCACGTCGGCAGACGGCAAGGTGCGACGCACCTCACGTCCCGGTGTCGCGCCCTAGGAATTTAGAGCTACGACGTCACAGGCTTGGGCGCGAGTTCAGCGATGGCGGCTGGCAGCTCGTGCTTCATCTTGAGGCGTTTGATTTCAAGGTAGTGCGCCGAATACGGATTGGAGCCTATTTGCAGTGGTAGGCGCTTGGCCACATCAATGCCGAGCGCTCGAAGCGCGCGCACCTTCTCAGGGTTGTTCGTCAGAAGCTCGATGGAGCGTACATCCAAAGCACGCAGCATGGCGGCAGCCACATCGTAAGTTCGGGCATCCACCGGGAGATGCAGCAACTCGTTCGCTTCAATCGTATCGGCGCCTTCTGCCTGAAGTGCGTAGGCCCGCACCTTGTTGGCAAGCCCGATACCTCTGCCCTCTTGCCGAAGGTAGAGAATCACCCCGAAGCCACGACGTGCGATTTCCGCTTGGGCTCGATCCAACTGTTCCCGACAATCGCACTTCAGCGACCCAAAGACCTCGCTCGTCAGGCACTCTGAGTGGACGCGCACGGGCACGTCTTTTCGACCGGCCACGTTCCCCATCACGAGCGCCAAGTGCTCAGTGCTGAGATCCCTGTGCGCGTTCGGATCGTCCCAGCGATACACGTGAAGCTGAAACACGCCGTGCTTGGTGGGCAGGCTGGCGTTCGCAAGGGGCTCGAGTTTCATGAAGGTTCTGGAAGCAGCCAATTTCATAGCGTCACGCAGGGTTTTCGCTGAGTTATTTTTCGAAGGGGCGTTCTTTCGGCCTCGGCGCCGCCCTCCGGAACATACATGGGCCCGTATGGGGGGTCGGTCAAGCTCTGGCGGAGCGTTGTCCGGGGCGGCCCCCAGCCTGACAGAGCCGGATGAGCGCGTGCTCGATCACAGCTTTTGGTGGCCTTTTGCTGCCCCCTTTCAAATTGAGATCGATATCAGCCAGGGCTACCAGCCAACGCTCCAGATCGGTTCGGGACAGTCTTTTGATTTGTTCGGCCAGGTCACGCGCCTTGAACGGCGGAGCCCCAGCCTTTTTTGCGGCATCGGGCGGAGGCAAGCCATCGGCAATGGCCGCTTCAAACCGAATCAATTGCCGAGCGGACCAAGCTAACACGGACACCAGGCGCAGCCCGCGGTCCGAAGGGTCGTACACCTCGGTGAGCGCCTTGAGTGCCCCACCCACATCTCGCCGCCCTACCGCATCCACCAACGCCCAGACATTCGTTTCACGCAGACGCACCACGCACTCAGTGATCGCGGCCTCCGTCACCGGCTGCTGGCTTCCAACAAACAGGCACACGCGTTCCAAGGAATCAGCGACGCCCGAGAGATCTGGACCCGCCAGTTCGCCGAGAAGCTCGGCCGCGGGGCGACTGATCGTATTCCCAAGCTCTGCCGTGGTGCGCTCAATCCATTGCCGCAATTGCGCGCGATCCAAGCTGTCGCAGCTCACCAAGAAGCCTTGCTTCTGCGCTCTAGCAACCAGCCGCTTTCGCTTATCTAGCTTGCTAGCGACCAAAATGAGCACGCTCGATTCCGAAGGACGTTCGGTGTAGTCGGCGAGAAGATCGAGGGCGTTATCCTGTTTGGATTCTGTCTGCCAGCGTTCCACGTTCTTAACGATGACGACGCGGCGCTTGGCCATCATCGGCAAAGTCTTCGCGGCTGAAAGTGCGGCTTGCGCCGTGCTCTCCCCGGCAACAAGTTGGTCATCATTCAATCCCGGAATGCCGCTCCGTGTGATCGCTTCGCGCAGGGCTCTCACCACGTCGCTCGCCAGGCGGGTTTCCTCGCCGAGCACCAGATAAACGGGCCGCAGAGTCCCTGACTTGGCTTCCGCAATAGCTTGATCGGGCGTCACACGCGCACTCTACGCATTTGCCCGCCCGTGCGGTACTTATTTGTTGGCCGCAAAGAAACCAGCCGTGCGACACCGGCACGGAAGAATGAGCAGCGCCCCTGTACCGAGCGTCCTATAACGTCGGTTTGACAGCGTACGTACGATCTAGCAAACTGTCCGTATGAGTTCGCCTCGCGCCACAGTAAAAAAGACTTACAATCTTCCGCCCGCTCTGGTCTCTCGCGCGAAACGAATACTCAAGGCCCGCACGGAGACGGAGGCCGTCATCCGAAGCCTGGAAGAGGTGGCATTCATGGACGAGGTCGAACGCGCTGTGCGCGCAACTGGCGGTCGTATTCCGAAGTTTGAAACACTCAAGTGAGGCTCCTCTTCGATACTTCCGTTTGGGTGGAGCACCTGCGACATGCCGCGCTCGAAGCGATGCTTCCGGCGCTGCGCGGCCGTTTTACTCTCTGTCTTGACGCCGTCGTTGCAGCCGAACTTCGTGCTGGATGCCGCTCGAAGGCAGAGCGGCGAGTGGTCGATCGACTTCTCTCCCCCTACGAACGCGCAGGACGGTTGCTCTGTCCCGTGGCCAGCGATTTCGAACGCGCTGCTTTGGCACTGTCTCGGCTGCGCGAGCGCGGGCAAACACCGCGGGGCTCAAAGTCTGCGCTCCTCGACGCTCTCATCGCGACGATAGGCGCTCGGGAGGGGGCACTCGTCGTGACTCACAATGTCTCCGACTTCAGAGCGCTCGCGGCTGAGATCACGGTTCGTGTAGAGACCTTCGACGCGTTCCGCGAACGATTGTTGCAGTAGGTGCACCAAAGGGCGATAAAGTGGATTCTGCTGGGGCTCGCGCTCGCGGCCACTAGCGTCGCCACAATCTTTTGGATGACGCCGAGCCCGAAGGCATGGGCGCGCTATCCTCAGCCTGCTGGTGCGCCTGGTTCCTCGGGAGATGCGCCTGCGCGGATCCAACTCGAGGACAGAGCGGGCAGAGTTCTTAAGAGTACTGACGTTGCTTCGCTTCAGATCGTCACCGAGCCGGAGTGGGAGAAGGACCGCGTGCAGATGAAGCTTGTGTTCGATTGGCAACTGCATCGGGTGCTTGATAATTGAGGACACGCCGCACCACTAACCTGAGACGTCGCTGTGTCCCGCTTACCTCAAACTGCAATGTGGGAGCAGGTCGGCAGCCCCAAACCAACACCTTAACAAGAGGTCTACTAATATGAACGCTCCTAGGATATCCGCAGTTTTCTTGGGTCTTGGCCTGTTTGGCGTCGCCTGTGGCGGCTCCGATAGCACCGGGGCCGTAGCCGGGACCGGGACCGGGGGAGCGTCGTTTTTCACCGGCGGCAAGTCAGGCACCACGGGAGGTGCTGCCGCAACCACGGGAGGCAAGTCAGGGCTGACAGGCGGCGCTGCCGCGACCACGGGCGGGACTGCCGCGACCACGGGCGGGACTGCCGCGAACGCCGCAGGTGGCACGGCGGCGAGTAGTGGGGGTGCTCCGGGCGCCGGTGGGACGACAACCAGCATGGGCGGCGCCGCGAACGCCGCGGGCGCAGCGGGGACGACGTTCAACATGGGCAACAAGGCGACCTGTCCGCAGGGGCAGACCTGTAATGTCACGCTCACCAACAACGCGGACGTGAAGTGCGATCAGATGAACACCTGCACGATCGCGTGCGATACGAACTGCCAGCCCAGCTGTGACGGCTCGACGTGCTCAATCACGGCTGGAACTGGCCTGCAAGCTAGTTGCGACAATCAAAACGCCAATTGCACCATCTCAGCCGGCGCCAATGCGGATATCTCTTGTAAAGATAAGGCAGTGTGCACCGTAACGGTCGGTGACGGCAGCCAAGTAAATTGTGATGCTGCGCAGAACTGCCAGGTCACCTGCACCGGGACATGCACGGTGAAGTGCGCGGACGCCCAAACCTGCATGTGTACCGGAGCAGGCTGCACAGTTCAGAATTGAGCCAAAGATATTGTGCGATCTGCGGCAGGGGGCCTCACCTACATGTGCGGTCCCCTGAAGCGTTTGGATTATTGTTGATTGGAAAGTGAAAGTCGTTGAGGCAACGCGGTACCTTTGCTAACCTGAAAGGTTGCTGGCTCTCGCTTACCTCAACAGCCATGTTTGGGTATGGTCAGCCGCCCCACACCAACACCTTAAAGAGGGTCTACTGATATGAACGCTGCGAGGATATCCGCAGTTTTCTTGGCTCTGGGCCTGTTTGGCGTCGCCTGTGGCGGCTCCGATAACACGGAGTTCGTGGCCGGGACTGGGGGTGCTTCGTTTTTCACGGGCGGCAAGTCAGGCACGACAGGTGGCGCTGCCGCGACCACGGGTGGCAAGTCAGGCACGACAGGTGGCGCTGCCGCGGCTTCAGGCGGCGCTGCGGCGACCACGGGCGGTACTGCTGCGGCTTCAGGTGGCGCGGCTGCGAGTAGTGGGGGTGCTGCGGGCGCCGGTGGGATAACAACCAGCATGGGCGGCACGGCGAACCCCGCGGGCGGCACCGCGGCCGGTGGCGCCAGCAGCGGCGGTGTGGGGAGCGGTTCCGGTGGGGTTTCGAACACGGGGGGCACTTCGAACACGGGCGGCAGCGGCAATGTGCTCGTTTTCAACATGGGCTCGAACGCCACTTGCCCTCAGGGGCGAACCTGCGACGTCATGCTGACCAACAACAATGCCAACGTGACGTGTGATCAAATGAACACCTGCACGATTGCGTGCAATGTGGGTTGCCAGCCAGCCTGCGACAGTTCGACCTGCAGTATCCAATCCGGGGCCGGTCTTCAGGCGAGCTGCGATAATACCGGTACCAATTGCACGATAAATGCCGGAGCCAACGCAGACATCTCTTGCGTGGATGGAGCCGTTTGCACCGCGACGGTCGGTAACGGTAGCACTGTGGACTGCAACAATGCGGCAAGCTGCCAGATCACATGCTCCGGCAGCTGTATGGTGGACTGCCGAAACGTTCCGACCTCGGCCTGCACCTGCACTGGGGCAGGCTGCACCGTTCAGCGCTAAGAGGCTGGAGGAACTCAATCCCGGGAGGTTTCGCTTTCCAACAAATTGGCGGAGGGCGAAACCAGAACCAACAGCGCTTCGTGGAAGCCTTCGGGCGCGTGTGCCCCATCTTCGAGCAGGGAAACGACGTAGGTGCGAGGCGCGCCGTTCTTCTTGACCGCAACGCGCAGCGCCTGTCGCAACGGCGCCTTGCTCTCTCCAGCGAGCAAGGCTGCAGCAACAGGATTCGAAGCGCGGGCTGGTACGCTGTCACGCACCGGGGGAGGCGCGCTGGGCTTGCTTTGTGCGGGCGCTGACGGCCCCTGCGCCGTTACGGGCAGCTCCTGGGAGCGACGTGAAGGCGCTGACGGCGGCCCTGAATTTGAGCGCGATGGCGGCGCCGGGAGCACGGAACCAGGGCGCGACGGAGCAGATGGCGCGACCGAGGCGCTGATGGGCAGTGGTGGGGGAGAAGAAGCCGTCGACCTTGATGAGCTAGCCTCGGGTGGCGTTTCGACAGGTGCTGCCTGTGCGGGCGGGGCCGGAGGGGGGATGCTCATATCAGCTGCGAGCCGAGCGAGTTGTACGGCTCGCAGATCGTGACCGCTTTCACCGGCCATTTCGGCTGCCCGTCGGAGCCAGTGTACCGCTTGCGCCCGATCGGCTTTGACACCGAATAGGGCGGCTGTCTCGAGTGCGGTAACGACATCCTCGGGGTCGCTGTCTGTAGGAGAGGGGATCGCAAGGGAGCTCATGACCGGTAAGTGGTGACACCGGTGCCGGATTATGGTGACGGCGAGCGTTGGGCTGAGCGAAAGTTGAAAAACGTGGGATTTAGCCTTCGGCATCCGCGTCGTTGATGCTGAGGGGATGGGGCTTCGGGTGTGGCAGCGCAAAGGGCTTGGGGTCTTGGCGGCGGGAACCGTCGTAGTGCGCGCGGTGAAGCGAGAGTTGCCGGCTCTCGCCCGAGTTTACGCTTGTCCGCACGCCTGCTACTTTGAGCCAATGACTCAGTCATCAAACGCGCGTGGGTGCTGGCTTCTAGTTTGTTTGTTGGGGTTGGGAGCGGTATGGGGCATCACCAGCGTCGGCTGCGGTTCCTCACACGGAAGCTCGCCAAACCCCGCGGGCTCCGGCGGAGTAAAAAACGGCGGGAACGCAACCGGTGGGGGGCACTCGGGCGGAAGCAAAGCGGCGGGCGGAAGCAAAGCGGCGGGTGGAAGCAAAGCGGCGGGTGGAAGCAAAGCGGCGGGCGGAAGCACATCGGCGGGCGGAAGCACATCGGCGGGCGGAACCACATCGGGTGGTTCGGGAGCCGTGCTCACTTGTGGCAAGTCTGATTGGCCTATGTACGGACACGATGCGCGCCGCACGTCCGCGAGCGATGGGTGCATGACGGGGCCCATCACCTTCGCGTGGACCTACCTCCCGAAGGGTTGGCTGGACAGCACGATCCGAAATGTTATTAGCACCGTCACTGATTCCGGTAATATATACCTGCGGTTTAGTAGTTCCTTTGGCCCGCAATTGGATGGTATTTCGTCGGCTGGGAAAAACGCTTGGACGTGGGCGGCGCCGGGTGGTCGCGATGTGCTCACCCAACATTGGGCAACGTTCGCCAAGGGCTCCCTCATGGTGGCCGACGATGGGCTCTTTCTCGTGGATGCCGCCACGGGCGCAGACCAACTCAGCATCAACGCCTACGACGATTGGGGCCAGACAGCCGCCGACGACCAACGTTTCTACATCAACTCCGATCTGAACAGTCCGGATGGTCCTGGTTTCTATGTGGGGGCGTACACGCTCGCCGGCGCGGAGGCGTGGAAAAAAGATCAACACCATGCGTGCGACAAGATTTCTGAGAAACGCGGCTCATTGGCAATCGATGGCGATACCGTGTTTAGGAGTGGCATTTACAGCCCCGGCGCGCCAGCGCCCTCGGGCATAGCCAGCTACGCAAAAGCTACGGGAATGCCAGGCTGGAAGCAAACGACAATGCCCATCGGCGCGATCAGTGCCGGCGACTCACAACTCTATCTGGTGGAAGACCAAGGAGGACCAAAGCTCGTCGCGCGCAAGCAGAGCGACGGCAGCGTTGCCTGGAGTCAGCCGCTTGCCGGTACCGTCTCCACGCAATCTCCAGTTCTCACCAGTGGGCTCGTGATCGTCGCCACAGCGACCGACGTGCGGGCTTTTCAAATTCAAGGAGGCGCTCCCGCCTGGACTGCCCCAAACATTGCCGCCGCCACCCAACCGGCCACCGACGCCTCTGGCGCCTTCGACAATTGCCCAGGCAATCCGGTTGCGTGGACGAGCATCCCGAACACGAGTCTCGCGGCCGCGCTTGGCAGCGATTCGCTCGTCGTCACCGCCACTGACGGTATTCACATTCTAGCCCTCAACGACGGCCATGAACTCTGGAAAGGATTGCCAGCGCAGGTTACTGGCCCCTTACAGAATCCCGTGGTCGTCGATCACACTTTATACGCCATCGATCTTGGAGCGAGCGCGGCCGGAAAGCTCGTCGCGCTGACAGCTCCTTGAAATCATTGCGGCAGAGCGTACATTCCGGAGCTGACGCCGACCCTCGTTTCCTGGACGAAATTCTTGAAGCCTGGAGCCTGGCTAACGCTCACCGAGATCGATGATCTCTTCGGGCACGAGCCCATGGCGCCGGAATCACGGCGGATCTTGAGTGATTTTGCCGAGAAAATGTGCAACGCGGACGCGTACTACTTTCACATGGGTCGAAAGCTGCGGGAACACATGCAGCGGGCAGGGTTCATAGAATGAGCGGCCTCCAGCAGTTTTGTGGTCAACGCTTTGACCAAGTTGGAAGCGATTTCCTCGCTGCCCTCGCTCACCCGGAGCACTGCTCACTCGCGAAAGTCTATTGTTGCATCGGGATTCGGTGAGCTATGGCTCGACCAACCGGGGGTCGCCAGCTGGGGGTAGCCCCGAGCACGCTGCTCTGGCTGCCGCCTTCAGCGGGGAGTTGAGCCAAGCCTTGCATGGCAAGCCCTGTCGAGTCTACTCGTCCGATGCCGCCGTTTACGTTAAAGCGACAGATCTTCAAACCTATCCAGACGTGAGCATCATCTGCGGAGAGCTTAAAACGGCATCCGAAAACAAGCATGCCATCACGAATCCTGTGGTGCTCGTTGAGGCCCTTTCCGCCTCGACTGAAGGGTATGATCGCGGAGCCAAGGTCGCGCACTATCGTCAGTTGGGTTCCCTTCGCGAGCTCGTATTTTTGGCGCAAGATGAGCCCCGCATTGAAGTCCAGCGGCGTGGCGAAAGCGGCCAGTGGGAGATCTGGGAAGCGCGGCGCGGTGAATCGATTGAACTGAGATCGCTCGGGATAAGCTTGTCCGTCGACGCGGTTTACCAAAATCCGATAGGGCCCGAGATCCTGCCGTCAGTTTGACGAGTTTTTTCAGGAAGCTCGCTTAGCTCAGCGGCCCGACCGATCCGACTTGCTTACCGCCTTCGCGAGCGTGAGTTTCGGTGGCGGAACGAGATTGTATGAAAGATGACGAAAGTATAGGGTGAGCGCAATGCATGGGCCTGAACGGTTAGAAGCTACTTCGATGGTCAAGCTGCCTCCCGGCGTCAGGTCTACAACAAGGACTGTGTCCTGGTGTTTTTGTTCATGAAGCACACCTCGGACAAGGCCCTGGCCAGGCACGTGGAGGAACACCTTCAGAACATTGGATTTTCGTCATGAGCACGGACATCACCGATTCGGGCTACGAGACGCTGCTTGGCCGCATCTCCGAGGTCTATGCGACCGGGCAACTTCGCGCTCATCAGGCCGTCAATACGCATCTCACGGAGACCTATTGGCAAATTGGGCGCGACATTGTGGAGTTTGAACAGGGCGGCGCGGCCCGCGCAGACTACGGCACGGGCCTGCTTGCCAGCCTCAGTCGCGACCTCACGCTGCGCCATGGCAGGGGGTTCAGCCGGAGCAATGTCGTCAGAATAAGGCAGTTTTTTCTCACGTACCCAATTGGTGCGACAGCGTCGCACCAATTGAACTGGTCCCTGGTTGTGGAGCTTTTGAAGATCGACGACCCGCTCGAACGCGGCTTCTATGAGCAACAGGCCATCCGCGAAAAATGGACCGTCCGAGAGCTCCAACGCCAGAAGAAAACCTCTCTCTTCCTTCGTATCGCCGCGGGGAAAGACAAGGACGCGATACTCGCGCTCGCGCGGCAGGGGCAAGTCATCGAGCAGCCTGCAGATCTTCTTCGCGATCCCTTTGTCTTCGAGTTCCTAAAAATCTCGGAGCCGTACGCGATTTCTGAAACGGATCTGGAAGGTCGCCTTTGCGATCACCTTCAGCCTTTCCTTCTGGAGTTGGGCAAGGGCTTCACCTTCGTGGGGCGCCAATACCGCATCACGATCAACAATACGCACTTTCGCGTGGACTTGGTCTTTTACCACCGCATCCTGCGCTGCTTCGTATTGATCGATTTGAAGATCAACGATGTTGAGCACCACGACATCGGCCAGATGAATCTATATCTTGGTTACTTCGCGGCGGAGGAAAACACGGAAGGCGACAATCCTCCGATTGGCATCATCCTTTCGCGAAACAAAGACGAGCTGCTGGTCGAATACGCCACCTACGGAATGAATAGCCAGCTTTTCGTGCAGAAATACCAGCTGTACTTGCCGGAGCGTGAAGAGCTGCGCCGTGAACTGGAACTCACGCTACGCGAGGCGGAGGGTGAGCGATGAGAAGTGAAGGTTTTGTAGGGGTGGCGAAGGAGGCGGATGGCGTGGGCGGGCTGGCGAGTGGCGCGGGGGAACAGATCAGGAAGATGGGGGCGTCGTGGAACTGAAGCGCGGTTACAAGCAGACGGAAGTGGGGGTGATTCCGGAGGATTGGGAGATTCGGTCTATCGGTCAAGTGTTCCGACTCGTGAACGGTTGCGCGTTTAAACCTGAGGACTGGAGGAAGACGGGTACGCCCATCATAAGAATTCAGAATCTGAATGATCCATCTGCCCCGTTCAACTTCTCACAGGCCCCAGTCCCGGAAAGGAACCGAGTCGAAGCCGGTGACCTCCTGTTCGCATGGTCAGGAACGCTCGGCACATCCTTTGGAGCTCGCGTGTGGACAGGCCCGTCGGGCATCTTAAACTAGCACATTTTTAAGGTGCTGATGGATGAGCAGAAAATCACGCTGCTTTTCTCCCTTCTAGTGTTTGCGAGAGTCGAGGAAGACATCGCGAAACAGGCGCAAGGGTTCAAGACTTCATTCGTCCACGTCAGGAAATCTGATCTGGTCAAGGTGGGCCCACCCGTTCCGCCCCTCCCCGAACAGCGGGCGATAGCGGGGGCGTTGGGGGATGTGGATGCGCTGCTGGGGACGCTGGACCGGCTCATCGCCAAGAAGCGCGACCTCAAGCAGGCCGCCATGCAACAACTCCTCACCGCCCAAACCCGCCTCCCCGGCGTCACCGGCAAGTGGGAACGTGTTTCCGCAGGTGAGGTTGGTCGCTTCCGGGGCGGGAATGGGTTCCCGCTCACATTTCAAGGGGAGGCAAGGGGCAGTCTTCCGTTCTTTAGTCTCGGACATGAACAACGACGGCAACGAGACGTTCATGACTACCGCGAATCATCGAATTTCAGAAGGAACACGAAAGCAGCTTGGCGCAACGCTGTTTCCTGCGGGCAGCATTGTTCTTGCAAAGGTTGGCGCGGCCATCTTTCTTGAAAGAAAGAAGATTCTTGGCCAGCCAAGTTGCATCGACAACAACATGACCGCCTTGGTGCTCGATGCGACCCGCGCGCACGTCCGATTTGTCCACACTCTGCTCCTGGCCACGAAAATCAGTGCGCTCGTTTAGACATCCTGGTGATTGGCCGCAACGACCTCGGTGAACCCGTCGGTGTTGACGGTGCCGAACGCCTGTTGACGGATCTGCCAAACAAGATCCGCGACCTCCTCGGAATCGTCGTCCCCGTTCGCCTATTCGAAGAACGCGGCCATAAGCTGCTTGAGATAGTCGTCGAACCACAACCGACGCCCATCAGCTATCGCGGCGAGTATCACTTTCGCAGTGGCAGCACCAAGCAGCAACTTACCGGCGCAGCCTTGTCAGCCTTCCTATTGCGTAAGTTCGGACGTCATTGGGACAGCGCACCCGTGCCCGCATACCACCAGAAGCGTTGGCTGCAAACAACGCCGAGCTTGTTGAACGCTTGCACCTTGTAGATGCCGGCATGTTGAAACGCGCAGCCCTGCTGTTGTTCCACGAAGATCCCGAGCGCTGGTTCACCGGTGCTTTCGTCAAGGTAGGCATGTTCCGCAGCAACGCCGACTTGCTTTACCACGACGAAATTCATGGCGATCTGTTCGCGCAAATGGAGCGCACCATCGAGATCCTGCGCACCAAGTACATGATCGCGTGGATCACCTACGAAGGTGTTCAGCGCATGGAAACGTACCCAGTCCCAGAGGCAGCCTTACGTGAAGCCGTGCTCAACGCGCTGATTCACAAGGACGACACGGTCCCCCCCCCCAGTCACCCTACCAGCTACCCTACCAGTCACCCCCCCAGTCGAGCCCGCGGCAGGTGAAGTCACAGGTGAAGTCACAGGTGAAGTCGAGTCCTTGCTACGGGGTCTGACAACGGACATGACGCGGCAGGCAATTCAGGTGCGGCTTGGACTGGCGAGTCAAGGGAACTTCCGAGAGCGCTACCTGAAGCCTGCCTTGGCGGCCGGGCTGATCGAAATGACAATCCTCAGCAAGCCCAACAGCCGCCTGCAGAAATACCGCCTAACCAAGAAGGGTGCGGATTTGTTGACCGCCGCCCGGAAACGGGGCTCGCAATGAGCACCAACGGAGCCACTGCCTTTACGCTCGCCAGCATGTCAACGCGGGTAGAAACGGGGGTACAAACGCCGGTACAAAACAAGCGTGGCTCCTCTCCCCGAAGCGGCGACGCACTTTTGCCGGGCTGCGGGGATTAGGCCATCGTGATGCTTCGCCTCTTTATCAGCAGCGTACAATAGGAATTCGCGTCCGAGCGCGCTGCGCTCAGGGACTTCCTGCGTGCAGATGCGCTCCTGCGGCGGTTTATCGAGCCTGTCCTCTTCGAGGATTTTCCCGCCTCCGATCAGCGTGCCGAACAGGTGTATCTTGACGAGGTCCAACGCTGCGACATCTACGTCGGCATTTTTGGCACCGAATACGGAGTTGAAAGTGGAGATGCGGCCTCGCCCACAGAGCGTGAGTTTGATCTTGCGACGGAGCGAGGCAAGCCGCGCTTCATCTTCGTGGCTGGCGTCGATGATGAACACAAGCATCCCAAGATGCGCGCAATGATCCGGCGTGCAGGGGCAGAACTGATTCGGCGGCGGTTCAATACCAGCGCCCAGTTAACAGTTGGCGTCTACGCCGCATTGGTACAGTACCTGGAAGACTGCGAGCTGATCCGCACAGGCCCATTCGATGCTGCAATCTGCACAAACGCGATGATCGCCGATTTGGACGACGAACGGATTGCGACATTCCTCGGACGTGCACGACGTGCCCGCGCTCTGCCCTTGCGTGAAGGGGCAAGCACCGAGGAAGTGCTCACTCACTTGAGTCTGCTGCATCATGGAAAGCCTACTCACGCAGCTGTTTTGCTGTTCTCCGCGCACCCACAGCGCTTCTTGATCTCATCAATGGTGAAGTGCGCGCACTATCACGGCACCCAAGTGGCAAAGCCGATCCCATCGCTGCAAACCTATAGGGGCACACTGTTCGAGTTAGTGGATCAGGCCATCGATTTTGTGATGTCGAAGCTCGATCTCTCGGTCGGCACGCGCGCACTCGGTCCGCAGGCACCGGTTGCTTACGAGATTCCCCAAGGAAGTGGTGGCGGAGGCCATCGTGAATGCCGTCGCGCACCGCGATTATACAAGCAACGGCAGTGTGCAGGTCATGCTGTTTTCAGACCGACTCGAGGTGTGGGATCCGGGCGCCTTGCCGCCGTGGGCACCGGAACTGAGGACATGATTCGCCGCTGTCGCGAACATGGCCTCCCCGACCCCGAGTTCTCCATCCGCGGTGGCTTTGTCGCCACCGTTTGGCGAAAACCGAGGCCAGAGTCGAGGCCAGAGTCAGATGAAATTTCGATGGAAATTCGGGTATTTAGGATTCTGGAGATCGAGGCGATGAGCAAGTCCGAGATTTCCGCGAACCTGGGTCACCAAGGATGTCTCCGGCCGCCTGAACACGGTCATCCGCGTGCTCTTGGACGACCAAACCATCGAGATGACGCTCCCCGGCAAGCCTAACAGCCGCCTGCAGAAATACCGCCTGACCAATAAGGGCGCGGAGTTGTTGTCCGCCGCCCGGAAACGAGGGCCGCAATGAGTCCCGGCGAGACGGTGCGTGAAATGAGAGGGCAAGTCACAGGGCAAGTCACAGGGCAAGTCACAGGGCAAGTCATGACACCGCGATACCGACTAACCGCCAAAGGCCGTGCGCATACGCAAGGTGCGAAATCATGACCGCCATCGGAGAGGCAGAAAGACGCACCCAGCGCCGGGTCGCGAAGTTGTTCGTTGATGAGCTGCACTACGAGCACCTCGGCAACCTCAGCGACCGCGACAACCCCAACATCATCGAGGGCCAGCTCGAGCACTTCCTGTGGACCTACCAGGGTTTCGCGGAGCGGGAAGACGGCGACGACCTGGCTCAACCTTGAGCTCATCAAGAAACCGTCGGCTTGTCTCGAGAATGTTCTCGTGCACGAACTCGCCCACCTGCTGGTCCGTCACCACGATGATCGATTCATCCGTATCATGGACCGCCACCTACCCACCTGGCGCGACTGTCGCGCACAATTGAACGCGGCGCCGCTGGTAAAAGAAACATGGGGCTGTTAAGGAGCCGCCCGCGTGCCGATCTCGCTGTTTCCCAACGCCCAAGCTTTCCAAGCGCCTGAGTCTGGAACTGTCGTTGTGATTGGCAATTTCGATGGTGTGCACGTGGGGCACGTCGCTGTCTTACGCCGCGCGCTCGAAATTTCTGAAGCGCGTGGGTTGGCTCCCGTGGTGCTCACCTTCAATCCGCATCCGGCGGAGGTGTTGGGGCACAAGAAGCTTCCGCAGCTCACGACGCTTGAATTCAAGGCCGAGCTGATAGCCCAAGTCTCAGGCGCGATCTCGATCGTTGCCGAACCGTTCACACTGGAGTTGGCTGCAAAGTCGCCGGGCGAATTTGCTCGCGAGCTGTTGGTTGAGAAGCTCGGTGCGCGGCACGTGATGGTGGGCGAGAATTTTGCCTTCGGAAAGCAGCGTAGCGGCCACTTCAAAGATCTGAAGGCACTGGGCGAAGAGCTTGGATTTTCGGCTGAAGCGCTGCCGTTAATCGGAGACGCCAATGGACCCTACTCGAGCTCGCGGGTGCGCCAGGCGCTGGATCTTCGCAGCTTAACGGAGGTGACGATTGTTTTGGGCCGCCCGCATGCACTCTCCGGTTCGGTGGTGCACGGTCAGGGCCGAGCTCGCACGCTCGGATTTCCAACGGCTAATCTGGCGCAGGTCTCTGAAGCCTTGCCTCGTTACGGCGTGTTCGCGGTGCTGGTCGATCAGCTCGCGGCTTCGGGGCCGAAGCGCCTCGGGGGCGGCGTTGCCAACATTGGCGAGCGCCCTACGTTGGGGGCGGGCTTCAGCGTGGAAGCTCACATTTTTGATTTCCACCAAGATCTGTACGGCAAACGCCTGCGGTTGCATCTGGTCGAGCGGCTCCGCGATGAGCACAAATTTGGCTCTGTGGATGAGCTGAAGGCTCAGATTGGGCGGGATTTGGCGGCAGGGCGCGAACTCCTGGCCCAGCCACAGCCCCGCTGAGCCCGGCAAAATCTCGGCTGATTTTAGCTCCCTCTGGTGTTCGGCAGCGCAATGGAGCTACGAACGGCGGCGCTCGATGGTCACGTTGCTCGAACTCGATCAGCTTTCTCGCGAAGAAATCATCGCTAAAGCGCGAGTCCTTGGGGTGAGTAAGCCTGAGCTGCTGACTCGGGTTGAGCTCGCGGATGAAATCCTCGCCCTCTCGGCACCGAGTGATGAATCCCGAAAGAACCTAAGAGGGTGGTTCGGGGTTGCGCGTGACTTGGTAGCGAACGTCGTCGAGGCAGGGCTGCACTTGCCGGACGCCGCCGCTGTGATTCGCGGTGAGGCGTGGGTAGAGGGTAAAGCGGTCACGCGAAAGCCGGTTGCCACGGTCACCCTCGCGGAAATCTACGCAACTCAACGCCACTACGCGCGCGCACTCACCATGCTGGATGAAGTGCTCAGGGCCGAGCCCGATCATGAGGCGGCGCGCGAGTTACGCCAAGAGATCCAGCGCAAGACGGCGAAGGTTCCGCTGGAACCAGTCGTGGAGGTAGTCGTGGAGCCTGCAGGCGAGCCAGTGATGGCGTCCGCAGGGGAGGCAGTCGTGGAGGCAGTCGTGGAGCCCGCTCCGCCCCAAGATGTTAATCTGAACGCGGAAAAAGCGATTGACGCTCCTGGAGTCGAATTCGAGACGGACGCAGCCTTTTTCGCGTTTCGGGAAGGGCAGGTCCAGCTCTATTGGGAGCTCTCGGAGGCTTCTCTCAGTCGTCTGCGCGCACGCTTGCCCGATGGCCGTCTGCTAGCGCGGGTGGTGGGCGTTTCTCCGGCCGAAGGTCGTCCCGTTCGAAGCTCGCAGGACCTCGTTTTGGAGGGAGTGAGTGGCTCAAGCGGTGCGAGCGGTTTTGAGCCGAACGCTGTCGTTCGGGTCGCGTGTGGCTGGCAAGCCGGAGCCCTGTTTAAGCCCATTGTCGTGGCTGTTGAATTGGACGCGCTGGCGCTGCGCGAAGGCCGTCCCGTCTCGCGATTCACGCCCCCGGCTGTGCGCCTGGACGAGCTCGCGGCAGGCCAGCAGCGTGCGGTTGATGTGCTCCGCGCCCAAGCCAACGTCTGAGCTTTGTGCCTAAAGCCTGAGTGCTTACCCTTTTCACACAACCTGGGAGCTCGCTTGGCCGAAGCGAGCGGCATGTTGAAGATCCTAGGGGTTGCCCTGTTGTTCACCCTACTGCCGCTTCGCCAAGCTGTAGCTCAATCGGCCACCACCCATGCGGGAGGACTCGACCTTTCACTTCGAGGAAGCGCAGAAAAGAGCCCAGAACACACCGAATACCGGGCCTTGGCACTCCTCGAAGTGCCGCTTGAGCGAGCACCGGCGGCACTGGCAGCACCGGCCACACCGGTCACACCAGCAAGACCAGCAACAAATAGCGCATCACAACGCTCCACCGAGCCCGCTGCGTTGCCTTCACGCAAGCTGCTCCGCTTAGCGCGGCTGACGGTGCGCGCTGGCGTGCACGCGCTCGGCTACGCAGCCAGCGACGAACGCCTAGAAAGCATGGGCTCGCGCTCGCGTTCCTCCGCTTGGCTCCCCGAACTGCGCTTTCGTGGGCAAACCTCGCAGGACCAAGCTCTCAGATTAACACCCACCGATACGGACCCGTTTCGTTACACTCAATCAGGTCAAAACGCCCTGCTTTTTGAAGGCCAGGCCACCTTTCATCTGGCGCGGCTTGTCTTCGCGGACGAAGAGTTAGCGATCGAGAAAGCGAGGCTCCAAAAGGAACAGGAGCGGCAAGAGCTCGAGCAGCAGATCATTAAGCTTGTTTTCGAATGGCAACGACAACGCATGAAAAGTGCGGCCACCGAAACCCCGGAAGAAGACCAAGCACTCGCGGAGCTTGCGGCTCTAGAAGCGGAAGCTCGCCTGGATGTGCTCACGGGCGGCTGGTTCTCGGCGAATTGGGCCAAACTGGATTAACAGGGTCGTTCGCCAGCTGAGCTTGAATGAAGGGGCGTAGCGGCTGCCTAGCATTCCGTGGGATGCGGGCGGTAGAGGAGCTCGGCTTGCACCAAAGCCGCAATGGCTTCAAGCGACGCTTGAGCGTCCATCCCGAGCCCTGCCAGGCCTTCCAGCATCTGCGCGCCCGTAAATGGCAACGATTGTTCGCTCAGCACCATCACGATACTCGCGACGATACTGGTGACCTCAATCTCGCTACCCTGCCGCACTTTGAACGCAACTCGCTCAACGCGGCGCGGGCCACGCGGGTGGCGGGTCGTGATCGAAATCGAAGCGTCGGGATTCAATGCAAAATGGGACTTCGGGATCTGTTTGAGTTCGAGGGGTGCGCGCGCCGTGTTCGACTCGTGGGTGACCAAAAAGAGCAGCGAATGGCGATACGCGATCTGTTCGATGATTCGGTAGCGCTCGTACTCAGGCAGCGCTGTTAATACTTCTCGCAATTTCTCGCTTTGAGCGACTTCCGGTGCCCACTCCTCGGGTTCGCTGAAGCGGAGGAACTTGAGTCTCGCGTCCGAGAGTAGCTTCCAGAGTGACTCGATATCGTAGCTGGTTTCGTTCACGTTGAGCACACGGTCCACGTACTCCACGTCGTTCACCACAGCGGTCCCGGCCCAGGGTGAGCCAAGTAAGCAAGTCTTCGCCATTTCGCGCGCCAGCAGTCGGCTGGGTCCAATGCGGTCGGCAATCGGGAGTGAACCGGGTGCCAGCATTTCGGAGGCGTGGATCAATCGGTACAGCGGCTGCCGGCTCACCTTTCCGTAAAGCATCACAGCCATCACGCCGTGCGGGGCCAAGATATCACGCAAGCGCCGCAATCCTGCACTCGGGTCTGAAAGGTGGTGCAGCACCCCAGAAGAGTGGATCACATCAAATCCCCCTTCGGGCACAACCAGCCCTTCAAGCGTCATCAAGTCCACTTCTTGAAACTGGACGTTGCTAAGCTTCAGGCGTTTGGCCTCCTCGCGTGCTTCTTCCAGCGCAACGCGATTCAAGTCTGCGCCTAAGAATTGAATATCTGGCTGAAGTGCTGCCGCCCCGAGCAGCCCAACGCCGCGGCCACAACCCGCATCGAGAACCTTGAGTGGCCCTCCCTGCTGACGTCCGCGTTCGACATGGCTGAGCAGTTGCCGCACGTCGTGATCGGCGCGGATGTTCGCGGTGCCGTGCGAAGGGTAGGGATACGCCTCGTACATGGCGCGCACGTTTTCAGTGATGGTATCCATGATCCGCAAGGGTAACGGAACCTTCCAGGCGCTCAACACGCGGCCCGTCGGAAGGTGCGCGCAAGCCAGCGAATCTGAGCAGTTAGGCGCGTTTAGCGGGACGTTTTTCCTCGCTTCTGCGCTTTTTCTTGGCAATGCCCCTGACCGACGGCTAGAAGGCCTGCACCATGTTGGCAGAAACGCGCGGCACCCTTTCGGACCTTCAAGAGCGCGTTACCGCGCTAAGGGGGTCTCTTTGACGTCGCTCAGCTGAAGCGCGACATTGAAGAGCTCGATTCTATTTCAGCCCAAGATGGGTTTTGGGACGATCAAGAAAAAGCTCAGGCCACCATGCGGCGCCGGGCATCAATGCTCGAGAAGATCACCCTGGTTGAGAGCCTGGAGCGCGACGTCAACGACGCCGTAGAGTTGCTCGAAATGGCAGCAGGGGAAAACGACGAAGCGATGCAAGCCGAAGTCGCCGGCCAAGCCAACGAGCTAGACCAACGTGTGCGCAAGGCCGAGCTAACACGCATGCTTTCCGGCCCCGTCGATCACGCGAACGCCATCGTGAGTATCCACCCCGGAAGCGGTGGCACGGAGGCTAAAGATTGGGCTGAAATGCTGCTTCGCATGTACCTGCGTTGGTGTGAGCGGCGTGGATTTGCCGTGGAAATGGTGGATTTTCAGGCGGGCGACGAAGCTGGTATCGACGGCGCGTCGTTCATTGTTCGTGGGCCCAATGCTTACGGCTACACCAAAGCTGAGATCGGTGTGCATCGCTTGGTGCGTATCAGTCCGTTTGATTCGAACGCGCGACGGCATACGTCATTCGTCGCCGTCGAGGTTGCCCCGGATATCGAAGATGAAATTGATATCGAGGTGAAAGATACCGATCTTGAGATCTCCACCATGCGGGCAGGCGGTAAGGGAGGGCAGAACGTCAACAAGGTGGAGACGGCCGTGCGAATGCGGCACTTGCCCTCGGGGATCATGGTCGTCTGTCGCGCAGAGCGCAGCCAGCACCAGAATCGGCGAATGGCTCTAAAAATGCTCAAAGCCAAGCTGTATGAGAAAGAAGAGCTGAGGCGCACCACCGAACGCCAGGAGGCCCAAGATGCCAAGGGCGATATCGCCTGGGGGCATCAGATCCGGAGCTATGTGATGCAGCCGTATCAGCTGGTGAAAGACCTGCGAACGGAGCATCAAAGTAGCGACATCAGTGGTGTCATGGATGGTGATCTCGATAGCTTTATCGAGGCGTACTTGATGCAGAATGCCGATAAGCTGGCGAGCGTCGGTTCAGGCCGGCGCAGTTAGCGCGCGATAGGCGTGGGCGTGCCGCGTTGGGTCCGACCAAGCCAAAGCCGGCGAGAGTGGTTTGGGTAGATCTTTAGCGGGGGCCGGGCTATGCGCGATGGCTCAAACTGCCATGACAGAGCTAGACGAATCCGGAGAAGACGCGTTGATTCAGATCCGGCGCGACAAAGCCGTTGGTCTGCGCAAGCAGGGCAAGAACCCGTTTGCCAATGATGTCAGCGTGGCAGATCGCGCTCAGGTTCAGGCCATCCGCGAACAGTTTGCAGCGGCGCTGTTAGATCCGCCATCTGACTTGCGTTACGACCTGATCAAAGTTGCCGAGCTCGCAGGGGACGCCAGCTTCCATGTGCTCGGTCGTTTGATGACACGCCGAGGATTTGGCAAAGCCGTCTTCATGGAGTTCCGGGATGGCACCGGCACCCTCCAGCTGTTCGCCAAGAAAGATGTGATGGGGGAACATTTCGAAGCCCTGGATGCGCTGGATGTAGCCGATCACATTGAGGCGCGCGGCTCGGTCATGGTGACGAAGACCGGTGAGTTGACGGTCTTAGTGACGGAGCTTCGGGTGTTAACCAAAGCCCTCAGGCCCTTGCCTGATAAGTGGCACGGACTCACGGCAGTCGATATTCGATACCGTCGGCGCTACGTCGATTTGATCGCAAATCCGAGCGTCGCCGCAGTTTTTCAAGCGCGCTCGCTGATTGTGCAAGGCGTTCGGGATTTCCTAGACCGTCGCAGCTTTCTCGAAGTGGAAACGCCCACGCTGCACCAAATTGTGGGCGGCGCCGTGGCGCGGCCTTTTGAGACGCACCACAACGCGCTCGACCTAGAATTGTTCCTACGGATTGCTCCCGAGCTGTACCTAAAGCGCCTGCTGGTTGGTGGATTTGAGCGCGTGTATGAGATCGGGCGCTCGTATCGGAATGAAGGCATCAGCACGCGCCACAATCCCGAATTCACGATGCTTGAATTTTATCAAGCCTATGCCACCTGTGAAACGCTCACCCAGCTGGCGGAAGAGCTGTTCCGGCATGTTGATCAGTTCGTCGAAACGCGAATGGCCGAGCGTGGGTTGGGCTCTGATTATGCGGTGTTCAAAGCGGCACGAGCGTTCACGTTGGATGAGCCGTTCGCTCGGGTGCGGTTGAGCGAAGCGGTCGAGCGCGGTTTAGAGCGAGCGGAGGTAGCCTCCTCGGTGTTGGTGGAGCTCGCGAGTGTGGCCCCGAGCCGTCAGCAAAAGGGTGCCGATCAGTCGCTGTTGAAGGCGTTGGCAGAAAAGCTGAAGGCCAGCTCGGATCGTGCGCGTGCTATCGATTGGCGGAATTTGGGCTTGGCACTGGCCGGCTGTGGTTCAGACGGAGAACGCGCGTTTGTCGCGTATGAATACCTGGCCGAGCCGTTTCTTGCGCAGGATTTCCGTTCGACCCACGTGGATAAGAGTCTGCCCGTGTTCATCTTAGATTATCCAGCGGAAGTTTCCCCGCTGGCTCGCCGCAAAGACACTGACGCCACCCTCGTTGATCGTTTTGAGCTCTTCATTGAGTGTCGTGAGCTGTGCAATGCCTTTAGCGAGCTCAACGATCCGGAGGATCAAGCCCAACGCTTTCGCGAACAAGTCGAGAAAAAGAGCCAAGGCGCAGAAGAAACCATGGATTACGACGAAGATTACATCATGGCGCTCGAGCACGGGATGCCCCCCGCTGCAGGTTTCGGCATGGGCATCGACCGACTGGTGATGGCGCTCACTTCTCAGGCATCCATTCGTGACGTGATTGCGTTTCCGCTGTTGCGTCCGGAGTCTTGATGGCCCCGAAGCTTCCTAGGCCACCAAGCGGCTTCGTCGAGCTCGCGTCCGAAAAGCTTCACCACCTTTGGTCTGTGATCGGTGAAGGCGGACGCATTTCCGTCGCGGGCGCTGCGGGTTTGTTAGTGCTTGTTGGGATCGTGATGGGCCTTCGAAGCCTGGGGCGGAGCCGAAAGCGCGGAATCTTATTGGGCATTACGGGCCTGTGCTTGGTGTGCTTTGTGGCGCTTGGCAGCTGGTCGTTGACGTTGCCCGAGCCTCGCGGAAGCTTCTTCAACATTTGGGATCAAGTGATCCGAGTGGGCGGTGCCGTTGCTGGGACGGGCTTTGTGGTTTCGTTCATGGCCTTGGCCGCCCCGCAGATCTTGGATCGCATGGAGGGGCGAGGATTTATCCCGTTCATTGCTTCTCGGCACATGCGTGCGAGCAAGAGCGGATTCTTGACGGTGATTTCGTTTCTCTCGATTATTGGCGTGGGCGTGAGCTCATTCGCCTTGTGCGCGGTGGTTTCGATCATGGGCGGTTTTGGCGCCGATTTGAAACGCAAGATCTTGGGTAATAACGCGCATGTGCGGATTGAGGCTCGGGAATCGAGTGGCTTTTCCGATTGGCGGAGCATGCTCGAGAAGGCCGCCCGAGTGCCCGGCGTGCGTGCGGTGACTCCGGTGGTTACCGGTGAAGCCGTGGCTTCGAGTTCGTCGAACACGGGAGGTGTCCTGCTGCGTGGGATCGATCCTGATTCGATTGGGAATGTGATCGACCTCGTGAAGAACATCGAGGTGGGTCGCTTCGAGTATCTGAAGAATCCTGCGGCGCTGCTCAAGTTGGAGCCCAATGAACCGATCGGAATTGGCCCTGGCGGGCAGCTCTATCTCAAAGGGCCGAGCCTGGATCCGTTCGTCGACGAGCCTGATTTGGACCCCGATGTTCGTGAAACGGTGGAGGCTGAGGCGGCGGATCCGGGTTTGATCGTGGGTCGGGAATTGGCCAAAACGCTCCACGTGTATGTTGGGGACGAGATAACGCTCGTTTCTCCGATTGGCGATCTGGGTCCGATGGGTGTGTTGCCGAGAACGCGCCGCTTCCGGATCGCTGCGATCTTTTACAGCGGGATGTACGAATACGACGCCGCGCACGCCTACATGCTGCTGGACACCGCCCAAAGCTTCCTCGACATGGGCCAAAACATCAGCGCGCTGGAAGCCAAGGCCGAGAATGCCGAGGAGGTCGCACCCGTGACGGCGGGTTTGGCCGAGCTCG
The DNA here is from genome assembly GCA_038251425.1 of Polyangiales bacterium. Taxonomy (GTDB): domain Bacteria; phylum Myxococcota_A; class Polyangia; order Polyangiales; family Polyangiaceae; genus JBBRRP01. Next base: position 32,436 of record JBBSBI010000016.1, read on the forward strand.
TGCGCGGGCGGGACCTGTTAGTTCGCGATTGGAAGGAGATGAATAAGAATCTCTTTTCTGCGCTGAAGCTCGAAAAGATCGCGACGTTCATCATCTTGTCGATCGCCATCACCGTGGCAAGCTTCTGTATCTTGTGCACCCTGCTCTTGATGGTCACGGAGAAGAGCAAGGAGATCGCCATCTTGAAGGCACTCGGCGCCAGTGATGGCGCTATTTTGCGCATCTTCATGACCGAAGGCATGATGATTGGTGGGGTTGGCACCGTGTTCGGCGTGGTAACAGGCCTTTCCTCGGCGTTGTTTTTGCTTTGGTTCGGAGTGCGTTTGGATCCTGACGTGTACTACGTGGATCGCCTTCCGATTTCAGTTGAACCCTTAGATTATGTATTGGTGGCGGCGAGCGCGATGCTGATCACGACGCTCGCGACCTTGTATCCAGCGCGGGCGGCGAGTCGCTTGCCACCGGTGGATGGGATCCGTTACGAGTGAGGAGCAAGCGTGGCTGAAGCACTGGTTATTATAGAGGATCTGCACAAGCGTTTCGAGCACATGGGGCAGATGCTGCATGTGCTGAAGGGCATTGATCTGTGCCTGTATGAGGGCGAAGTGGTGAGCATCGTGGGGCCCTCGGGAGCAGGGAAGAGCACCTTGATGCACTGCATCGGTACGCTCGATCTGCCAAGCAGCGGGCGCATCCGGCTCGCAGGGGAGGAGCTCACCACCATGAGTTCATCGCGCCTCGCGGCGGTGAGAAATCGCTCGATTGGATTTGTATTTCAGTTTCACCATCTGTTGCCTGAGTTCAACGCGCTCGAGAATGTGATGTTGCCTGGATTGATTCAGGGTCGGTCCAAGAAAGATATGGCCAAGCGCGCAGGTGCCTTGCTTGAGGAAGTGGGGCTCAGCCATCGCCTCACGCATCGGCCGGGTGAGTTGAGCGGTGGCGAGCAGCAGCGCGTGGCAGTGGCTCGTGCGTTGGCGCTCGACCCCAAATTGCTGCTTGCCGATGAGCCCACCGGAAATTTGGACAGCGCGACGAGCGACGCCATCCATGAGCTTTTTTTCCAGATCAATCGTGAGCACGGCACCACGATTGTTGTCGTCACTCACAATTCTGCGTTTGCCGAGAGTATGCCGCGCGTCGTTCGGATGGTGGATGGGCGTGTGGTGCAAGATGATGTGAAAGCGCAGCGTTCGGCCAGTTCGGCCCCAGCCCAGCCGCCCCTTCAGCCTTAGCGTACAGGCAGAATCAGCACTGGGTCACCCACCTGGAGCTCCAGGTGGTGGGCCACACTCTTCGGAAGGATAAGATCCGGCGCAGGTTCGACGTCGGCGAGCACGGCCTTAAAGAACGGTGCATCCGCGTACTGTCGAGCGACGAGACTGTGCCGGGCCTCCGAAGTTTGGTGTTCGGCTCGTCCAGGCGGCAGGGTTCGAGCTACAGCGCATTCGGCGTCTGGCAAGATGTACCCAACGCGCTCACGTGTCGCCGCTTTGATCAGCGAAACTTCCGAAGTGTTAGCAACAAAGTGCGGTCCGCCGTCGAAGGGATCGATCCGGTTGGCGTACTGGAAGCCTACCCGACGCAACATACCCTCAACGCCGCGTGTCTGCTCGCCCACCTTCCCGATCGCCGCTTGCGCGGATTCACTGAGAACCGACGCATAGATGGGCTCCATCGGAAACAGGTCACGAATGAAGTCCTTGTTTTCACTCGAGAAAAGATCGGCCTCGGCATAGCTCATGCCGGTGAAATGCCTGCCCAAAGCCTCCCACAGTGGGCTTTCGCCGTCCGCGGAAAGTGGGGGCAAGAGCTCAGCCAGGATTTCGTCCTGGAAGAGTGTGCGGTGCGTGGCAATGAACAGGAACCGCACATACGAAATCAGAAGCCCAAGGCGCTCGGGGGAACGTCGATATTCAGGGCGCACCACGAGCCCTCCCAGCTCGGTGGGCCCTGCATACGAAAATCCAAGGCGCAACAGTGTGTGATGAAAATGCTTGTCGAGGGTGCGAGAATATTTCTCTTCGTCGATCACATCAAAAAAAATGTAGGGTGCGTCGCGACGCCCCAACTGGGCAACGATGGTTGATGTGCCGACCGCCACCTTCTGCTCGGTGTCCTCAAGCACGAACACATATTTGCGTTTCGTGGGGTCCGCGATGTCACCCCGGAAGCTCTGCTCGGAGTGCTCGAGTAGTTTGCGAATATGGGGGCGGCTGTCGGGAAGATTGACGGTATTGAGATACCGAGCGAGCTGCATGAAGGCGTCTTCATCCGAAGACTGGGCTCCGCGGATTTCATAACGAGCCATTGCCCTTCAGTGTACAGGCCACGCGCTCGGACGCGACGGAGCGTTGGAACTTTACGGGGATGAACCGTCGTTGAAGTTCGGAGCACTCCAACACCGCTGCAAACTCCAGATTTCGGGCTGACTCAAGCCTCTGACCGGCGATCAGTCGGAAGAATTTCGGGGATCCAGACAGATTTCCATGGTCCGACGCAGGTTTTCGGGGGAGCTACGGCCGGGTTTCGTGATAAGCACGGCGCCGTGTCCCCTGAGTGGTCTTTTCCGCGCGCCGAGTCACTACCCACCTACGCCTTCCTGGCCGCAGATGCGGTGAAGGCCGAGGCCCTGGCTCAGGGGGCGGATATCATCGATCTGGGCCTGGGCAATCCCGACCAACCGACACCGAACGAGATTGTGGAGCGCCTTGAGGTGGCTGCACGCGTCGGGAAGAACCATCGTTATCATCCAGGGCCGGGTGTTGCCCCGCTGCGCCAAGCATTGGTCGAGTGGTATGCGCGGCGCTACAACGTTCGTTTTGACGCTGACCGCGAAGTCATCGTTACGATGGGTGCCAAGGAGGGGATCAGCCACCTGTGCCTCGCGATTCTTGATCACGGAGACACTGTGATTGCGCCGGATCCCTGTTATCCGATTCATCGCGGAGCTCCGCTGATTGCCGGAGCCGAGGTGCTGAATTATGCGGCCAATTCTGGCGTTGAGCCGGCACGTGCTTTGGAGGCGTCATTTGCCCAGGCGAAGGCCGAAGGTCGACGCGTTAAGCTAGTGATAGCGAACTATCCGCAAAATCCGACGGGCCTGACCATCACGCGTGCTGCGCTCCATGATTTTGTACGCGTGGTGCAGCGTGAAGGGGCGCTTCTGCTCCACGATCTTGCTTACGCTGATTCTGATTTCCAAACACGACACGCGCCGAGTATCTTTGATTGCGGAGTTGATCCGGAAGACGTGAAGTCGTTCGCGGTGGAGGTCTATTCCATGTCCAAGAGCTACAACATGCCGGGGTGGCGCGTGGCCTTCATGGTCGGAAATGAGCGGATGATACGGGCGCTCGGTCACCTGAAATCCTACATGGATTACGGCACGTTCGCCCCGCTCCAGCTGGCTTCGGCCTGGGCGCTCACGCACGGCGATCACTTGGTTGAGCAGATCCGAACTCGCTATTTTGAGCGCGCGCGCGTGCTCGTGGATGGGCTCCGCAACGCGGGTTGGGACACGGTGACGGCGCCCCAGGGCACGATGTTTCTTTGGGTACCGCTGCCGGAAGCTTGGCGAGCCGAGGGCTCGCTGGCGGCCACAACGCGTTTGATCCAGCAGGCACATGTCGCGGTGTCTCCGGGGAGCGGGTTCGGTCCTGGCGGGGAGGACTTCGTTCGGTTTGCGCTGATTGAAGATGCGCCTCGATTGATCGAAGCGTGTGAGCGCTTGGCTCCACTCCTCAAGGATTCTGCACCGCGGAGTCGGCAACGTTCGGACGCGCCGCGTGGCGCTCACGTCTGAATATTGTTCGCGTCTGAGTATTGTTCGCGTTGAAGCTCGTGTTCTAGCGACCTTCTAGGTGGCGTTGGATTTCGTCGGGCACGAGTCCGTAACCTTCAGCAGCCGCCAAAAGTGCTGCATTCGAGGGGAGCTCGGTGAGAAAGAGACGAGCGTAGGGTGTGCCGCTCAGACCGTGCACACGTTTGACGAGCGGTTGCATGCCGCGGAGCACCGCTTCGCGCGCAGCATCAGCATTGTCTTGGCGGAGGAGCGCGTTGTGGAGAACGAGATAAACCTGCGATTCATTGAGTAGGCTTGCGGCACCTTGATCCACGAGGGCAGCTGCTTCATTGGCGAGCGTTTGCGCCTGCGAAACGCGATCATGTCGCAATTCGGCTTCTGCCCACATGGCCAGCGCGACAGGCAGGAGATCACGGTGCCCCATGGCTCGATAGGCTTCAGCTGCCATCTTGAGCAGGGCAAGTGCGCGGTGATTCGCGCCTTCCGCATTGGCGCGCAAGAGCTCGCAACCACGATAGAAGAGGATCCCCAGGTTGGCACGATCGGGTGGCGCCCACACTCCGCTCGCGGATGCATCAGCATCGGTGCGAGCCTCCGCGAGGTGAGCGTCGAGGCGGCGATCGCTGCCGAATGTTGCCGTCCAGCCGAGAAGATTCATCTGGGCATGGCGCACGGCGCCGCCACTGCCGATCGCGTCAGCCAGGGCGAGGCCTGCTTCGAGCGCAGCGCGTGCTTCTTGCCGCGCGCCGATCGTGGTGAGGGCGAAGCCGAGGTTGGTGGTGAGCATGGCTTCGCGCTCTTTCAGGCTGGCCCCGCGCGCTGCCACGACGGCGTTGCGTCGAGCTTCGAGTGCGGCGCTCAAGGCTCCTTGGCTTTGGCGGACGATGGCCTGAGCCTGATAGGCATCCACCGCTGCAGGTTTCAAATGATTGACCTCTGCCAGCAGCAGCAGCCGCTTGATCTCCAGGTTTGCTTCCGTGAATTTACCGGCGAACGCACAGCGCGAGGCGAGCACAGCTGAACAACGCGCCTCTTCTGGATGTAGTCCCAGGCGTGCGGCGTCATTTCGAGCCTCGGCCAGGCGCTCGTCAATCTCGACGCCGGTGCCTCGTGCATCATCGAAGCGGGCACTGGCACCCCTGGCTAGAACCGCACTCGGTTCGTCGTAAGTATTCTCGATGAGCGCTAAAATAGCCGTTTCTCGGTCTGCTGCTCGGGGATCGATGCGGCTCCACGCTTCATCCAGGTAGCTCGCGCATTGAAAGCCGCTCGGCTTATCCTTGGCGAACGTGAGCGCTCTTTCAGCCATTTTTACTGCATCTGAGAGCGCGTTCGTGGCTAACGCACGCTCCGCCGCGCGAGCCCAATGTTGCGCGGCAGCCTCGTGCTGCCCGCCCAAATCAAAATGGCCAGCCACCACCGCCGCATCTTCACCCATCGAGGCTAACCATTCAGCTGCGAGCGTGTGCAATTCACACCGCTCGCGTTCTCCGAGCGCGCCGTAAGCGACATCGCGGACTAACGCGTGCTTCATCACCCATTCCCGAGGTCCCGAGAAACGCGATCCGGTCTGCTCGACCAGAACCTCGGCACTCGCCAGCGCGCTCATCAAGCTCTCGGTGTGCGGCATCCCCAGGGCTTCCAGGGCTGAGTCCCAGCACGTCAGGCCCAAGACGCTCACCCGTCCGAGAGCGTCGCGACATTCCTCGTCGAGCGTGTCGAGGCTTGCTTGAATCGCGGCTTCAATTGTCGGGGGGAGCGCCGCGCTCTCGCCCTTCGAAGCCAAGCGGGCCAGCTCTTCGGCAAAGAGTGGCAAGCCGGAGGCGCGTTCAGCGATGAATTCCACCAGGGCTTCTGCGGCTTCTTCGCCTAACAGGCTCCTCACGATGGTGCGAATGGAACGCTTTGAGATCGGACGCAGCTCTAGGCGGACGTGGTCGCGCAACGCGAAACGGGCGGACTGTTCACCCCAAAAACCAGGGCGAATCAGGCCCATCACCAAGAGCGGGCGCCCCGTGGCTCGCCCCAAGAGGTGGTCGAGCCAGCCCAGGCTTTCAGGATCCGCCCATTGGAGGTCCTCCATGATGATCGCGGTCGGATCATTGTGGATCACTTGGAGCACGAGATCCGTCATGGCGAGCCAAAGCACGTCGCGTGCCCCGCGTGGATCGGCACCGGGCGGCAACGGCTCATTGGCGAGCAAACGGGAGAGCACCTCACGGTTCGCGGTTGTCAGCTCACTTCTTGTGGCAGCGCCCATGCGGGCGATAATTGCAGCCTCGGCTTCTTCGGGGGATGCGCCCTTCGGTAGCTCAATTATAGTGCGCAGTACGTCCGCGGCTGCGCCAAGCGCGTGCCCCCGCGCGTACGCTTCACTTCTCTGGAGGATGACGTGGGGCGGCCGCGCATGAGCCGCCAACCGCGACAAGACCTCGCGGCGCAGGCGCGTCTTCCCGATGCCGGGTGGCCCGGTGAGCGTCACCAACACGGGCGTCGAATCGGTGGTGGAGCGTTCGAAGGCTGATAAAACTTGCGCTAATTCTGGATCTCTTCCCACGAAGGGCGCACCGCTTGTGGTGCGTGGGCCGCGAGTCTGCTCGCCAACCAACGCCGAGCCATCGTCGCGCGCTCGAAACTCATAGCGGCCACGCCCGAGCTCACTCGTGGTCACATCAGCCACAGTTGTACCAGGCTCGGCATCGCGAGCGAGTGCGGAGGCTCGATCCACCACCTCCCCGACCGGCAAGACGCGCCCGTGCGGCGTGGCCCAATTCAGCCGTGTGCGCCCACTCGCCACGCCAACCCGAGCGCCACTCCGCGCCAGGCGGCGCGCAAGCTCAAGCGCCACTTGCGCTTCATTGCCCAGCGCCAGCTCAACGCCTAAATGCGCGACGATCGACTGCTGCCCGAGCGGCACGGCGGTGGCGCCGCGATGGCGCAGATGCTCAAGCGCACGCTCGCGTGAGGAGGCTTTGTCGAAACCGAGCGCGACAATGGACGTGATCAGCCGCGAAGCACCCGAGCCCAAGCGTGTTGAAACGGCCGGCTCCGAAAGATCCACCCAGCTGTTGCGGCCGCCTTCGGTGAGCACTTGGCTCAGGGCTTCGGAAACCTCACCGATGGAGCTTGGGCGCTGGTTCCGTTCAGTTGCCAACATTTGGCTGACGATGTCGTCGAGCAGCGGTGGCACGCCGCTACGAAGCTCGCTCAGGCGCGGCGGGGGGGTTGCTACCAAGCGAGCGAGAGTCGCGATGGCAGTCGGGCCCACGTGTGGAGGCCTTCCAGAGACCAATTCAAAGAGTGTGGCTCCCAGCGAATAAATGTCCGAGCGTGCATCCACGCTCCCATCACAGCGTGCTTGTTCCGGCGCCATGTAAGCCGGTGTGCCAACCACATCGCCGGCCATTGAAACTTGCACACCACGTGCTGCCGCGACTCCAAAATCCACAAGCTTTGGCGAAAAATCAAGGCCGTATTCCGGATCGGGGGTTGCACACAGGAAGATGTTCCCGGGCTTGATATCTTGATGGACAACACCTGCACCGTGGGCGTACTCAAGCGCGCGGGCCACCAAGAGCGTCAGCTGCACCGCTTCCACGATGCTGAGCGGAGTGTGTTTCTGGCGGTGCGCAAGGTCCTCGCCCTCGAGCCATTCCATCGCGATGTAAGGGCCACCCGTCTCCTCAAAAACGCCGTAGGCGATCGTTTTTACGATGCCCTCATGATGGAGCCCGCTTAGGAGCTTGCCCTCCTGGCCGAGCTTGGCTTCTTGTTCCGGTGCGCTGCCAATCTCAGCGTCGATCAGCTTGAGGGCTGTGTAACCTTGGGAGACAAGGTCAAACGCTCGGTAAACGATGCCCGCCCCGCCGCGCCCAACTTCTTTTTCGACGATGAAGCGTTCTCCGACGCGACGGTCGAGAGGCAGTTGGGAAGTCATAGCAATCGGCCAGCGTAGCGACGTCAACGCCACGCGTAAAGCTTCCGCCCAGGAAGCTTAGCGAGTGCGCGCGATCCGCCGCCGAGCCTTCGGGTGATCACTTGGAACGCTATGGACGAAGGGCTCAGGAGCCAAAGCTCCTTCATCATCTGCTGCAGTGAAACCTCCCGACAGCACGTCTGCGAGGGAAAGCGTCGGTTGCGTGCAGGCTAGCGTTGCGCGGAGCAACACGCTTTGAAGCTCTAGATCGTTGGCGGGCCATGAATGCTCAATCAAAGCTCTGAGAGCCCCCTCGCCGATCCCGATCGGCTCTCCGCGGACTGCCATTCCGAAACGCGCTAGATGGCCCAGGATGAGCGCTCGCAGATCTTCTGGCCGCTCTGCCAGGCAGGGCAAGCTGAGGGCGCAGCCTTGAAACCAGCGAACGAGCGGCTTGCTCAAGGCGCCTGACGCCGCACACTCGTCGTAGGTGTTGGGTGAGGTGAGGTAGAGTCTGGGTGCCGGAAGTTCACCGGGCCGCTGCTGATCTTGTCGGAGCATCCAAACGGCGATTTGGTGTTGAATGGGCGGGGGCAGGGAAGTGGCGTATTGAATGACCAGAGTGCCCCCATCTATGACCTGCAGTGGTGATCGCTCGGCGTCGTCCCAGGTGTGCTCGCTGTGAGCGGTGGCACCCGATCCATCCACGACTACAAATGGGCCCCCAGCGCGAGGGCTGGCCAAATGCGCAAACGCCAGCCAGGCTGTGGCATCGACGCCGGCGGCACTCTTGACGAACAGATGGGAGTTGCTGCGCCCTAACTGAGCGAGGTGTTCAAGAGTTAGCTTGGAAGCAGCGCTGTACGTGGAGCGGACGAGCTCGCCTTGGTAGCTTTCTGCCAGCGAGGAGTTCTTCGCAGCATCCAGCGTCACGATTCTAAGCAGGCGTGCGCACTCACTTTCGGTCTTGAGGGCGGCGTCTCGGGCCTCGAGTTCGCGCTCACGGGAGCGTGCCAAAGCCGAAGAAATGGCCAAAAGTGCGCTGATTCTGTCCGCCAGCAGACGCACCGCGCGTGCCTCTTCGAGCGTCATCGCAGAGGTTCGGTTCCCACGGGGCAAGAGCAGGAAACCAAGTGCGCCATCGACATCCACGATGAGCGTTGCCGAGAACGCGCGGCGTGCCTCGAACCACGCGAGGATCGGCCGTACCTCGGGGTAACGTACCTGGGCGGCTTCGAGTGCCTCGCGGCGCAACGTGCGTTCGGGCTCGGCTAGCGCTAGCTCGTGAAGCCGTTCCGGTGCGGTCGAGTTCTCCGAATGCAGGTAGCCGGCGCGATCAACACTCAGAACTTGTGGTGGTGAAGCGCGCCACAATTCGGGTCGATTGCCGACCACATGCGTGGCCTGCGTGAGTGCCAAGAGCGTCGCTTGAATGGCGGCGTCAGGCTCTGGCTCAAGCGCTCCGCGACTAGCAGCTTCCACGGCGTCCAGCCAACGCGATTGTTCAGGGCCAAGCGGCTTAGCCACGGCTCGAGCCACCAAACCGATCGCGGTGGCGATGGGGAGGGCGCCGAGGAACAACGTTCCAGCGTGCGCCGGGAACTGACGAATCAGTGCACCGCCGAGCAGCAAGAGCGGAGCTCCGGGGAGCAGCACGGCCAAAAGCCCGCGCAATAGGCTGGAAACACGGGTGGGTTCGGCGGTGGTCGCGGTCCAAGCGATAGCAAGCGCAGCCACCAACACCCCGCTCGGCAACACTCGATCAGGAGGGCCGACATCCAGGAGGGCGGCTGGCAACGCGACAAAGAATACCGTTAGCGAAAACGCCCATGCCCCCACCGCCCGATCGCCCGCTCCCAACTCGTAGCGCCGAAGAATCCGCACTCGCCAGGAAGCTGCGAGAAAGACGAGTAAGGTACCTGTAGCGGCGGTGGTGGTCACGTAGTCGATCGCCAGCGGATCAATGCGCACCCAATCCGGTGCTATCGAACGGGCAGCAGGGAGCACCACGGCCAGGGCCCAAAGAAACGCGGTGAATGCGGCAGCGTCCAGTGACTCGGTTGCAGGTTTCGGAACGAGTAACCCGCCGAGTGTTCGAATCCTAGCGAGCGCAACAAGCGCACCGACCGCAGCGATACCTGTAGCCAGATTGGCCATGGCGTCAAAGGCTGGGTGTCCGAGCGGCCCTGAGCGAGCTGCGAGCCACAGCGCGAATCCAAAATACGCCGCCCCGAGAGCACGTTTGGCGGTCTCCGCGACTGTGTCTTGGGCTTCAGTATTCAGCCGAATTTGGCGCCACAAAAGGGCGAGCCCTAATGGAATAACAGCGAGCGCCAGCCACGGCAGAGTGCCACCACGCGCCTCGGCCGCAGCAAAGCAGACGTAAACGATAACGCCGAGCGGGAGCCAGAAAGTGCGGAAGCTAGCCGGCACGCGCAGAGCCTAGCGGGATCCGCTAGTTTTTCCCACTCCTACCGAGGCGGGAGAGTTCCAGGTAGCGAAGCTCAGGCCCCTTCACGGCAAAGAGTTGAACCGCAAAAAGCGGCGCTTTTCCGGAGGGTGTGAAATCGTGCGTCACGCCCGGCTCGATCTGGATGACGCTGCCCGCTTTCACCGGATACACCTTCGCTCCCAAGCTCATCACACCGTCTCCAGAAAGGATCACGAGGTGCTCCCATTCCGTTTGATGAACATTCTTTGGGATAGCGCCGAGCGCATCCGCCGTGAGTAACCCGAAGCTCGCAACGCTTGGGAGCGTTGATTCTCCACCCAAGGCCAATCGCGCCGAGAATCTGTTGTTTCCCCAAGTGATGCGGGGGACTCGTGTCAGTTCAAACACACGCATGCCCGCCTTCACCGCGCTTTTGGCTCGAAGGCGATTGGACTCTGCGATGGCCTGAAGCAGCGGGCCTTGCTTTGAAACAACAGCGATCACCAGCGTCGAGTTCGTCACCGCACTCACGCTAAGGCCAGCACCGTCGGCTTGGACTAAATGCCAGAGTTCCAGATTGGCGGTCTCTGCTCGGGCCGAGGAGGCGGCCAAGCTGCCCTTGATGACGAGCGCGTACAACTCGACAGCCTCGTTTTCAGGAAACACTACGGTGGAGCCTTCTGCGATCTGATAGACCCAGAGCGAGGCATTGGGCGCTTGGCTGGCGTGCTTGGCCCGAGTGAACTCGCGCAGTGGGACCACACTGGAAAGCGAGCACACCACCTTGTCGCACCTCATCTCCTGCTCAAAGTTTGGGAGTTCGGGCGCCACGAGTTCAGGCGCCACGACTTCGGGCGTCTGAACGGCCGCTGACATTCCAGTTGAGGCGGTTGAAACTGGCTTTTGCAAGGCTGGGGTTGCTCCCGGCTTCGCGTTAGCTTGCGTGGCTTCCGGAACTCGGGTTACCTGTGAGGTTGGCCCCGTTGGATTCAGACGAACCATTGGGCCGGTGCACCCGAGACCGCATACGAATAAAAGGCCCGTGAGTAGAGCTTGGAGATCCTTCGAAAGCTGTCGCCGCATCCGCGAGAGCCAATCTCTGTTACTGCTCTGGGTCAAGCATTTCCGTTCGGAAAGCGGTCCGCGGGGCGTCGGAATTTATTTTGGCACGAGCCCTCAGCTCTTCGGTAGCGCGGAAATCAAGCTATGAAGAAAACCTTCATCCTCGACACCAATGTTCTTTTACACGATCCCAATGCGATCTTTAAGTTCGAGGACAATGACCTAATTATCCCGATTTATGTGATCGAAGAAATCGACACCTTCAAACGGGACTCGAATGAGCGGGGCCGGAATGCGCGTGCTGTTTCGCGGGTGATCGATGCCCAGCGTGGGCGTGGCTCGCTCGCTCAGGGAGTGTCGATCGGCGATCAAGGCGGCACCTTGCGCGTTTACGTTCCGGCACGGCGCCCGGAGCTTGCCATGGCGCTCCGTCCAAGCTCTGGTGACCACGCCATTTTACAGGCTGCGATCGAGCTTCGGGACCAGTCGCCAGAGCAGCCAACGATCTTTGTGACGCTGGACGTGAACCTACGTATCCGCGCTGATGCGTTTGGGCTCGTGACGGAAGTTTACGAAAACCAAGCCGTCGATATCGAACACCTGGATACCGGTATTGTTGAGCTGCCGATCACGAGCGACGAGATGGATTCCTTCTTTGCACACGGAGGCCTCGAACCGAGCGGGAAGGAACAGCTGTATTCGAATCTGTCGGTGCTGCTCCGCGATGATTCGCCGAAACAACGCACGGCGCTCGGACGCTACAACGTCGCCGAGAAACGCGTGCGTGCGCTGCAGGTTCCCAAAGAGGGGATCATGGGGGTTCGCCCGCGTAATAAAGAGCAGACGTTCGCGCTCGACCTTCTGATGGATGATTCGGTACGGCTCGTCACCTTGGTGGGCAAAGCGGGCACCGGAAAGACACTGTTGGCGCTCGCTGCCGGCTTGAAGCGCACGCTCGAAGATGGCGTGTATACGCGGCTTTTGGTGAGCCGGCCGATCATGCCGCTGGGGCGAGATCTGGGGTATTTGCCGGGTGCTGTTGAAGAAAAGCTCAATCCCTGGATGCAGCCGATCTACGACAATCTGGATTTTCTGCTGGTAGCGGGCGGTGCTCGGCGGCGCGGACTCAAGGGCATTGATGATCTATTCTCGGGCGGCCAAGTGCAAGTTGAGCCGTTGACTTATATCCGAGGTCGATCATTGCCGGCGCAGTACGTGATTGTCGATGAGGCTCAAAATCTAACCCCACATGAGGTCAAGACGATCGTGACCCGTTGCGGCGAAGGCACCAAGATAGTGCTCACCGGCGACCCGTATCAGATCGACAATCCTTACGTGGATAGCGCCACCAATGGCCTCACGGTTGCAGCTGATCGCTTGCGCGGTGAGAACCTCGTGGGGCACATCATGTTGAGCCGTGGGGAACGCAGCGAGCTCGCCAATTTGGCGGCGAACAAACTCTAGGATGCCGGGTGCGGAAGCCCACCAGGTCGGGCGCTTCTTACTCATGGCTGAGGGCTCGATTGCGCTGCTCGGCAGAGTGACCCCCAGCAATTTTCGCTCCGAATGTGAGGCGCTGTTAACCGAGTGGCGTTCCGGCCATGTTCGGTCCCCGCGTTTTCTGTATCCAACGCGCACGGCTCTGCCGAGCGGGCTGAAATCCGCGCTAAAAGCCCTCGCGATTAGGCCGCCATCCGCCGAAACTTGGCTAACGTTGCAGCAAGCACGAGCCGGGGAGCTTTTGCTGGAGGCTGAGCTGGCAGAAGCCGTGGGCACTCCGAGTTTTGCGGGTTTGGCTGAGCAGCGATATCGGTCCGACGATAAACCGCTTGAGCAAGCGGCACTCGGGGTGGCGAAGACTTGGGTGGAGCTTGACGAACTCACTGACGACAGGCGTGACGAGTCGACTGACGACAGGCGTGACGAACTCACTAACGACAGGCGTCACGAAGCGCTCACGCGTTCACACCTGAGCGATGATCTTCGAGATCCGAACAGCCTCGGCTCACTGTTACAAGCCGAGATTGGCAAGCGTAAATTGCCCTTTCGATTGAGCTTCGATCCGGAATTGGCGAGCTTGGCCGCGGTGGGCGCGGGAGTGATTGGAGTACGTTCCGGAGTTAATCTGTCGCTTCACGAAGCACAACGCGTCGTGGTGCATGAGATTTCAGGGCATGCTGAACCCCGCACCCGGGCACAACAGAACGGCAACCCGCTCTTCCTCGTCGGAACGGCAGGAGGCTTCGAGGACGAAGAGGGTCGAGCACTGCTCCTGGAGGAAAGGGCAGGCTTTCTGGATGCGCAGCGCAAACGTCAAATTGCAGCTCGACACCTCGCCGTCGTGGCTCTGCGCTCCGGCGCAGACTGGGTCGAAGTTGTGAGAAAATTGGCTGATTTAGGCCTCGAACTGCGAAGTGCGATCGAGGTCGGGTGTCGCGTGTTTCGTGGCGGAGGTTGGGGTCGCGAACAGATCTACTTGCCGGGTTACCTACGGGTAAAAGCAGGCCTTGCAGCTGAGCCAGATCTTGAAAACTGGATGAGCCAGGGGCGGATCAGTTTGGCGGCGGCACGCCAGCTGCTGCAACCTGCTCGCGTGGCTTACTGAGCAACGAAGCCACGATCAGCGTGAGGAATC
>JBBSBI010000017.1:0-46117 GCA_038251425.1 Polyangiales bacterium
GCGGATCATCGCCGTACCTATGCCGTAGGTCGCGAAATGGACGTCGTCATGGTGCGTCGCGATGGTGGTGGCCGCATCTCGTACAGCGCACGGGCAGTCGCAGGAGTGGAAGAAAGCAATAACTACCGCGCCTTCTCCGCGTCGCAAACCACTCCGGTTACCAGAGAAGCACTCGGCACCTTTGGCGCACTCCTGAGGCAAAAGTTTGATCTCCCAGAACCTTCGCCCGAACCAATCGCTGCACCAATTCCAAATCCGAAACCTGTAGTTCAAACACCGCAGAATGAGCGCCCGCTGCCCACCCTTCAAGCTCGGCCTGTCGCGAACGCACCAGCGGCTGCTGCGGATGCCCGCCCACCCGTTGCTAAGCCTCAGGCTCGAGTCGAAAACGAAGCAGATCGCGCAGCGCTTGAAGCGCGCGGGGTCGTGCGGCGCAAGCAATAGGCGAAAGCCGAGGGGCTTTGCCGCAGCCCGCTTTTGCAACCACCATCACAAGCAAGTCGCACTCGAGACGGAGACATCATCGATGTTCCAGCCGCTCATGAGCCAGGGGTAAAGCAACTTTCCGTTGGCATTCTTGGCAGCGTTCGATGAGAAGCCAAATCGAACGCGAAAGTTGGGGTTACTTTCCTGAATCACGCTGATTTCCTTACGATTCCAGGTTGTTTCAGTCGTAACCGTGTCGCCATTTTCCCATTTGAGCTTCCACTGAACACCGTCAAATACTTCAACGGTAACGTGAGTCCATGTCTTCTCGTCCAAGTTGAGCCAACTCTGAAACGTTAGATTCATCGCAACCGGCCCCGAAGGCAGGGGGATCACTGGGCTCGTCAGATACTCAAGACCATGTTCACGCTTGTACAGGCAGTTCTTTCCGACACCGAGTGCTGCAACGCCATTGTCCGTCGATGCGCTGTGATCCACGGCCGGATCTGGGTTGCCATACTCCCAGGTTGCCACAAGTGGCGGGCTCTCGAACGTCGGCCCGATTTCCCATTCTTGCTCCAGCGCCCAAGCGCGACTGTTGTCGGAAAAATCCTCCGAAAAATAGACCGTACCGCCGCTGCACACACCGACGCCACAGCCACACGTTCCATCGGAGCCGCAGCTCTGACCGCAGGCTCCGCACTCTAGTGGACTCTGTAACGTCTCACAGCCATCGGTGCCTTTATTGCAATCCAGCGTGCCCGCCGGACAGGCGACGCACGAACCCAAGCAAAGCTCGTTGCCCTGACAGCTGACGCCACAGGCTCCGCAGTTTGAACTGTCGGCGGCAATGTTCGTTTCGCAGCCGTTCGCGTCCATTCCCGCACCCCCACCGTCGCAATCTTTCTTAAAGGCACCGACGCATAGTGCTGCCTTCTTGCAAACATTGGCTTCGCAGAGCTCGTCCGCGAGGCACGTGACGCCGCAGGCTCCACAGTGAGCCGGGTTGGCCGCCAGCGAAGTTTCGCAGCCATTATTGCGGTCTGTGTCGCAGTCCCCCCAGTCGGCTGAGCACGTGGGCACGCACACCCCATTGGTACACGCAGAGCCTCCGTTGGCATTTTGACAATTGAGGCCACACACGCCGCAATCCGTCACTGTGGTGAGCGGCTTCTCGCAGCCGTTAACAGCACTCTGATCGCAATCTCCCCAACCTGACAGACACGCGCCCAGAGCGCAGGCTCCTTTGCCGCATACCGGTGTTGCGTTGGTCGATGTGCACACTGTCGCGCACACGCCACAATGATTGGGATCTATCTCGACATTGGATTCGCAGCCGTTGCCCTTGTCACCGTCACAATCTAACCAACCCATTTCACAGGTGAGCACGCAAACGCCAGCGGGACATTCAGCGGCGCCGTGCGAAATGGCACAAGGCATGGCACAGGCTATCTGGGCAGGCGCGCCGCCAGATGCAGCGCCGCCAGATGCAGTGCCGCCCGCTGAGCTGCCCCCCGCGACGGTCGCTATTCCACCGCCAGATGCAGCACCACCCGTGCCACCCGCGGAGGCTGGCTTGCCGCCTGACGTGCTGCCTCCGGTTGCGATTTCGTTGCCAGCTCCACCCGTCGCGCCAACACTTTCATCTACTTGGAAGTCGTTACCAAGCAGGCTCGTACACGCGACACTCCCCATGAGGAGACCAAGAACCACCAGAAGCCAGCGTAAGCGCATGCAGCAACCTGGAACGTTACCATGGAGCTTTTCGGCATGGAATGCCCCTTCCCCGCCTTGTGGTTTTTGCTCTTTAACCGAAGGGGATTCTTCGGCGCAGTGCGGGCTATTCTTGGCTATTCGTCGCAGCTGCGAACAATCTCACACGCATTTTCCACAGCGCATCCTGATGTCTCCCGTCCTTGGCCTTCTGTTACTCGTTGTCTTCTTATTGCCGGTGGCGCGGGGTGCCTGGCTCTGGTCGGAGCTATTCCGGATCACGGCGAGCGGAGGCAAGCTCACGCTCAAACGCGGTCGATTGCCACAGGCGCTCTTCGCCGAACTCTCGGATATTGCGGAGCGGCACAAGCTGGATGATTTGCTGATCCGCGCCGTGGTTGAAGGCGGGCAGCCGCGTTTGGTGCTCAAAGGCAATCAGGCTAACGCCGTTGCTCAGCCGATGCGCAATGTGCTCGGGCGCTTCACACTCAGCCAGCTGCGATCGGGGAAGCTCCGCCGCTAGACTCGTCGATCAACGAATGACTTCCACCGCGCAGCCGGGCGAGCAACCATCGCCGCTCTTCTTGTTGCCATCGTCGCAGGCTTCGCCTTCCTCAACAGAGCCATTTCCGCAACGCGTTGTCAGCTGGCACATGGGAGCGCACTCTCCGTAGCCGCCATCATTCTTGCCGTCGTCGCAAAATTCACCGAATAAGCTATCAACCTGCGCGTCACCGCAGAAATGCGGCAGCTTGCAGCCTGGCGCACAGCTCGCGCCACCACTTGTGGCTGAGTACGAAGTGAGGTTCGCGCCATCATCGCAGGCTTCTCCCGAAGCGCTCTGAACGGCCCCGTCGCCACAGCGTGGAGGCAATGTGCAATTCGCATTGCAGGTGTTGTAGGCACCGGTGTTCAGACTTTGGCCATCCTTCGAGCCCAGATCACAGGCTTCTTGTTTGGTGAGCACACCATCGCCACACACGTTGACGCATTGGCTCTTGGCGGTCACAAAGCCTCCCAGCGTCAGATTGAAATTCGACGCGTTCGTGTGACGTTCGGCGTGAAACAGAGAAATCTTGTATACGCTGCCAACCACCAAGCCCAACGTCGTGGCGGTCGCCGGGTCCAAGGTCACGCTGCCCGAGGTAGCGCCATGCAGGCCACCAAGGTCCACCGCGAGCTTGCTGTTCACGAACACCCAAACGTCGTCATCCCCGGAGAAGCTGAGTACCTCGCCTCCCTTGTATTCGAACCAATACAGCACCTCACTCGTGAAACCGAAATTGTGCGCGCCATTCGGCTTCTCTTTTCCAGCCTCGACCCAACCGAGACCATCCAACGGAAAAAATGCAGAGTTTTGCAGAGAATATGTGCCATTCGGCTGGCGCGCCAAGCTCAGCTTGGTCACGTACGTCTTGTTGACGGTCGGCTCGTCGCGGTACCACTGATCGTAGTTGGCTTTGCTCGTGGTCTGGCTGTCGTGGGGGCACGGGCCGATTTGATTATTCTTCTCACAGATCCCCGTGTACACAGGCTTTCCAGCCACATCCAAGCTGGGCTCGACCATGTTGAGAGTGGCGCCACTTCCGCTGAACGCTTCAAAATCCGGATGCTTCGTGCCGCCGTTCGTCGCGCTCCGATTGAAATCCCGATAGGTGACCGGGACCTCAAGCGTTGCTGGAAGCTCACTGACCACGTCGGTACAGGTGTAACCCATCTCAACTTTGCACTGGGCAGAGCAGCCGTCGCCATTGAAAGTATTCCCGTCATCGCACTCGTCGGTGTCGTTCGGGAGCTTGATTCCATCCCCGCAGCTTGATTTGCACGTGCCACTCGAACAATCCGGCTCCAATTGACAGAAGGGATTGCAGCCGTCGCCCACCACGTTGTTCCCGTCGTCGCAAGGCTCAGTGCCCTCTTTTTTCCCATCGTTGCAGACCGTGGGCACGCAAGCGTGGCCGGCCTGCTCGCACTTGAAGCCGCTCTCCAGCTGACACACGGGAGAGCAGCCGTCCCCGCCTGTGGCATTCCCATCATCGCAGATTTCAAATCCCGCCACGACACCATCGCCGCATTTTGCAGCCACGCACTGAGCGCCCATCGTCGGACAAGCCCAGCCTACTTCGAGTACGCACAAAGCACCGCAGCCATCACCGGCAACAACGTTTCTATCGTCACAAGTTTCAGAACCCGTGATAAAACCATCACCACATTTTACAGTTGAAATGCAAACCGCCCCCGGCGTCGGGCAAGCGAAATTTTGCTCGACGGCATCGCAGTTCGCACTGCAACCATCCAACGAGTTGCCATTGCCGTCGTCACAGGCTTCTCCCGTATCGCGCACGCCATCTCCGCAGGCTGCTACTTTGGTCGGTGGCACCCCTCCAGCGCCGCCCTGCACCTGGGGAGGACCAAACTCAAAAGAGAACCCGGAGCCGCCCGTTTCGGGACCACTTCCACCGGCACCCGCAGCTCCCACAAACGGCCCCGGCTTTCCTGAATCGCCGCAGGCCTGTAGGGCCAAGATGACGAAAAACGGGGCAATACCAGCTACAAAATAGAGGGATCGGTTTCGCATGATTCTGCTTAGCCTCAAAAACTCCGGTGCAGATCAAGCTTACACGGCTACGGTTGCATCGCTACCCTAGAACCCGTGAGGGGCCAATGTGTGCGAGCAGATAGGGCGGAGAGTGTGCGAGGTCTGCCTTCAGTGACCTTCAGAACAACTCTCAGCCCGGATACCAAATCTTTCGAAGCTCATTCGACGCACGAACGTAGCTGAACGCCTCATCGATCAGCCGTGCGAGATCGTAGCGGGGTCGCCAATTGAGGAGGAACTTGGCCTTGGTGTTATCCAGCCAGGTGGAATGAAAGGGTGTTTCAATGTTCACCGAATCAAGCCCTCGCGTCGCCTTGAGATGCGCTGCCACCTGCCCATAGTGAACCGGCTCATCCATCGCGATGTTGAAGCACTGCTGCCGAGCTTTTGGCTGATCTAGGCTCAAGAGAATGGCTTCGACCAAGTCGCTCACGTGCACGAAGTTGCGTTGAATGGGCAATCCCGTGCGACCCAACATCACCGGCACCAAGCTGCGGCGCTGATATTCATCTGCGCGCTCTCGGCCCACGAGGTCCCGCCATACGGGCCCCCCAAACACGTCTTCACCGAAAGAAAGAGTGTATTTGAAGTCATCTTTCTCCATGATCCAGGGCGCCCGGAGGCAGCACCCATTCAGATCGTACTGCACGTAGTATTGCTCCAGCATGCACTCTTCGAGAACTTTGGAGAGCGCGTAGCATCCCGGATACGCGCTCCAATTCTGGGCCTCCGTCACCGGCACGGGATGCGGATAGACAAAATGCCCAAGCGCTGCGTCCCCACCGATGAGTATGAATTGCTCAAAGGCGCTGGACACCCTCGCTTCTTCAAGCAACCAAAACAAACCTTTGACCGAAATATCCATGGCGGCTTCGGGCGTTTCTTTGCAGGTTGCCAGATGCAGCACATGGCTCACTCCCTGCATTGCTTCAGCAACAACTGTGCGGTCCGAAATGCTGCCACGCACACTTTCAACACGGGGATGTAATGGCGAAGGCCGCTCATGCACCAAGGCTCGCACCGACCAACTCTGGTGTAGCTCGCTCGCTAAGAAGCGTTCAATAAACTGGCTTCCCACCTTGCCGGTGGTGCCCGTGATCAGAAGCTTCTTATTCACCAAACGTCCTAAGCTGTTCTATTAGGCTACCTTGATTGATGGCCTGCAATTGCTGGCGAGCGGGCTCTTCTTCGAAGAAATTCTCTGGATTGAACACGAAATCGAAAGCACCGTTTCGCCCCAAACCAAGCTCCTTGGCGCGGCTCATCATGCGCGGATGCTGCTTCCCGTAAGAAGGCCACCTGATCCCCGCCTGGCAATATGAAGAATCAATGAAATAGCGAGCCTGCCCTTCTCCACCCGGCTTGGGGCGCCGTGCGTGCAACACCGCGGAATTCACAATGATTGCCGTTCCTGCTGGCACATCGTCGATCACCAGTGTGCCAGGGAGCGTTTCGGTACCGCAAAATTCGAACGCATTGCGAGCCATGATCCGGTTCTGAGTACCAGGAATGAGTAAGAGATCGCCCACGGTGCCGTTGAGCCCATTCAGGTAGAAAAACACGTGCACCATCAAATGAGAGCGGTTGGCCTGGGGCGTCTGCTCATAATCGTGGTGCCAATTGGCTGCTGGAAAACCCGCGCTGTGTTTTGCGGTGTGTAGATGATGGAACGAGAACTCCGTATCGCCCATCAGTTGAGAGATCATCGCCATCAGCCGAGGCTCGGTGAGCAGCCGGCCATGCTCGGTGTACTCCAACTGCATCTTCTTGAGGCTTCCCGGGGGCGCATACGGGTCAAGCGGAGTAGCCTGATCGCGCCAAAATTCCTCCACTTCGAGCTTCAACTTTTCTCGGAGCTCGCCGTCCAGAAACGAGGGGAGAAGATGGTAGCCCTGCTCCGCAAAGTGGGCCTGCTCCTCATCGGTGAGAGGCAGGCTGGGCGTGGTTTGAAAGGCGTTGGCGTGTCCCATGTGCTCCGAATGGTGGCGCGGACGTGCCCCTCCAGCAAGGGAACCTTCGGCCATTCTCAGCAGTAGTATTCGGACGCTCCGATCCTCAATAATCGGAAACTTTTACGCCACCCCGGCTGCCGGTTACAGCGGCTCCAACGTGCGGTTCTTGGTCCAACACAGTTCCCGGTTCCCGCCGAAAGCGCCCCGGTGCGATCCCGGTATGCTCCCGGAACTGCTTGGCGAAAAACTGCACATCGCAGTAGCCAAGGCGTTCCGCAATGCTACTGATAGGCAATTCAGATTCCGTGAGCAGCTTCCTCGCTGCAGCAATCCGCTGCAAGAGGCGGTATCGCCCGGGAGATATTCCAGCGTGCGCAACGAAGCGGCGTCGAAATGCCCGCTCGCTCATGCCAAAACCGCGGGCCACCTCTGCCACTTCAAGCTTCTGATCGAGCGCTGCTTGCAGCCGTGCGCAGGCGTCAACGACGAAGTTTCGTTCCGTTTCGCTCTCGCGGCGTCGACGGTGCGCCTCCTGCATCCGCACCAAAAGCAGCAATGTTCGCGCGGCAAACTCCGATTCCTGCCCTGGCACTGCTGTTTGATAGTCGCGAATCAGCTCATCGCAGGCAGCCACGAGCGTGGGCTGGAGGCCAGGCGAGAGCACCGGCTGCTCCTTCTTGATGACGCCGTCGCGCAAGAGAGCGTCGAATATCTCGCCCTGAAAGTCGATAAAACATTCGGACCACAGCCCATTCTCATCCACTCGATCGTACGAATGAGCCACCCCGGGAAAAATCAGCAGAACATCGCCAGCGTTTACGAACCGCGAACCGCACACGGCATCCGAAAACACCCCAGACCCTTCAAGGAGATAGACAATAACATAGGACGGCATCGTTCTGTCCCGAATGCCGACTTCCTTCTCGTAGATATACCCCACGCCGTTGCAGACACCGGAGGCCCGGTTCGCTCCCCCATACCGCACGTTCACGTTTCGCATGCGTGCCTTACCTACTGCACTCTAGCCAGTTTATCTTTCCCTAACCAGTAGAGGCAGAATATGGAGGCCAGGAGCAGTGGGAGCGGGCTCACGAGGAAGGTGAAATGCTGACCAAATCGGTCGACACACTGCCCGACAACGGGGATCACCGCCGCGACACTCAGCCGTAAAAGGAGTGCACGAATCGACACCACGGTGGCGCGATCCTCCGATGGAGTGAGAAGCTGCTCTTGGTGGTGCAAAGGGATCATCGCAACTCCACGCGCCCACGTCTGCAGATAGTAGAAGGCAAAGCCGAACAGCGCGTGCGAAAGACCCAACCCGGCATAGCCCACTGCAATCGCGCCAAACGAGAACCAAAGAAGCGGCATGAGACCCAACCGCTTCTGCAGCTTGCCTGCACTCGCGCCCCCTAGAGCCAACGTGAAGTTGGCCGCTGCCCATACGGGGCCAAGCCAAGCACGCGGCACACCTGCGTTTTCCGCGTACAGCCCGATCTGCCAGACTGGCAGATAACACAGCACACCCAGAACCGCCGAGGTAAAGAGCACGCCGCGCAAGCGAGGCTGCTCAATCGAAACGTACCGGAAGACACTCCGAACCTTGGCCCAGTGATTCTCGACAACACTGCGAGCGGGCTCAGCAATCAATGCTTTCACCACCAACAGAGCTAGAATCCAGACGCCAATTTCAAGAACAAACGGCAGACGCGGCCAGAAAGCATACAGAAACGCAGCGAGCAGCGCCGAGCTACCCTCCGAAATTTGGCCCCAAAAACGCATGCGCCCATACCAACGAGGAAACTCGCTCTCTCGCCCATGCTGCTTCAAAGATTCGAAAAGCAACGCTGTGTCGGTACCCGAAACCAAAGAAAACCCCACACCATGCAAAGCTTCCGCAACCAACAACGCCGAGATGCTACGCGTCATGGCATAGAAGACCCAACCTATCGTCACTATCGAACACGCTGCCAGCAACGTTCTACGGTAGCCCAGCCGATCTGCCAGGTACCCGGAAGGGACCTCACAGAGCGCGGCGACCAGGCTGAAGAATGCCTGCACCTCCATGATCTCAGTCCAAGTCATGCCGAGCTCGTGGCTCCAGAAGAGCGGCATGATCGCAATCGGAAAGAGCGCCATGAGCAGCGCCTGAAAGACGCACAGCAACACCAGATTCCGTTCGAGATCGACTTGCTTGGACATGATTTGGTATGTGGTTGCGGGGGTTGAAGTCGGTCTGAAGCGGTTGAAGGCGTGCAGACAAAGGAGCGCCTAAGCCCAGACAAGCGAGCATGGAGGTGCGCTCAAACCCAAACGCGCGGCGCATCCGGGCAAAAAAAAGGCCTTCTGGTTTTCCCAAAAGGCCTAGAAATCACGGGCATTTCTCGGTCCTTTTAGGGGGCGGCCTCCGGAATCTTCATAGAATAGCGACGAAGACCAATGGGGGATGCCGCGCATGCGCCCACCGATGCCATCGGGCAACGACGTAGAAGCGAGGGGCGGGGCTGCTGAGACATGAGGACTCGCGGAAGATACCCGCATTCGCGTCCGAGATCAACCCTTGTCGACAGCACGACAGGCGGATCGGTCGGAACGGTGGTGTTCCAAAGGCTCTTCGCAAGCCTCGAGCTGCCCTAGGCAGCGTTCTCAGATTACCCGCTTCGCGGCTCCTCGATACGCAAACCCACCGGGCGAGCCGACGGTGAGAAGCTATTCCGGGCCGGGCTCAGCAGGCTTGGCATCGCAGGCACGTTAGCCAGCTCGGCGAGGGTGACACTCAATTCGTCCTTGACCACCTGAATCAATTCTTCTGCTGCACTCCGCGAGAGGCTCTGCCCGTCGCACAAATCCTGAAGCTCCTTGCAGGTGTAGGCCAGGCGCTCAGCCCCGATCGCCAAAGCACTGCTCTTTGCGCGGTGCGCGCAAGTTCGGAAAAGAAGCGGATCTTGCTGGCGGAGCGCCGCCCCCATCGCGGAGATCTCGCTACCAATCGTGCGCTGAAAAAGATCGATCGCACGGGGTGAGCGTCGGACCGTGGGATCGATGAGCGGAAGATGCCCGCGCTGGGTGGGCAACCACAGCCGGAGGAGTCTGAGCAAAGCGGACTCGGAAAGCGGCTTACTCAAGTAATCGTCCATACCTGCGGCGAGCGCGCTCGCACGTTCGCCGACCAGAGCGTGGGCGGTCAGCGCGAAGATTGGGATCTTGGAAAGAGGTCCAGGAAGCGAGCGAATGCGTCGCGTGGCTTCATAGCCGTCCATGCCGGGCATCTGGCAATCCATGAGCACGGCATCGAAGTGGGCTCGCTCAAGCGTTTCCAGAGCGATGGCGCCGTTGCCCACCACCGTGCAGCGATGCCCGAGCTCTTCGATGATCTCAGTGGCAACCAGCTGATTGATCGGGTTGTCTTCGACCACGAGCAATTCGAAGATCCGATCTTCCGCCTTGGAACGTTGGAACGCTCCGGACTTTCCTGCGCCGCGTTTTCTGGCTAAAAACAACTGCGCCAACGCATTATAGAGCTCAGAGGTCCGGAGCGGTTTGCGCAGGCAAAAAGCGGCCTCGACGGGCGCAGCTTCGGACGTCGGATGTGATAGCAGAATGAGCGGCAGCTTCTCTTGACCAGGCTGCGTGCGCAGGGCTTCGAGCAGCCGCTTCGGCGCTTCGGCGACGACCTCCACGGCGAGCACGGCCGCAGAGAACGGCATGTGAGTACGCCCCGCGTATTCCGAAGCTGCGACGGCACCCGGCATATCGGCCACTCCCACGCACTCAAGACCCCAGTGCTCCAGATGCACGCGTACCAATTGGCGAACCGTGGGATTCGCGTCGGCAACCAAGATCCTACGGCGCTGAAGCGGCACCTCGCGCACAGAGACCGGCGAAATACCGAAAGGGAGCTCGACCCAGAAGAGGCTCCCCTTACCGAAGGTGCTCTCGAAACCCAGCTCGCCCCCCATGCGTTCTGCCAAGTGCTTGCAGACGGCTAGTCCCAAGCCGGTGCGCTGCCGACGCTCTTTCGGCGCGGCAGTCACGAAGGGTTCAAACAGCTTCTCCCGATCGCTCGGGCGGACGCCAATCCCCGTGTCTTCGACTTCGAAACGAAAGCGCCCATTTTCGGCATCGCTGTGGACGATCTTGAGACGAATGGCGATCTGCCCTTTGGGCGTAAACTTCACGGCGTTGCTCACCAAGTTCACAAGAATCTGTCGGGTTCGCTCAAGATCGCCCAGAAGCACCGGGGGCACTTCATTGGCCACGCTGGGCAGCACCAACACCGTCGTTTTGTGCAACGCCGAGGCTGCGAGTTCTGCAACGTCCGTCACCAAAGGCCGCGGTTCGAAGCTATCGACGACAATGGGCAAATCACCAGCTTCCAGCTTCGACAGATCAAGAATGTCGTCAACGACAGCTAACAGTGAAGTGGCGGAGATGTGCGCGCTCTCCAAGAACTTGCGATCTTCGGACTCAAGCCGCGGCGAGCGCAGCACGAGAGCAATCGTCCCCAAAATATTGTTGAGCGGTGGTTGTACCTCATGGCTCATGCGCGTTAAAAAATCGGTCTTGATTTGGACGATATCTAACGGCACGTTAGGTGGGGCCGTGCTGGCTGAGGCCGCGCTCGGGATCTGAACAAGGGCCGTGACCTGTTCGGCCACCACGGGCGATGACGGGCCAACTCTCAGTCGCGCCATGGCAAGTAGCCCAAGCAGCAACGTGATCCCGGCGACACCCGCCACGACGGACTCGCCCTGACGAGCGCTGCTTGCGAATAACCAACCTGAAAGCGCCATGAAGGCGCCGAGGGCAAATGCCCAACGCGGGTGCTCATGCGCTAAGAGTTGCTCTACTGGAGTTGGGGAGGCTGGCGACGGCGCCCGGCCAACGTCCTCACTTTGGTTTTCCCGTTCGTCCATCCCGGAATCCAGACGGACGGGCCCTCCCGTTCCCTAAGGTCTCCGCTGGTGCCAGGCATGTTTTTGGGGGAGTTTTCTTCTGGCCGGCCGACCCACGCGCTATAAATCGTTAGTTCAACGCAACGGACAGCTTGCTATCAATGGCGAAGCCAAAGATCCCCAAACACATTTCTTCGAGTGAGCTCTCGCCTAGCCGCACGTCCACTGGCGCCTTCAAGCCCTGAGCATCGAGAATACCGGGCAGAAATGGATTGTTCAGGGTGTTGTCAAACGTGCAGCGCAGATTGATCACATCGCCTGGGCTCACGGTGGGAAGAGTGGCGAGCGGGGCATCATAGAAGTAAGCACCTTGCCAATTGAAGTTCCAACTTGGCGTTTGAATCAGGCATTCCTTAGCGGGCTGCGTGGCGCTCGGATTGGCACGCTCCACATCGATCTTCATGTCACGCCCCACGTAATGCATGTGCGTTCCGGCACCCCAGACGAAGAGCTTCACGGCTTGGGCCGCTGCACCGCTACCTCTCACAAGGAAGCGTTGGGTCTCCGTGTGATTCGTGGCTCCCGCTGGGATGAAGAATTCGACTCCGTTGGGATCATCCGGACCCGCCATCAACCCATAGCCCTTGCCGCCGGCTAACACTTCATCGGCGCGCTTGAAGTTGCCAATCAAGCTGAGTTTCCCGGTGTATTTGGGCGCGCTGGTTGTAAAGCGCAGAGCTACGCCGGTGCCCGAGTCCATCTCGGTGGAGGCGCCGGTAGGATGGTAATGAACCTGCATCACGAGCCGTGAACCTGCTTTCACCGGCAAGCCAACTTCAGCCGGTGTTTCTGCGGCGGTGGCACCCGGAGTCCACGCGGCGAGCAGCGAGCTCCCCGGAGTGCCACTTCCACCCACGCACTCGTAATAGCCGTTTTGCTGAGTCAACGCGACCGAAGCGCCTTGCGGATCATCAAACACGAGCACGTGATGCACAATCTTGCGGTTGCCTGGTATCACCTGGGTCCCGGTGAGCCAAACATCCTGGGTGAGCTGAGGATCGAGGCTCATACAATAGAATTTGTCCTCGTTTCCGCTCACACTGGGCTTGGCGTCGGTGAGGATCGTGGTGTTCGCATTCGCCAAGTCCAGATTGGCGGCGGGAGGCAATACGGCGGCCGTATTCTTACCCCCCTCCTGCATCCCAGTGCTGACCCAGGTGTTGAACAGCGCCTTCTGCTCGGTGGTGAGACGCCGATCGTTCTTGAAGCCTAAACGCGGCTGACACTCACTGGTTTCAGCTTCGCCCCACGGCGGCATCGTGCCCTTCCCGATGGCATCCACCATCAACGGGCCAAACTGCTTCGCTTGCGTGTAATCAGACAACGAAAAGGGCGCGATCGCGCCGTCCTGGTGGCAGCTCAGGCACTTGGCTGCAATCAGCGGAGCGATGTCTTGGTAATACGTCACGAGCGTGCCCGGCGGGAGCATCGGCGCAGCACCACCGGTAGTATTGAGCGTTCCCCCTCCGCTTGTGAGCCCCCCGGAACCTGTCGGTGCTCCTCCACTCGCGCTAGGACCCGCGCCGCCGAGCATCGCACCGGCACCCGCCATGGCCACCGGTGTGCCATTCGAGTCGGTGTTAGAAGTGCAACCGCTGATCGCGGAAGCCAAAGAAGTAATAACTGCGAAGAATCTTCTGTGGGACGTGCGCATGGGGCAGGCGGCTTTGAGCAAGGGTTGTGCCGAAGCGGATGACCGGTGGAGGGCGCAAGAATTGCCGCGATTTGTTGCCACGCGCCAGCGCCGCGACGCTCTGAGTGTCTGCCTGCTGGGTTCGGGCTGTGAACGAGAGGTTACAGCTGTTAGAGAAACAAGGAGCCGTCATGGAACATTTCACCCCTCTCACGTCACTCGCTGGTGGAGTTCTGATCGGTTTGGCGGCGGCTGCGTTGCTGGTGTTGGATGGACGGATCGCAGGCGTGAGTGGGATCGCCGGTGGCTTGCTGCGAGGTCGACACGCGAGTTCCTTGTGGCGGGCACTCTTCCTCGCGGGGCTCGTGCTCGGAGGGTTCGCTTATTCCAGGTGGGTACCGGAGGCGTTTGCGTTCACGTTAGAGCGCAGCAGTGGGGCCATTCTTGCGGCGGGGTTGCTCGTTGGATTCGGAACGCAGCTCGGCGACGGTTGCACGAGCGGGCATGGCATTTGTGGCCTCGGCAGATTCTCACCGCGCTCCTTGACCGCGGTGTTAACCTTCATGCTCAGCGCCGCCGTCACAGTTTTCATTGTGAGCCGATATTTCGGAGGAGTGCTGTGAATCAGAAGGGGCATGAAGCAACGCCCACGCACGGTGCACGCTTTCTCGCCACGGCTTTTCTGAGTGGTCTCTTGTTTGCATTTGGGTTGGCGCTCGGCGGCATGACCCTGCCCTCAAAAATTGTCGGATTTCTGAATTTTACGGGTGGATTTAGCGGCTGGGACCCAAGCCTTGGCTTGGTGATGGGGGGCGCATTGCTGGTCTATGTGCCCACGTGGAGGTGGGTGAAGCGTCGCTCACGTCCGCTGTTCGACGTGCGATTTCACGTACCTGAACGCCACCAGATTGATCTGCCGCTCGTCGCGGGCGCCGTCATTTTTGGAGTAGGCTGGGGGATCGCTGGATTCTGCCCGGGACCGGCTTTCGTGAGCCTGGGAGCGCTTTCCAAGCCCGGCCTCTTATTGGTGCTGGGAATGACAGCGGGGATACTTGGTTATCGCCTGTGTCAACGAGTTCTGAACAGAGGTGCAGACTGACGAGTAGGGTGTGATCTGGTGCGCGCCGTAGAGTTGCTGAGCGGTGAGCGCTGTGATGCATCTCACTGAGATATGACACTCGAACGCGGCAAAAAAGGCGCAGGCGTCGCCCGCGGGTGTCACGCGTGAGCATCACATCATTGTGCACGAGATTTCTGATCCAGTAACTCCACGTTGGCGGCCTTTCGTAGGCGCGCCACCAGCGCTTCCAACGCTGCGGTGCGCCGTTCGCGCTCGAGCCGATTTCTGATCAGTTCGTCCGAGTCTGCCAGTGAGCGCACGACGGCCGCGCGCCGCCCAAGCAGGCGAAGGATGTGAAAGCCACGCTCCGTTTTGATCGGTCCGGCGATATCTCCCGGTGTTGCCAGCTTCGTGGCGGCCTCCAAGAGGGAGCCCGGAACCAGCGACGAAGCGTCAATGAATCCGAGATCACCTTGACCGTGAACGGTGAGCGCATCCTGTGAATACTTTTCAACCAACCCACCAAACCCACGTTCATCCTCAGGGTTCAGCTTCTGGGCTTGAACCAGGAGCCGTTGGGCGAGCTGTTCGTCAGCTACCAAGATGTGCTGCACGTGGTAGGCGGCGGGGAGGGAGAATTCCTTATCCTTGTGGGATTCGTAGTAGCGGGCGACGTCCTCTTGGGAGATGGTCGCTGGCGCGGTCCGCTCCCCGACTTCCTTTTGAATCAATTTGTTAACCGCTTGCTGCCGCGTGAACCAGATGATGTCCGGGTCTTTCAAGAGGCCGCGCTCTTCGGCCGCTTGAGCCATGACTTCGAACCGAATCATGCTGTCAATCAGCTGTTTCCTGCCCTCCGGCATTGCGTAACGCGCTCGCCCTCCTTCAGGCTGACGGGCGATCTCTCGTTCGACGTCCGCCTCAGTCAGTGGCTTACCGGCAACGCGAACGACAATCGGCGACGAATTGGCGGGCTCGCTCGGCGTGGCCTTTGTATTGCAAGCGGTGGCAAGCAACAGAAGGGACCACGCCAGGCACGGCCAACGAGTGGAGGATGCTAAGTACCGCAACCTCAATTGAGCCGGGTGATGCGCCCGCCGGGGCCGGGATTGAGCGGGTTGTTGTGGGATACCCATTCGATCAGCGCATCAAGATCGAGAGAGCCACCGGTCGGGTTCAGGCCTGAGACGAAGGTTGTGAAGTTATCACCTCCGGCTGCCATGAAGTTGTTGCACGTCACCGTATAGAATGCGACAGGATCCAAGATCAGACCAGACCCCGTATCTCGAACTTCAACGATGCGGCTTCCTACTGGCAACGCGTTATCCCAAGTGTACGTGAGACCGGAAATCTGCATGATCCTGGGGAAAGGTTGCCCTAACCACTGTTGCTCCAGCACCTGTTTGATCTGAGCCCCGGTGAGCTTCATGGTCACCAAGCTGTTCCCAAACGGCTGGACGGTGAACAACTCGCCCCACAGAATGTCCCCGGCGTCGAGAGGTGCTCGAATTCCACCTGGATTCATGAACGCGAACTGAGTTCCTGTGGCAGCGCGTTGCGCGTCAGCGATCACGTCACCCATCGGCGACTCACCCGGACCAGCTGCGTTCACGGTGGTGTCAATTGCTGAGGGCGTGAAACCAATCACCCGATTGACTAGAGGAGCCACGCGAGATTCGGCCGCCATTACGATGGAGGCGACCACCGGATCGGGAGTGAGTCCTGGTCCCGCGTCTCCCCAAGTGGTCACGATCTGGGCGCTCTTGCTCACCACATCCTTCGTGACCGGATCGATCAAAAGATCGATGTCGTCGTACGCCGTGCTAGCCGAAAACGCCTGCGTCAAGAGGATTTGCTTGCCCCCATTGTTGCTCACCAACGCGTTCGTGAAGCTGTGCGAGTGACCGCTCACCACGACATCAAATTCACTGTCCAAGCGCTTCACGATATCCAAGATGTCCGCGCCTGTCGGAGCGGCCTTCGTCGCATCCGTGGGTCCGGTGTACGATGTCTGGGAGCCGCCTTGGTGAATGAGCAACACGATCGCACGGACGCCTTGCGCCTTGAGTTCAGGAACGTAGCTGTTAGCCGCGTCGGCTTCGTCAAGAAACTTCAGTCCGGCCACGCCCGTGGGCGTCACGATGGTGGGAGTTCCTTTGAGAACCGCCCCCACAAAGGCCACCGGGGTGCCCTTGATCTTCTTGATCACGTAGGGCGGTAGGATCGGCTTGCCACCGAGCTCATCCACGACGTTCGCCGAGACGTACGGGAAGCGCGCGCCCTGATAAGGATCTTCCAGGAAGGGCCCCCCGGGGAAATTCCCGCCGTTTAGCAAGCGCATCAACTCGCCCTTGCCTTCATCAAACTCGTGATTGCCGAGCGTACCCACCAGATTGCAACTTGCGTTCAGCTTGTCTGAATACGTGCAGGCGCTATTGGCCAAAGTGTTCAAGAAGCTGATCGAAGGCTCGTCCTGCAAGAGTGCAGAAGCCGCTGGCGAAGCACCCACGTGGTCCCCCGCGTGCACGATCAAGGTTTGGTCCTCTATGCCTTTGGAAGCAGTCTTCAGGTAGGAAGCCAAGATGGCCGCGCCACCGACCGGACGGCTCGACACCTTACGACCTGTCGAGAGCTGACCGTGAAAATCGTTGAATCCAAGAATTTTGACTTTCAGCTTTCCACCCTGACACAGGTTACCGTCGGAGATCGGCGTGTGAAGGCAACCCCCACCGATCTTACAGGCATCCACCGTGCAAGGGTCGTTATCGTCGCAGGTCGTGCAAGCCTTGGACTCGGGATCGAACATCGCCAGCAACTGACCTCCTTCAACGGTTTCGGCATCCGTCGCGTAGTGGGCCTGCACATCAAGCAGAAACCAGCCTTGGCCGAGAATGTCTGACGCATCGATCACGCCCGACGCCTCCTCGTCACGGGTCAAGAATTCTGCTCCGCCGGGGCTAAATTTAGCCGCATCGTGCTGGGCAATGAAGCTCAAACTGTCGGTGGCGATGTCATAACGGAGCACGCGCCCGAGGTGGTCCTGGCTGCCCACGTCTTCCAACGCGTAAACATGCCCGAATTTGTCGAGCGTGATGTTGTCCATCATCTTCTGACCCTCGGTGCCATCGAGCAGCATCTCGACAGAGCCGCCGCGTTCCGGGTTCTTCACGTCCGTGAAGCGGAGACGCCAAAGGCGGCTCGGTCCGGTGAAAGAAGCGGTGGTCACGAAGTAGAAATCGTTCGGACTTGAAGGGTCCCAAGCGCCATCTTCGGGTCGATTGAAGGTGGTCACGCCCGCCGCAATGCTATCGGCTTCATTCTGGGCGCCGGTCTTGTTCTCAGCGTTGCCGAGGCTTGCCAGTGTGAACGAAGTCACCGACGGGATACCTGTAGTGGCATCTTCACTGGCAATTCCAGTCACTTTGACGCCGAACAGGCTGCCATTGGTGAGGCCCGCGCGTTCGTGAGGCGCGCCGGTGTTGGTCTTGGTGCCAATATAGACGTACACCTGCCCGGGCGTGCTGTCGTCTAGGCCCACTACGACCGTCTTAAGGCCGGTTGCGGGTGCGGCGAGCGAGTTTTCCCAGCTGGTTTTGCCGAGTCTCGGCAATTCCCAGCTCGTCCCGTCCATCGCATGAGCAAACGCGCGACCTTCGGCTCCGATTTCCTCGCCATTCATAAACAACCTACCGTTGAAACCTGTGACGCTCGCGGTATCCCAGAAAGCGCTCAGAGGCGGCAGATCGGCGGAACAGAAGCGGCTGAACGTGGCAGGCGTTGTTGCCGACTTGTACCCGGGTACGCTGCCGTCCCAGAGCACCACATTTTTTATCAGATCCTCACCTTTGATGATCGTAAGATCGCTCTTCCGGATCGTCCACTTGGACACGAAGGCGCCTTTGGCTCCGTGCGCTCTGGGGATGCCAACTGCGCTCGTGAGCTCATGGTTCATGAGCAGCGTAAACGTACCGTCCCCGTTGTCGAACTGGCCAAGCCCATCAGGGATACCGCCCATCCTGTAGCCTCCCACGGAGTCACCGGTCGTGAGCAGATCCTTAGTGATGACGCCGGTCGCTGTCGGAAGTAAGTAGGGAGAAGAGCTCTTCTCAAAGTCGACACCAATCGAGAGTCGACCATTACGGATGAGCTTGAGCAGCACGTTGGCAACGTCGCTTGGGTCAATGCGCACGCTCACCGGAGCTTCAGTCACAAAAATGGGTTCAGAGCCAGCAATATTAGCGCATTTTGCCGCGAATGCGTCCCCAGTTACGGTCGCGACGCCTACGGGCAAGCGGGCCATCTTGAAACTAGCTGCCGAACCGGGCGTGAGGTCGAAAAGCCCCGTCGAAGAGCGCGAGCCCTGCACGGTCACGCGCAAACAGCCTGCGTCCGCGGGAACGTTCGTCAGCTGGATATTGATTTCACCGGTGGACCCTTCCGGTGCCGACTTCTGCGCCGAACTACAACCGGAAAGTCCTAATCCCAACAGAAGCATGGCCGACACCGGGCCGATTAGATTTTTGTCCATATGCTCGTAGACTCCTCGGCTCGTTCTTAGCCGAGTCGTCTACGAATGTGGGTGACAAGTCACGCACACTCTGACGACGGACTGTGAAGGATCGTCTACGCCCGGCGAGGCTTCTTGACCGACAGGTGACGAGCGATCTTAAACCTCCAAAACCTAATCAGTGCAAGCAGCACTCGGCGGGACAGTGCTGTTTTGCACATTGGATGAATTGGCCAGCGAAGCCAACGGCATAGGCGGGATTCAGCCAGCGTTGTCCGACGGTTAACCCGTTAGTACTTTCAGCAGCCGCTTCGGATTGAGCCTTGCAGGCGCCGTTCGCGGAGCCTGAGATGCGATGCCATTGTCGCAGCTACAAGGCAATCCGCTTGCATTGAACGTCACAGGTCGTTCCGTTCGGCGGATCGCACTGCTCGTCAGCTTCAACGCGATTGTTGCCACACTTCTCGATCGTGCAGTCGGCGCCGCAGCCGTCGCGCGAGATTTTGTTGCCGTCGTCGCACTATCAATCGTCGGGCAGTTATTGAGCCTGCCACCCACCTCTACGCCACCGGTCGTCTTCGGTCCGCGGCACTGCAGAGCGATGCTGACGGACGTGGTCTGACCCGCAATGATGGTCAAAGGCGCCGAACCGCCGCAATCCGTCAGCGCGCCAGTAACCTTGTTTTTCCCTATTGCCGAGAGCGTGACGGTGTAGCCTGAGCCGGCGGGGATCCCGCCGATCACCGCTGAAATGGTCGAGCCAAGAGCACCGACTGGGATCCTGTTGGTGATGGCAGTGATGCCATTCCCAGAAACCGTGAAGGTTACCTCGCTGATATCAACGTCGGGCGCGATAGTGAGCCTAAGACCGAATTCGCCGATGCCACCGTCAGCGACGTTGTCGCTACTGCTCGAACATCCAACGACAGCGACGCTCGCGCAAATGCTGGCCAACGCAAGTACCGTAAACTTTGCCAATAAGGATCTGATCACCATGAACTCCCTCCGACGAGCGACCTTAAGGCAACGGGCTGGAACAGTTCTGTTTTGCACATTGGATGAATTGGCCAGCGAAGCCAACGGCATAAGAGGGATTCAGCCAACGTTGTCCGACGGTTAACCCGTTAGTACTCTCAGCAGCCGCTTCAGATTGAGCCTTGCAGGCGCCGTTCGCGGAGCCTGAGATACAATCCGTCGTGCCAGCCGTGCCGCAGTAGCAGGTTTCACCAGCAGCTAGGCTACCTTTGGCACACTGGGTGGCCTCTGAGCAGTCGATGAGGGCCTTACAAAGCGCTGACTTGGACTGACCAGCGGCGGGCCCGGCCGCGGCGTTGCCCACGGCGGCATTGCATGCATCGCGGAATCCTTGGCAGTAATGCGTGACGCAGCTGATGTCGATATCTACGGTAATTGTGCAGTTGTTCTCGCAGCCGTCCCCGGACACTCTATTGCCGTCATCGCACGCCTCGAGGCCATCTTTGAGCCCGTTGCCGCATAAGGCTTCGCGGGGAAGCGGGTTACTGGCGCATGCGTTTCGATTCGGCGGGTTTCCCAGGCACCCGTCTTCAGGGAAGTCGATGCAGCGGGGGGCCGCTGTCGGATCGGCAGCATTCACTGGAACTAGGCCGGCAAATACCGCTGCTGCATTAACGACGTTGCGATCAGCAAAACACGCTGCAATGTTGTACTCGTTGGTGACCACTGAGCTGGCGGGAGGAGGAGACGAACTCATGTTCGAGACGTTCTCAAACCCTTTAAGCGTCGCTAGATAGTAGCTGCGCGCGAGGGGGTAATTGTGGCTCAGGATGGTGGTGGCGCTCGGCTCGATACCTTGGACGAAGAGCCCCGCAGCGCCCGCCGCTGCTGCGCCAGAGCCGGCTATACCGATACTGCAGGCATAGTGCGAAGCGAGACACCCAATCTGACGCGCGGATGTTGCCTCACGACACTCGGTTGGCGACTGAGCGCTGATGCGGTAGGAAGCAGCAGAGATTTCCCTCCCTGATGCCTCCAAAACCAGCGAACCCTTTGGGTTGCGAAGGTAGAGGTTGTACGCGCGGCTGTCGGCCGTGTTCGGAGTGAAGAACGGCGAGTCGTTGCGTTCAACCTTCAGGCAACTGTGATTCAGCCCGGTCGCCTGAGCGGGATCGTTCCAAGCGGGCATGAGACACAGCGTGAACACGTTCACCCCGCCACCGGGGCAGGTGTCAATGGCGACGCTCGGAGCAGGGGCCCATAGACGCCGATGTCGCAAGCCTTCATTGGGTAAGCGGTAGCGATTGGGGCGCTTTCTGGGACCGTAATCGGTTGCAGAAGGCCGAGCGTTCCATCCGATCCACACACAGCGTCCGCCGGATCACAGGGAACACGAATCGGGTCAAGATCCTGGCCATCGGTGCCGTTGCAGAAGGGCGTGGGTAACGGGGCGCCTGGAAGGCCCAGCAGGGCTATGAACGTATCGACGGCGCCCGGAAGGTCGCTCGGGCGCCAAACGTGCGAAATCTTTGTGCATGCTCCCGAGTCACAACCGGCCTGGAAGAGGTTCGCCCAATTGCTCCACAAAGCTTTGCGAATGTTGCTATTGCAGTCGGCGGGGCGCCCTCCCGGCGCGGTGTAGAGGTGCGCCTGGTCCCGGCCGGCGAACAGCACTCTGAGGACGTCCTTCCAAGCTGAGAACGTGTAGCTGGTGTCAGGGCCGATGCCATTCTTAACCGTGATCGTTTTGCTCCATGCGACACCATTGCCGGACACTTGTCCCTTGCACTGTAACGCGCTGCTGGGCGACGTGACGACGTTCACTGCGTCGGCTGCGATCTCCAACTGTTCAGCTTTGGATTGATTCGGCCCGCAGGCGTCTGCGATGGTCAATAGCCGTCCAATTGGAGCTATTTGCTGGGAGCCGTTGATCATGGAACTCACCGCCGCGTCCGATGACCCCGCAAAGAAGGTGGCG
Organism: Polyangiales bacterium; assembly: GCA_038251425.1. Lineage (GTDB taxonomy): Bacteria > Myxococcota_A > Polyangia > Polyangiales > Polyangiaceae > JBBRRP01. The sequence goes on from JBBSBI010000017.1 coordinate 21,799, forward strand.
CCACTCACATTGGAAGAGCAAGTTGCCAAAACGCGCTTCACCATCGTTTCGAGCGAATCGGAACCAAGCAGTGTGACGCTGGCCGCCGCATCGGACGCCGTTGCGGTGAACGTCGCTGTCAAAAGAGATAGTACTGCAAACCTTGCCAAGTTCTTCATTGAAAATTGCCCTTCCCATGGCGCGGCCGTCGCTCAGCAGAACGCTTCGCGCGAGCCTACACATCCTTAGTACGATTAAAGTGGAGCGCTTGACCCAGTGCAAGCAACATGTTGATGACTCTATGACCAGCTTCGTCACGGTCGTGTGGCCTGTTCTTGCTTCCGATCCGTTCCGTTTTGACAAGCACAGCTGACGCGAGGGCTCTCGTGCCACTACAGATTCCGTGCGTTGGAAGGCGGTATCTGCATCCTCGATTCGAACGCGGGGGGAGTTTCCGCGCAGACCAAGATTTGCGACGAATGTATCCGCGCACAGGATTCGCGCCTCGCCCAGCCGTAAGCTTGAATTTGTCGCCGTTTCCTGCAAACAAATGGCCATGAATTCTGACACCCCACGCGCACTCCCCTCGTTTCAACTTACTGGCAAGGTCGCATTGGTCACGGGCGCCGCGCGCGGCATCGGCAAAGCCTGTGCGTTGGCCTTAGCGGAGGCCGGTGCGGATGTTGCGCTTGGGTTGCGCGATGTCGACTCAGGAACGGAACTCGTGCATGCCATCCAGAGCATGGGGCGGCGCGCGCTAGCCTTGCAGATGGATGTACTCAAACTCGACGAGATCAAAAGCGCTGTAAAACAAGCGCACGACCACTTTGGCCGGATTGATATCTTGGTGAACAACGCGGGAGTGGGCCCGGCGAATCCTGCCGAGTCCGTCACCGAAGCTGACTTTGACTTCACGTGTAGCATCAATCTCAAAGGCACCTTCTTCGTGAGTCAAGAAGTGGGGCGCTTCATGATTCAGGCGAAGCAGGGCAAGATTATCAACTTGAGTTCACAAGCCGGGTTTGTCGCGCTCCCCACCGAATCCGTGTACTGCATGACTAAAGCGGCCATCGCTCACCTCACGAAATGTCTGGCAGCGGAGTGGGGCAAATACAATATCCATGTTAACGCCGTAGCGCCCACCTTCATCCGCACGCCAGGCACGGTGAAATGGCTTAAAAATGACGACTTTCGGGAGGCCCTGCTGGCCAAGCTGCCGCTCGGTCGCGTCGGAGATCCGATCGATGTGGCAGGTGCCGTAGTATTCTTAGCGTCACCCGCTGCCGCGATGATCACTGGGACCACTCTGCTGATCGACGGTGGATTCACCGCGCAATAATGGGCAGAACGCTCACCTCGCTCGCAAGCTTACACCTTTGGCCCGGAGCGCCCGCCACCGTGACACGCAACGGTTCCAGACGAGTAGGAGTGTTGGAGCCTTATCACCTGGTGTACCCTATCTGCATGACGGAACGAGCAGGTCTGGGTAGAGGGCGCACTTCGTTTGTTTTCATGCTAATAGCGTTAGGCTGTGGACGCGTTGCGGAAGACTCGACCGCCCTACCTCAGGGCGGACCTGATGCGATACCTTCGGTTTCATCCACAGCGTCGCCGCCTGCTAAGCCTTCGGTGACCCCGTCCGACCCGGAGATGACAGCGCCGCCACTCCGTACAACGAAGCCATATTGGGCGCTTTGCGGCGAGATCCCGATTGCGGCCCTGACCAGCGACGCTTCCGGATTCGCGCCAAACGACGCACATGGTGACATCTGGACCCTCGCGCTTTCTGGAAATGGGTCGACGCTCGGCATGTACGCCGGCAGATCTGCGATGGCTTGGCACATTCCAGCTAACTTCTCAGACTCGAAGCCTCTCTGGTACGCACGCACTGATGCCTTTCAGATCGATGTCTCGCCGGATGGCACCAAAGTTGCGGGTTCCTGGGACGATAGACATTTGTGGGACACACGGAATGGTTCAAAAATCGGGTCTTTCCCGGTGCCTCCTGGAAACATTTCGCAGATGGACGCCCTCTACACCCAACTCCGCTTCTCGCCCGACAGCACCCTGGTTGGAGGCAGCGACTACGGCAAAAACGCGAGCATCTTCTCCGCCGTCGATGCGAGCCCACTGGGTGGCATCGCCAGTGGTGATCAGTGGCCTGCCATCGTGTTCTCGAAGGACAGTCAGGAAGTCTTCACCTCCACCCCAGAGCGATTTCGACTCAACCGCAAAACGGGATCTCTGCAACCATTTGCAGCGCAGCCGATCTGGAAACCCCAAGAACCCTTTCCCGATGCGAAGCAATTACCTGCGTTTCGCTGGGTTGACCTTTCGCCAGATGGCCAAAGCCTGATCGTCTCTGGCTGCGTGGGTCTGCGCCAATTCGGGTGCACCACCTGGCTCTACTCCGCCAGCGACGGAAAGAAGCTGATGGAGCTGCCGCTTCGTGGGCACAATCCGCGGTTCTCACCGAACGGGGACGTTGTGGTGGCTGACGGCGAACTGTTCCGCCTTGGAGCTGTTGGTCCTTTAACGTTGTTGGACGCGCAAGCTTCTGCCTCCGTCTTCACGCCCGAGGGCGATGTGATCGTGGGGCGCACCGGCGGTAGCTTGGCCAAATATTGCAACTACGAATTGATACGTTAACGGAGGCAACTATGTTGGCGAAAGGCGGCAGGCGCCCCTCCCAAGCATCGCCCCGTTAGTGCCGGGTCGCTGCGTGAGGGGCAAAACCAGAATGACTTGGCGGGGCTGCGCGGCGAGAGCGCTAGGTGACTGGCCCTTTTCGTTCCTTGGAAGATAGTAAGCATGCTTACTACCTCGTGTTCGACTTTGAGATGGCTGTCGCGGACAAGTTTGGGAGCACTTGGGGCCGCGGTGAATACGTGCGAGAACGAAACCTCAAAGCACATCAAGCTTTGGATCTAGTTACACTTCCCGCCGGCGACACATTTGCCCCCCGTGCAGGTTCCGCTGTAGCAAATGCTGGCGCTTTCACACGCCCCACCTGTGCGCTCCAGGTTAACACAAGTAGTTGACTTGTTGCAAACGGTGTACGGCGCACATATCACCTTTTTGCTGGAGAAGTCAGCCGCACACGGCTCCCCATCCGTAGGTTTTCTGGTGCAGCTGCCGTCCACCATATTAGCAACGATACTTCCTGTAACTTTACAGAACTCCTCGGGTGGGCACGCATCAGGACCAGCGATTTTGCAAGCTGCGCCGGAGGTGACAGGCGCCGCGCACTTTGCCACAAGAGTGTCCGAAAGGAGGTTGTAGCTCTGTACTGTGCACACACTGCCAGACTTACAAAGCTTGTCAGCCCGAGGATCACAGCTATCGCCAAGATTGCCCGCGAACACGTCGGCGAGAGCCCGACACTGACCAGCCTTCCCAGCCTGCGCATCGGCGCCAACGCACATGAGCCCCTCCCTGCAGTTAGCATCGTTCTGACCACCGCAGACGTCACCTGCGCTGCCAGGAGTCTCGCACTTGTCCCTGTGGCATCCAAGGCCAGAGGCGCAATCGGTGTCATTCTTGCACGTGGCGCCGGCAGCCTGACGTGCCGTGCAAATGCCGGGACAGGCAGGACCGTTGCAGAACGTCCCCTGAGCACACTCGACATCCATTGTGCAGGGCATTCCGGCGCTGACGGTGCCGCTCAATGTTGCTACGCAAAGGTCGATATCACGCTGGTTAATGGCACTGCAGCCGAGGCCCGCCACCTTATCGACACACGCCTGAAGCTTGGTGCCGTCGTATTTGACCTTGCCGGACGTCACAGCGGCTTGATAGTTCGGCAGCTCATCTTCCAAGACGCGCCTCCAGGTAGTGGTGCAATCCGTTCCGTTGGAAACAACCGGCACGAACGGGCCGACACAGGCGGAGTAGGCCGCACAAATCGCCGCGGAATACTTCGATGGCAGCTCCGTGATCGGGATCGGCGTGGTCCCCTCAAAGCTCGTGCTTTCACCGCAGCCGCTCAGAAGACCGAGCAAACCCAAACCACCACACAAAGACAATTTAAGAACAGTATGTTTCAAGAGAGCCTCCAACGCTGCCACACCACCTGCCAAAGTTCGCAGGGTTGGGGAGGCAAGCAGCAAAGTATATGCCAGCGCGGCCATTGAGTACTACAGGCCTTTGCCAGCCCAGTGTATCTCTTCGTTCACACCGTTGCGGGCTCAGGCAGGTGGTCGCACGGCTGACTCTTCGGGCGCCGCGTCAGTAGGGCACAAGCCTGGTGTCCATCCCAGCTCGGTACCAGGTGCGACCTGGAAACGCCTTGCGCGCACAGACTTCATCCGCCGCCTTGTCGCGAATTAGAAAGAGCACGTCCGGGTTGTCATTCATGGGCGGGTTTTGTGCCAAATTCTGCTGGTGCGCAGGGATGGATCCTGGAACGATGACAACCATCGCGTTCCGCAGGTTCTGATCCCTTGCGGCGCGCAAAGGCCCGGTGGCGGCCATGGTTTCCGCCTTAGCTACTGGATAAATACGGTACGCGAGTCGATACACACCCCAGCCAATCGCGATCATTGCCGTTAATGCAGGGGCGGTCGCAGATAACCTGCGTCGCAGCGGGATGTAACGCCACTTCAGTGTACTGAAGAAACGAGCGAGCACTGGAGCCAGGAGCGCCGCACTTCCAGAAGCCCAAAGCACCACCGAAGGAAGCACATACCTTGGCCCGTGACCCTCATCTCCGCCACGTCCAAAACCAACCAGAGAGTAGAAAGTCAGAAGAGCTGCAGTGCTGACGAGCAACATGATTGAGAGTCGACGCTCGCGTCCCTTCAAGGCTTGCACGACACCACCGAGTCCAAGTGCCGGCGCTGCAGGCCACCAGCAGAATGAGCCCGTCGCTAAGGGCACGCCGTACCTGATCTCATTCGGATTGGGCAGGCTAAGCACTAGCGTCCCTTCCCGATGAATAGATGGCGTAAGCGAATATCCAGTCGCAAACCATTCCCCCAACTGAAGCCTCAGAATCACCAAAGTGAGCCCGCCGAACAGGAGAAACCCAAAGCTTGTAGCGGCAAATTCTCGCCACCCAATCCGACGCCTGATCAAGACCCAAACAAAGTACAGAAAGACACCAATCCCCAGCATTCCGCCGTCAGCCGGGCGCGTCGCCACGCCGAGCGAGGTCGACGCTCCTAGCAGAAAGCCATAACCCCAGATCCGGCAGCGCGAGCCAGGCCGATCCGCCAACACACAAAGGCTTTCGACAGACCAGGCGAAGCACGCGCACACCATCGTGTGCGAAAAACGCGAGGCGCCGTTCAGGAGTAAGCTCGGTCCCAGCACAGCAAGCGTTGCCCCGAGTGGGCCAGCAATCTTCAACGCCAGGGCACCGAGCAGTGGCCCACCAACACCCCGCACCAGGCGTCGCGAAAGCCGAGCGATCCCTACGGCCACAATCCCTGTCATCGCGGGCCCGGCTAACCAGATCGCATCGAAGCGCTGAAACACTGCCATGAACAGGGGCCAACCTGGCGTGTATTGAGAAAACATCCGCCCCTCATGCGTGAACACCCAATAATTCTGAAACATGCTCGCGCATGGCTTGGGCACCGCGTAGGCTTGAAAATGGGCCAACACATCGGCCTGGAAACTGTTGGCGACTTCGTCACCGTTGAAGATAGCGCGCGCAAACACCGAATCAGTGATGAACGCTGCGAGCGCCACGCTGCCCAAGCAAATGACCAAATCTTGCGAAAATACGGTGAACTTGCGCGGCATGGGCTCAGACTCGCGAGAGACGAAGCGAGCGGCATGCACTCCGACAATGACGCCAAACCACGCCAAATAAGCAAAAGTGAGCTCGAATTCAGACTCGCGCAGATACAAAGAAAGCCCCAGCAAGAGCAGTTGCCCTACGATTGCGAGAGCACCAAACCAGAGGGGTTCGGTCAACAGCACGGCCAGCGTTGCGATCGTAGCCGCATGTTGGTGCAGCGACATCGCACCCAGAAACTGCGTTGCGTTTGGGTTTTCAGCCAAATCAAAGAATCGGGTAAACGCTTCGATATTAGGAAAAAGCGCCGCGACCCAAACAGCCGCTGTCAGCGCCAGCGTCGCCCTCCGTTTGGTCAGCGGGCGGGCCCAGATGACGGCTGTGAGCAGCCAGGCCAAGCAGCGGCTTGCCATACTGAGAGCCTGTGGATAATTATCAGCGTAAGGGAGATGCATTATTGTGCGAACGCTTGGGTGTGGCGCCGAGCTGAAGACTTCTGGGTTGAACCTCACCCAAGATGCCCGCTCCTAGCATCAGTCGTGCCAGCCTGATGCCCTTGAAATTGCCGGATATTTTCTGAAATACCGTTGCAGCCGGTGGCGCATTCTGTGCCAGCCGAATAGCTCCGGGAGTCCTCGCAGTCATACCCTCGGGTGCACCTTAAACGCAGCCGCTCGACAAGCATCCGGCCGCGAGGCGACCATCCGCGCCCTCTATCGAACGCGGCCCTGCCCAACCGAATGGAGCGTCAGCTTCAGGTGATTTCCTAAACACCTAGCCCTCATCGCAGGACAGGTTCAAGCGGGGCTCGCGGCCTAAATAGAAGAACGGGTGCAGAGAACAACTTGGACCCTCGGCACCCGCCAGTACTCCCTTCTAGCGATTAGAGCGGATTGACTTCACCGCAGGCGATCGCTGGCCCTTGATTGATGGCGTGAATCACGATCAAGTACTTGGACACATCGTTCATAGTATCCGTATTGACCTCCCAGCTTGCTGCGGGAGCCGTGAAATTCAACGAGCCCATCATCTGAGCGTCACAGGTAATTGCCGTAATGATCTCTCCGTTGGGGACCCAGTGTAGCCCGGGAGCGCTACACGCGTTACCAACATGCAAGTGAACGTTGTGGACACCCACCGGGCAGTTGGTCACGGTCAGCTTCAGCTTAACATCCCCATTGCCGAGAAGCTGGAAGTTTGCTGTGCCTGTAATCGTCTCACCGTCGGCAATGTGCACAACCTGGGCCTCGGCCTTTGATCCGGGCTGACCCGCACCAGCCGCTCCTGCTTGATTACCAACGCCAGCCATGCCAGATGCGCCGCCGTTGCCGACACCTCCGGTCCCTGTACCCGCGCCACCGCCTGCTGACGTGCCGCCTGCTGACGTGCCACCTGCTGACGTACCGCCTGCTGACGTACCACCTGCTGACGTACCGCCTGTGGCTTTGCCACCGGTGTTTCCACTATTGCCGCCGGTGTTCGCACCTCCACTGGCCTTGCCGCCGCTGCCGGCTGACCCGGACGAACTTGAATCGCTACCGCAAGCTTGCACGGCGAGTGCTGCTAGACCCATCGAACCCAACCAAACCCAATACTGAAGTTTCATAATAAACCCTTCCTCGAGAAGGACGCAGGGTAGCACAATTCACCACGCTCCAAATAGCCCATTTTCGGAGGGAACCTGCGCGTGCACGAAGAGCCGTAGAGATTACGGAGCTAACTTCCAATGGGACGACGCCGCATCAGGGGTTGCACCCGATCGCAAGTCGGCGAAACGTCTGACGATAGCCCGAAGATTCTTGATATCTAGCGGTTTTTCTAAGCGTTCGTTGGGGCAATCCGCCAAGAATTTTGTCATTTCGTCACCTGTCGATCCGCCCGTGATGAACACAAAGCGATCAGCCAACGCGGCGTCATGAGCGGCAATGGCTTGATAGAGGGCGGCTCCATTGATGTGAGGCATCATCAAATCGCAAAGGACAATATCGAAGCTCGCACCCGATGACATCTGAGCGAACGCTTCACGTGGATCGCTGAGTGCCACGACGTCGTGGTCAGCTGCGAGCAGCCGGGCGGTGGATTTCAGAACACCAATATCGTCGTCGACGATGAGGATCTTAGCCCGCGCCAAGTCTGCTGCGCCGGGCTTGAGCGACATCATGGAGGCATCGCCTGCTACAGGGAGTGTCACTCGAAAGGTGGTCCCCTCTCCGAGCCGGGTGTTGCAGGTGATCTCTCCGCCGAGCGCCGTCACAATACTGTGTGAGATAGAAAGCCCGAGTCCGGTGCCCTGCCCCACGGGTTTGGTTGAGAAGAACGGATCAAAGATGCGGGGAAGAATTTCCGGAGAAATGCCGGGGCCATTGTCTTCGATGACGATAGCGACGCGCCGCTCAGGCATCTTTTCTAACCGCACCGAGATGCGATTCCGCGTCGGATCGTGGGCGGTAAACGCTTGAGCCGCGTTCATCAGCAGATTCACAATCACCTGTGTGAGCCGAGACTCATCCGCCATGACGAGCGGAACAGCACGCAGGTTGACGTCAACAGTGGCCTTTTGCCGAACCTCGTGCATGGCCATATTCACAGAAATCTCGACCACGGCATGAACATCCGTGGGCACAGGCTGGTTCTCTTCGCGTGCTAGGGCCCGTAGCCCGCGCACGATCCGCCGTACCCGCTCCGCCCCTTCCCGTGCTTCGCCCAACACCTCAACCAGCTCCCGCTGCTGCGTGGATGGCATGCTTGTGCCAAGAGCGGGTAGCTGCTCCAAAGCGAAATCGAGATTGGCGAGCACATAGCTCAGGGGATTGTTGATCTCGTGCCCCACCCCTGCAGCCAGCGTACCCGTGGTGACCAAACGTTCTTGGCGAGCGTAGCGTTCAGCCAACTGCGATCTCAGCCGCTGCTCGGTGATATCGCGAAAGGTGGTGATGGCACCGTAGAGCTCCTTTTCGACATCGTGAAAAAGTGGGCAGGAATTGATGCTGACCCAAGTGAGTTCGCCACTTGGCTTGTGGACACCCATGACGACATCGGTCTGCGCTTCCCCTGTGCGAAGCGTGACCATGGCGGGATGCGTTTCACCGGGAAACGGTGAGCCATCTTCGTGAATACTTTGCCACCTTGGGTCCACCGACTGCCTGCCCGTCATTTGGTCCATTGAAAGACCCAAAATGCGCTCAGCGCCCGCGTTGCATTCTGTGATGCTGCCGCTCACGTCCTGCAGCACCATGCCTTCGGACATACCGCCGAACAGCGTGCGCAGGCGCGCTTCGCTTTCGGCTAACAGCGCTTGATTCGTGCGATAGGTGCTGATATCGCGCGCGGTCGCGAAGATATTACCATCCTTACCTGCCGCCACCCATGAGAGGGACACCCAGTGGCCATCCTTGTGGCGGTAGCGATTCTCGAAGTTAACCGTCTTTGCAGAATAGTCGAGCAGGCGCCCGACTTCAGCCAGCATGGCCGGAAGGTCGTCGGGATGAACGAACTCGGTCAATGGGCGAGACCGAAGCTCCTCCAGACTAAAGCCAAGTGCCTCCTCCCAGGCTGGATTCAGCTCCCGGAAGTAGAGCATGCTGTCCGCGGTGCACATGAGCTCCAAGCTCATCTCGAAGAATTGCTGATGCATCGCGAGGGCGCGACGCTTCTTGACCAACCGAACTTCCTTACGCCGCAACTCCAAGAGTGCAGTGACGTGGTTAGCCAGCATCTGGAGCAGCTCGCGGTGCTTTTCGGAAAGTTCCCGTGGCTCATGATCGATCGCGCACAGTGTGCCAAGCACGAGCCCCTCAGGCGTGCAGATCGGTGCTCCCGCGTAAAACCTGACATGAGGGTTGCCAGTAACTAGCGGATTATCGGCGAAACGCTCGTCTTCGCAGGCGTCTCGGATAATCAGCGAAGACTCTGCCGACACGACATGCCCGCAGAATGAAACGTCACGCGGCGTGAAAGGAGTCTCCAGCCCGTAGCGTGACTTGAACCACTGGCGATCTGCGTCGACGATCGAAATGAGCGCGATCGGAACCTCTAGTGCTGTCGCGAGAAGCCGAGTGATCGCGTCAAACTTAGCTTCGGCCGGCGTATCCAAAACTCCGTACTCGGCAAGCACGGCGAGTCGCTGACTTTCGTTGGGTGGAGTGCTGGGGGGCTTCATGGCGATTCAGGCGGGTGCGACGGCGTACAAACACCGGTTCAGTGACGGGCCGCGATGGGGCTACGACACGGCCCACCCCGGCTTTAAGGCGTGCGCACTGTCCAGCCACACTTTGGCGCAATATCTGCGTTTGGTGTCGACAATCATGCGCGAACGCATGCGTGCAAAACGGACGGTGGGTCTGGAAAGCTCCATTTTTTCGAACAAACTTGAGAGCACTCGCCCGGCATGTCTCTTGCTCACCTGCGCCGGCAATGACGTCCCGCCTCGAAAAGTTTATTTACAACGACAGCGTCGTTCGAGCCTTCGCCCTGGCCACTGCCGTTTGGGCGCTCGTCGCAACGCTCGTCGGACTTTGGCTCGCGCTGCTGTTGGTGATGCCGAGCCTCAACTTTGGCCTGCCTCAGCTGGCGTTTGGTCGGCTTCGCCCGCTGCATACGAATGCCGCCATCTTTGCGTTCGCAGGCAATGCTGTGTTTGCAGCCATCTACCATTCGAGCCAACGCTTGCTGAAGGCGCGAATCTTTAGCGACAAGCTCAGCTGGTTTCACTTCTGGGGATGGCAAGCGATCATTGTTTCTGCCGCGCTCACGCTGCCGTTTGGGATCACTCAAGGCAAAGAATACGCTGAGCTGGAATGGCCCATCGATATTGCCATCGCGGTTGTCTGGATTGCTTTTGCAATTAATTTCTTTGGAACGATTGCGAAGCGGCGTGAGCGCCATCTTTACGTTTCGATTTGGTTTTACATCGCCACGATCGTGGTCGTGGCCATCCTTCACATCTTCAACAGCCTGGTTATCCCCGTGAGCCTGTGGAAGAGCTATTCGATTTACGCTGGGGTGCAGGACGCGTTCATGCAGTGGTGGTACGGGCACAACGCCGTTGCCTTTTTCCTCACCACGCCATTTTTGGGCTTCATGTACTATTACCTGCCGAAAGCCGCTGATCGCCCGGTGTTTTCGTACCGACTCTCGATTCTGCATTTTTGGTCGTTGGTGTTCATGTACATCTGGGCGGGGCCGCATCATCTGCACTACACAGCGTTGCCTGAGTGGGCGGCGACGCTGGGCATGGTGTTCAGCGTCATGCTCTGGATGCCTTCATGGGGAGGCATGATCAACGGGCTGCTCACGTTGCGTGGTGCCTGGAACAAGGTCGCTTCGGATCCTGTTCTCAAGTTCTTCGTCGTCGGCATCACGTTTTACGGGATGGCAACGTTTGAGGGGCCGTTGCTCTCCATCAAGAGCGTGAACGCGCTCTCCCACTACACTGATTGGGGGATTGCCCATGTTCACAGTGGAACGTTGGGCTGGAACGGATTCATGGCATTCGGGTTGCTGTATTGGTTGGCGCCGCGCATTTTCCAGACCGAGCTTTACTCCAAGAAGCTTGCGGAGCTCCATTTTTGGATCGGCACCTTCGGCATCCTCTTCTACATCGTGTCGATGTATGTCGCTGGGGTCACGCAGGGGCTGATGTGGCGCGCATTTGACGAAACAGGGCGTCTTGCCTATCCGGATTTCATTGAAACCGTTGTGAAGCTCGTTCCGATGTACTGGGTGCGTGCGCTCGGCGGCGCGATGTACGTCATCGGAGTCACGCTCGGGCTCATCAATATTTTGCTCACTTGGAAGCACCGCCCTGCCACCTACGCGGTGGTCGAATACGAGGCGCCTCCGCTCGGTGAGTTTGTGGGGGAAACACCGAGGCTTGAGATCCCTCGACACACCACGCTCTCGGACACCGGGCATCGGCTTCGATACTTCTCCAGAGCTTCGTGGCATCGGGCTTGGGAGCGCAAGCCCTTCAAGTTCACCGTGTGGGTCACAGTTTCCGTACTCGTGGCCAGCGCCTTTGAGATGCTGCCGACGTTCCTCATCCGTTCGAACGTGCCCAGCATCGCGAGTGTGAAGCCGTACACACCGCTCGAACTGGCGGGCAGGGACATTTATGTTGCCGAAGGCTGTTACAATTGCCACTCGCAAATGGTGCGCCCGATCCGTTCCGAAACGGAGCGTTACGGTGAATACAGCAAGCCCGGCGAGTTCGTGTACGATCACCCCTTCCAGTGGGGATCGCGGCGAATTGGGCCTGATTTACACCGTGTTGGCGGCAAATATCCTTACCTCTGGCACGTACGGCACATGGAGGATCCAAGATCGACCACGCCGGGCTCAATCATGCCCGCGTACACTTGGCTGTTTCGCAATGACACTGAGTTTGACTCGATTCAGAAGAAAGTGGACGCGATGGCGATGTTGGGGGTGCCGTATGGCGACGCGGTGAACCACGCCGAAACTATGGCGCGAAAGCAGGCTCGCGACATTTCTAAAGAAATCGTGGCGCAGGGTGGCCCGGCCGGCCTCGAGAATAAGTCCATTGTCGCGCTGATCGCCTATCTGCAGCGCCTGGGTACTGACATTAAGCTACCTGCAGCAGCTCCCGCCATCGCGGCAGTAATTGCCCCGGGCACGGAGGTGACGCCATGAGGCTGAGCGACATCATGAGCCACATGCATCTGGCAGGCTATGCCGAGGTGGCGCTCATCATCTTTTTCATTGTGTTTGTCGCAATTGCCTATCAAACAGTTCGGCATTCGAGCCGTTCTCGTTGGCAAGCCGACAAACAACTCCCTCTATCGGACGCAGCTATCAGCAGAACCCACTCAGCTGGGAATGAGTAAAAATGGCCGATCATTCAGAGAAAAGCACCAGCCGAAACCCCACCGGTCATGAATCGCAAGAAGACTCACTCACGGGTCACGAATACGATGGCATTCAGGAATACGACAACCCGTTGCCACCCTGGTGGAAGAACATCTTTTGGGGAAGCTTCGTCTTTGCGCTCGGGTACGCGTTTCACTACCACTTGAGCCACCAGGGAACGAGCGTGGCTGACGCGTACGAGCAGGACATGCGTGAGTTTCGCGAGGAGACGGCGAAGAAGCTAGTTGGCACCGAGGTGACCGAGGAGGGCCTCGCGCGCCTGATGAAGAATGCGCAGATGCTGAATGACGCCGCCACGATTTTTGCGGCGAGGTGCAAGCCCTGCCATGCGGAGCACGGTGAGGGGCTGATTGGGCCGAACCTCACCGATGGTAGTTGGATTCATGGCACAGGGTCGCTCATGGACATCTACGGCGTCGTTGCGACGGGGGTTCAAGTCAAAGGCATGCCCGCTTGGGAGAAGCTGTTAACTCCCATCGAACTCCAGAAACTAGTCGCGTTCGTTGGCAGCATTCGGGGCAAGAATCTCCCTGGAAAAACAGCAGAAGGAACGCCGGTTGCGACACCCTGAGCCGCATTTCAATCGGAAACAGGTGAGAGCGTGAACGCGCCCTTGCGTCCACTTCGTCGAGTCTTGCCAACGCTGAACGCGGACGGGACACGTTACCAAGTCCGTCCCGAACCGAGCGGCGGGCGCTGGCTCACACGGCGACGCTGGGTAGGCCTCGGCTTGGTGTTGCTGTTTGTCGCATTGCCCTTCATGACGCTCAACGGGCACCCGGTGATGCTTCTCGATTTACCGAGGCGAGAGTTTCACCTCTTCGGCAGAACGTTTTTGCCCACTGATTCAGTCCTGCTGATGATTTTGATATTGGCAATTTTCGTATCCATATTCTGGATAACGGCGTTGTTAGGGCGTGCCTGGTGTGGTTGGGGATGCCCGCAAACGGTGTATCTGGAGTTTGTCTTTCGACCCATTGAACGCTGGATCGAAGGCGGACGGAGTGGCCAAATCCGACTTGATCGAGCGGGGGGTGGCTGGCGACGGGCGCTCAAATTTGGCGTTTTTGTCGTCCTGTCGGCGGCGCTTGGAAACCTGTTCTTGTCGTACTTCGTTGGGGTCGAGGCACTCCGGCGCTGGGTGAGCCAGTCTCCCTATGAACACCCCGGGCCGTTCCTAGTCATGTTCGCCACCACTGCCCTCGTGTATTTTGATTTTGCTTACTTTCGCGAGCAAATGTGCACGGTTATTTGTCCGTACGCCAAGCTCCAATCCGTCTTGCTCGACACGCGTTCCCTGATCGTTGGGTACGATCACGGGCGGGGTGAAGTGCGCGGGAGTGGTAAGAATCGCGATGAATTGGGTGATTGCATCGATTGTGGCGCCTGCGTCAGAACCTGCCCAACGGGAATTGATATCCGGGATGGTCTGCAGCTTGAGTGCGTCGCCTGCGCTCAGTGCGTGGATGCTTGCGATAGCATCATGCGCAAGATCGGGAAACCGGAGGGCCTGGTGCGCTACGTGGCTCAGCAAGATTTGGCAACTGTTCCGAAGGTCTCCTCGACGCGGCGTCCACGCCTGGTGATGTATCCGTTGGCTTTGAGTGGCTTGCTTGCCGCCTTGTTCTTTCTTGGGAAAGACACGCGGGCGGCAGAAGTCACTGTCTTGCGTGGGTTGGGTGCTCCCTTTGTGGTCGCTGCGAATGGCGTCACCAATCAGATCCGCGTCAAGGTGAGGAATCGAAGTGACGTGGCCGAAGCCTACCGCATCGAGCTTTTGGGGGCGCCAGGGATGAGCCTCGTGGCGCCTGAGAATCCGCTGCGCGTGCCCGCTGGAGAACAACAGATCACCAGCGTCTTCGTCATTGCACCGCTAGCATCCTTCCAGAACGGAGCACGTGAGGTGCGGTTTGTTGTTTCCGCCGGTCACCGGTTTCACGAAGAAACCTCGTATCGACTCCTGGGGCCCAAGTTCGAAGCTGGAAAGAAGCCGTTGCCATGACGATCACCTTAGCGGACCGAGTGACTGTATCGCCTGGGTCGGAGCCCCGCACGGCTTCGGGAGGGCGATTTTGGGCGCTTTTGCCCGTGGTTTTACTAGGCAGCTCGGTGCTCGGGCTGGTCGCCATTGTCGTGCTCTTCGTCAACGATCCCAGCGTCTCTTTGGAGGATGATTATTACCGCAAAGCCGTCAATTGGGATCAACATCAAGCCGAAGCGTTGCGAAGTCGCCAACTGGGTTATCGCGTCACGCTGACCACGCGCGTTTCCCCGGATGGACGCACCTTCAGCGTCAACGTGGCTGCCGCCGACCGAACGGGGGCTCCACTTTCTGGGGCTCACCTGAGCCTGGACGCATTTCCCAACGCACGTGCCGGAACAACCGTCCACAAGGCGTTGATCGAAAATACCCCTGGAGCCTACTCGATTGAGCTACCCCGGGTTCGCTCTGGGCTCTGGGAATTTCGTTTGGAAATCAGCCGCGAACAAGGCGGGCAGCGCGGACAGACCGGACAGCAGCGTTATCTCGAAGTGTTCCGCCGCGATGTCGGAGTGCCCTCTCCATGACGGCGCTGCTCCCTTCTGTCTTCGTGGCGAGTGTGATCGGCAGCTTGCATTGTGCCGGCATGTGCGGCCCATTGATTGCGTTCTACGCCGGGGCTTCGGATCAGCATCGTCGGGGCGTCCATGTGGCCTATCATCTGGGTCGCTTCGGCACGTACACGGTGCTCGGAGCCATCGCCGGTGGCGTCGGACAGGTTGCCAACGGTGCGCTCGATTGGGTCGGCCTCGGGCGTACCGGTGCCATCGTGGCGTCGGTGGTGATGGTGATCTGGGGTGCGCTACTTCTAAGCCAATCGGTAGGATTTCAGCTCTTTCGTCGCCATGGGCCGGAGTCTAGTGCAAGCCCAACGGTGCTGTGGGTCTATCGCTTGGCGAGTCGCGCCCAGCGTCGTCCGCCGTTAATTCGTGGTGCACTTTTAGGCGCCGCCTCGGGGTTGCTGCCCTGCGGCTGGTTGTACGCATTCGTGGTGACCGCCGCAGGGGCTGGAAGCCCGGCCCTCGGCGCACTCACGATGGGGACGTTCTGGTTGGGCACAGTCCCGGCCCTCGTGCTCTTTGCGTGGGGCTTCGGTCGGCTCACGGCAGGTCTGCGACGCTGGGTGCCCTCCTTGAGCGCGCTGGCATTGGTGGCACTGGGTGTGATTGGCGTATTCACGCGCACGAGCCTTGCGTCCAGCATTCAGCGTGTCTCCATGACGCCCATCACCACGACGCCTAGCACCACGCGAACCGCTACGCCGGTAGTCCCTGAGATGCCTGCTGACTGCCCGATGCACAGGAGGAGTCATTGACGCTCAGCGTCGGCGGTTCCGCTGCGCCACGCTGGGTGCCCCCTCCGGTTGCCAACGTCGCCTGCAGCCACTGCGAACTGCCGGTTCCCGCAGCGCGCGTGCAGCTTGGCGCTGAGCTTCAATTCTGCTGTGACGGCTGCGCTTCGGTCTATGGCTTGCTCCGGGGCGCAGAGCTGACAGCATATTACGACGTTCGCGAGAAGCTCGGCGGCCGTACCGAACGCGCACGGGTGACAAAACGCACCTACGAAGATTTTGACGACGAAACGCTGCAGGATCTGCTGGTCGAGCGTCTTTCTTCGAGCCTGAATCGAGTCGATCTCCACCTGGAAGGCCTGCATTGCGGAGCTTGCGTGTGGCTCGTTGAGAAGGTGTGTAGCCGAGTTTCTGGTGTGCGCGAAGCGCGCGTCGATTTAGGGCGCCGCAGATTAACCGTCGCTTTCGATCCTCAAGAATTGAAGCTCAGCGCTCTGGCGCGCAGGCTGGATAGCTTTGGCTATCCCTGCCACGCCAACGTAGGCGATCACGCCGGGTCCGAGGTTCGCGAGGAGGATCGCAAGCTTCTGGTTCGAATGGGCGTCGCCGCGGCGGCTGCTGGCAATGCGATGCTCATGGCATTTGCGCTCTATTCGGGGTTGGCGTCCGGGCTGGACCGGGAGCTCTGGTCGCTGTTTCGCTGGGGCAGCTTGGCAGTCACGATCCCTGCGGTTTTTTGGTCGGCACTTCCATTTTTTCAGCGGGCGATTGCGGCCGTGCGAGCTCGCTCCGTCCACATGGATATTCCGATCAGCCTGGCGATCGGTTCCGGGTTCATCTGGGGAGCGATCAATACGGTGCGCGGTGCCGGAGAGATCTACTTTGACACGTTGGGTGTGCTGACATTCTTGTTGTTGGTAGGACGCTACATTCAACAGAAGAGTCAGCGGAGGAGTCTGGATGAAGCCTCCCTGCTCCAGTCGTTGGCGCCATCGAGCGCGCGCATGGTGACCGCTGATGGAGTGAAAGAGGTGCCGATCGCTCGGGTTCCGGTCGGAGCGGTGGTGATCGTGCAGGCAGGCGACGTATTGCCTGTCGATGGCACCGTGATTTCCGGGGTATCCTCGCTGAATTTAGCACTTCTAACGGGCGAATCCGTGCCCGCGGAAGTTTGCCCGGGTGAGCAAGTCTACGCGGGGACACTGAATTTAGAGCGCGAGCTGCGGATTCAAGCGACGGCTTCGGGCCAGTCCACGCGCGTCGGTCAATTGGTGCGAAGTCTCGAACAGTCAGCACTCTTGCGCCCAAAAGTGGCCCTACTGGCGGATCAGGTAGCGGCCTATTTTGTCGTGTTGGTCACACTCCTAGCGCTCATCACACTCGTACTGTGGTGGCCGACGAGTCCGGAACACGCGGTCGAAAACGCCATCGCGCTCTTGGTCGTGAGTTGCCCCTGTGCTTTAGCCATGGCAACCCCCCTCGCGATCAGCAGCGCACTCGGGCGAGCTGCACGGGCGGGCATTATCATCAAAAACGGCGAGGCTGTAGAACGACTCGCCCAAGCGCAACACGTGGTGTTCGATAAGACCGGGACGCTCACAGAAGGTCGCTTAGAGCTTGCGGCGTGGTGGGGCGACGTTGACCTGAAACCTGTGGTTCAAGCGTTGGAGCGCGAAGCCACTCATCCGGTGGGTCGCGCACTGGCCGCCGGGTTGCCCTCGGACACACGCATCAGCATCGAACACCTCCAAACGACTCTGGGTTCGGGGGTGGAGGGCGAGCTGAATGGGCAAAAAATCCGCGTCGGAAAGCCTAGCTTTGTTCTGGGTTCACGGGACGTGCCGGAAGCCTCGCTATCATTTGCGGAAGAACAACGTCGTTTGGGTCGGAGTCTCTTGGCGGTTTCCGTGGGCGGCGAGGTTCGAGCTCTGCTGTCGTTAGCGGATCCGGTGCGTGCCGACACCCCAGTTGCCATCCGCGAGCTCAGGAAGCTTGGTCTCAGGTTATCGCTCCTGTCGGGTGATCAGCAGTCGGCCGTCGACGGTGTCTCGGAGACCTTGGGGAACCCGTTTATTGAGGCGCGCGGTGAAGCCTCCCCTGAGGGAAAACGTGACGCCCTCTCGCTCTACGGAAAAGCTGAGCACGCGGTCATGGTCGGTGACGGCGTGAACGACGCCGGAGCCTTGGTCGCGGCAAGTGTCGGGGTGGCCGTGCACGGTGGGGCCGAGGCCAGCCTAAAAGTGGCCGATGTCTTCATCACCCAAGAAGGCCTAGCTCCACTCGTGACCCTCTTCACAGGTGCCCGCCGCACGCTGACGGTAATTCGCCGGGGTATGGTCTTTTCGCTTCTCTACAACGTCGTTTCAATTTCACTGGCAATGAGCGGCAGGCTGAGCCCGCTTGTTGCAGCGATTTTGATGCCGCTCAGTTCCATCACTGTGGTTCTCAACGCCTATCGGAGTCGTACGTTCTGAAGGAGTCCCTCCCCGCATGAGTGTGCTTTTCTTGCTCCTACCGTTAGGACTCCTGTTGTCGGGCTCCGCCACGGTCGCTTTCATCTGGGCGGCTCGCCGTGGCCAATTTGACGACACTCAAACGCCCGCCGTACGCATCCTGTCCGACGATGCCGGGGGAACGCTCAAAGGGGACTCGAATGGGGCAGTCCAGGTCCCGAGCATCGCCCTCGGATCGCCACGTGGCGGGAGCGCTCGGTGAGCTGCCCTTTTTGTTCTTTGGAGATAGTAAGCATGCTTACTATCTCGTTTCGACTTTGAGATGGCAGTCCCGGACAAGTTTGGGAGACCTGTCCCCAAGGGGCGACGACGAATGAGCTGTTTTCTCGGCGTTTCGCTAGCTTGACAGTCTGTTGATCGAGCCCGATGACAGCCTCCGTTGTCGCTGCCTCCAAAGAGGCCTCTAGGTTCTCATGCGCTATTTGATTCCAATCCTCGCTATCCTTGCCCTCGTTGGGGGCCTTGTCTTCATCAAAGCCCGTCAGATCGGCATGCTGATCCACTTCGGCGAAACTGCGCAGAAGGCTGGCCCACCGCCGGAAGTGGTGGGCACCACGCCCGCTAGCAAGGGGAACTGGGCCGATAGCATTGATGCGGTGGGCAACATCGAAGCTGGAAAAGGCGTGACGATCTCCGTTGAGAGCCCAGGAGTTGTCACAGCGCTCCATTTTGACTCGGGCGCGAAGGTGAAAGCAGGCGACGTACTCGTGGAGCTGGATACTAGCGTTGAGCGCGCGCAGTTGGCTTCAGCGCTTGCCCAAAAAGATCTGTCTGGGACAACTCTTGAACGCACGCGGGCTCTCGTTTCTGCGAGTGCGCTCGCCAGTTCACAACTTGATTCAGCGGAATCATCGGTGAAGACGTCCGCGGCCGCGGTCGCCGCGCTTCAGGCACAAATAGCCCGAAAAGTGGTGCGCGCCCCGTTTGCCGGCAAGCTGGGGATCCGCACGGTGAATCTCGGGCAGTACCTGAGCCCGGGGACCGCACTCACCACGTTGCAGTCCAGCAACGATGAGTATGTGGATTTCTCCGTGCCCCAACAGCGCTTGCCCGAGTTGAAGCTCGGTTTGCCGGTCAAGCTGAGTGTGTCGGGAGCCGCTGACATTACGCTGAGCGGAGTCGTGGCTGCCATCGATCCTTCGGTCGATCCGAGTACACGTTCAGTCAGGCTGCGCGCCACCGTCATTGACAAAGAAGACAAGCTGCGGCCGGGCATGTTTGTGAACGTGCAGGTGCTGCTTGAAGGGGGCCAGGTGCTCGTCACCGTGCCTGTTACCGCGCTCGTGTTCGCACCTTATGGCAACTCGCTGTTCGTGGTTGAAGATAAGGCTGACGCCACGGGTAAGCCCGGCAAGGTGGCGCGCCAGCAGTTCGTGAAGACGGGCGAGACACGCGGCGATTTTGTGTCGATTTTGGATGGACTCTCGGGCAACGAGACGGTCGTGACCGCTGGAGCTTTCAAGCTCAGGAACGGCGCCCGCATCGTGATCAATAATACGGTGGGGCAGAAGCCTGAGCTCACCCCAACGCCCGTCAACCATTGAAGAGTGGCCATGAAATTCACTGACATCTTCGTCCGTCGACCGGTCCTCGCGATCGTTGTCAATCTCCTGATCCTGATCGGAGGCTTGCAGGCGATCCGCAGCCTCAACGTTCGACAGTACCCGAAACTGGAGAGCGCCACCGTCACCGTGCGCACCGCGTACGTCGGCGCCAATGCGGATTTGGTTCGAGGTTTCATCACGACACCCCTCGAGCGAGCCATCGCGGCCTCCGACGGTATTGATTATATCGAGTCCTCCAGCGCTCAAGGCCTCTCCACCATCAACGTGCGGCTGAAGCTCAACTTCAACGCCGCCTCTGCGCTCGCAGATATCAGCGCACGCGTGAATCAGGTGCGGGCCGATTTGCCTCCTGAAGCCGAAGTGCCTGCGATCAATATTGAGCCTTCGGACTCGCGCTTGGCCGCGATGTACCTCAGCTTCGGCTCCAAGATTTTAGCGGAAAATCAGGTCACCGATTACTTGATCCGCGTGGTGCAGCCGCGCCTCACTGCGATCGAAGGCGTTCAAAAAGCAGACATCCTCGGCGGGCGAGCGTTCGCGATTCGCGCGTGGCTCAAGCCTGAGCGTATGGCCGCGCTGAACGTGAGCCCGAGCCAAGTGCGCCAAGCGCTGGCGGCCAACAATTATCTTTCAGCCCTCGGGCAGACGAAGGGTGCGCTCATTCAGCTGAATCTCACGGCGACCACCGATCTCACGACCCTTCAGGATTTCAAACGGCTCGTGATTCGCGAACAAGGCGGAGCGTTGGTGCGCTTGGAGGATGTCGCCGAAGTGGCGCTCGGCGCTGACAACTACGACCAAGAGGTGCGATTTTCTGGCAAAAAAGCCGTTTTTATGGGGATTTGGGTGCTCCCGAATGCGAACTCGCTGGATGTGATCGGCCGGGTGCGCCAAGAAATTGAGAGCATTCAGAAAGAGCTGCCCTCGGGAATGGAGGCGTCCGTCGCGTTTGATTCCACGAAGTACATCAATAGTGCGATCGATGACGTGGTGCGCACGCTGATCGAAACCGTGCTGATTGTGGTCGTGGTGATCTTCTTGTTCTTGGGTTCGCTTCGAACGGTGTTGGTGCCTCTGGTTGCAATCCCCGTATCGCTCATTGGAGCGGTGCTCTTGATGCAGCTGTTCGGCTTCACCGTGAATCTGCTGACGCTGCTGGCGGTCGTGCTGGCTGTGGGTCTGGTCGTCGATGATGCCATCGTGGTGGTGGAGAACGTGGAGCGCCACATGCGGGACGGAAAGTCCGCATTGGATGCTTCGCTGCTCGGCGCGCGCGAGCTGGTTGGGCCCATCATTGCCATGACGGTGACGTTAGCTGCCGTTTACACACCGATTGGCTTTCAGGGCGGGCTCACGGGCGCCCTGTTTCGAGAGTTTGCTTTCACGCTGGCCGGCGCGGTTCTGATTTCCGGAGTTGTAGCGCTCACGCTTTCGCCGATGATGTCCTCGAAGCTCCTCCGCCCGCACGGCCAAAGCGGCTGGCTTTCACATGCGATCGATGCCGGATTCGAGCGCATTCGCAGCGTTTATGGGCGCTGGCTGGCGGCCACGCTGCGGACGCGGCGTGTGGTGTATGGGGGATGGATCTTCCTTTCACTGCTGGTTTTTCCGCTCTACATGTTCTCGGCGCAGGAGCTAGCGCCGAACGAAGATCAAGGGGTGGTGTTTGGCGCGATCGATGTGCCCCCGAATGCGAGCCTCGAACAGCTGCTGCCCTACACCGAGCAAATTCAGAAGACCTTCGCCTCCACACCAGAATTTGATCACAGCTTTCAGATCACCTTTCCCTCCGGTGGTTTTGGCGGAATGATCGTGAAGCCTTGGGAAGAACGGGAGCGTGACATCTTCCAAATCCAAGGCGAGATTTTTGGCAAGCTCTCGATGGTGGCAGGCCTGCGTGCCCCCGCATTCTTGCCCGCTCCACTGCCGAGCCCCGGACAATTTCCCGTAGAGTTTGTGATTGCCTCAACGGCCAACCACGAAGAAATTGTCAAATACGCACAACAGCTGGCGGGCGAAGCCATGAAGAGTGGGCTGTTTGCCTTTCCACCGATCCTCGACGTACGCATCGATCAGGCAAAATCCGAGGTCGTGCTCGATCGCGACAAGCTCGCCTCAATGGGCCTTTCGATGCAGCAAGTGGGCGGCGATCTGTCGGCGATGTTGAGCGGCAACTTCGTCAATCGCTTCAGCATTGAGGGCCGCAGCTACAAGGTGATCCCTCAGATCGAGAGAGCCAGTCGCTTGAGTGTCGATCAGCTGCGCAATATCAATATTCAGGGCCCCGGTGGTCAGCTGATCCCGCTCGGCTCGGTGGCAACGTTCAAATCCGGCGTGGAGCCACGCACCTTGAATCGCTTCCAACAGCTCAACGCCGTCAAAATCTCGGGCCTGGCACCG
Organism: Polyangiales bacterium; assembly: GCA_038251425.1. Taxonomy (GTDB): domain Bacteria; phylum Myxococcota_A; class Polyangia; order Polyangiales; family Polyangiaceae; genus JBBRRP01. The sequence continues at coordinate 44,219 of JBBSBI010000017.1, forward strand.
CGTGGGCTGGACGGCGGTTTGAAGCTTCTCGAGGACAAAGCCGCGAGCGTTCTGCCTCCGGGGTATCACGTTGATTACACGGGTGAGTCGCGGCAGTTGCGTCAAGAAGGCGGCAAATTTCTGCCTGCCATGGGCCTCGCACTTCTCTTGATCTTTTTAGTGCTGGCCGCGCAGTTCAACTCCTTTCGAGACCCACTCGTGGTGCTCTTAGGTTCGGTGCCCCTCGCGATGTTTGGCGCGCTCATCTTCACGTTCTTGAAGTTTTCCGGGCCACCAGGGCTCGATTTCAAGCTCACTTCCGGCTGGACCACCACGCTGAACATCTACTCGCAAGTGGGATTGGTCACACTCGTGGGTCTTGTGTCTAAGAATGCGATTCTGATCGTTGAGTTTGCCAATTCCCAACAGCAACTCGGCTTGAGCAAGCTGGAGGCCGTTCAGCTCGCAGCGCAGACTCGCCTGCGTCCGATTCTGATGACCTCGGTGGCCACCGTCTGCGGCCATTTCCCACTTACTTTGGTGACGGGAGCCGGCGCCGTCGCCAGAAATTCTATCGGTATCGTGTTGGTGGGCGGCATGACCATCGGCACGCTCTTCACCTTGTTCGTGGTCCCCAGCATTTACGTGTTGCTCGCAAAAGATCACAGCAAGGAATCCAAGGAGCTGCCCGCCCCGCAGCAGCCTTCGGACAACACTCCGAACCAACGTGAAGAATTGGCATCAACGGCGCTGACACAAGAACCTGTAATTGCGTAGCCCGAGAGCGGCTCAATTAATGCCTCTGCGCGCGGAACAGCTCCGCAAGGCTTATCGAGGCGGTGACTGCGCAACCACTCCCTGCCTACGCGAGCCCGGGCATTTCGAGTCCGACTATTGCCACCACTTCTCGTCAAACAAGCCCGCGCGCGAACCATTTCCAGACGGTTTGGCTGGGGCGGCGCTAGGCTCTGGCTTTGCCGTGGACTCAGCCTTCGGTGTGGCATCTGCAGGTTTCAAAGAAGGACTGTCGATGTTCGCTGCGGGCTCGTTTGGGGCGGGGCGCTCGCTTCGTTTCGGCCGCGGTGTTGCTCGCACTGGCGGCGGTGCGGCGGCGGCGGTTGGTGCGGCGGCAATGGGAGCAGGGGGGGCTGGTGCGACGGGGGCTGGTGCGGCGATCGGCATTGCTACTGGGGGTGGAACAGCGACACTTGTGACAACCTGAGGAGAAGCTGCGGGGGCGACCGCTGCCGCTGGTTGGGGAGTGACGGTGGGCGGCGGAAGGAGAACGGCAGCAGGAGCGGGAGCGGCAACCTGCGCGGGTGCCGGCGCCGGCTCGTTTCGTGAAAGGAGTTTTTCTCCGATGAGCAGGAACAAAGCTAGAGCGACGACTCCTAAAATGATGTTCGTCGTGTTGCGACCTGCGCCCGCGTTTGGGGAAGAAATCGCACTGCCAGGTCGCAGGGAGTCTGCGACAACGGAAACGGGCACCGCAGGAGCCATGGACGCGGAGGGGGGCGGCAGCGTTGCGGGCGGCAACGTTGGGGCCGGCAGCATTGGGGCCGGCAGTGTAGCTGCTGCTGGCGGTTGGGGAGCCTCGGCTGTCGCGATAGGCGTCGCCGGCGCGATAGGCGCCGCCGGCACAGACTTGGCCATCGGCGTGAACGAGGCGGGTAGCGGAGGGGGCACCGAGCGCGGCGGCGTTGGCGCGGAGGCTTGCAATGGCGGCGCGAAGGCTTCGCGCTCTATGGCCTCAGCTTCAGCTTCCTGCAACGCGAGCGCGAACGCACGTGCGGAAGTGAAGCGAAGGTCGCGTTGTTTCTGCAAACATTTCCAGATCGCCCGCTCGATGCCTGGGGGTACGTTGTCCCGCAGGCTGGAGATCGGCATGGGTTCGTCGGCGACGATCTTCGCGAGCAAGCC
>JBBSBI010000018.1:0-45855 GCA_038251425.1 Polyangiales bacterium
GGACGGCTCGATCGCCGGCTTGTTGGTCGAGGATTGGCTCGAATCCACCAGTCCCTGAAGCCCCCTTTCGTCACTCTTTGTCGGGGCGGGCAGATTCGAACTGCCGGCCTCACGGACCCGAACCGTGCGCTCTAGCCAGGCTGAGCTACGCCCCGAACAGGGGTGACGAAGGGCCGGGACAATGGCCAAAGAAGCTTCCGCTGTCAAGCCGCTTCGAGGGCTGAAGCGGCTGAAAAATCGCGTTCAAATTCGGCTATTTTTTGCGGCTGGCGAGCGCCTTCACGAGCTCCGGCACGGCTTGGAAGAGATCGGCAACCAGGCCGTAGTCGGCGATTTGAAAGATGGGAGCTTCGGGATCTTTGTTGATCGCTACGATCTTTTTGGAGCCCTTCATGCCGGCGATGTGCTGGATGGCGCCCGAGATGCCGACGGCCACGTAGAGAGCGGGGGCGACGATTTTACCGGTCTGGCCCACTTGGTAATCGCCCGGGGCGTAGCCTGCGTCCACGGCGGCGCGGCTGGCTCCCACGGCGGCACCGAGCGCGTCCGCGAGGGGTTCGAGAACTTCAGCGAAGCGCTCTTTCAGGGCTCGACCACCGGAAACAATGATCGACGCTTCAGAAAGCTCGGGGCGCTCATTCTTCACGCTATCGAAGGCGACGTACTCAACGCGCGCTGCAGCAGCTCCTGGAGGCGTTAACTGGACGCTCTCAATCGGGCTTTGCCCTCCGGAGGGCTCGGCTGCGTCAAATTCACTTTGGCGTGCCGTGGCGATCTGGATAGGCGTGCCGAGCTCGCAGTACCCGAACACGTTGCCCGCGAACATCGGGCGCTTGTAGACGAGCTTGTTGCCCTCGGCGGCGACGGCCGAGCAATCCCCGGCATAAGCTGCATCCAGCTTGCCTGCGACGCGCGGCATGAGATCTTTCCCGAAGCTGGTCGCGGTTGCCACGAGCAATCCGTAGGCTTTGCCAACTTCCGCGACAGTGGGCGCGAAGCATTCTGCGGTGTATTGGGCCAGGCTTGCGTCCGCGCACACCACTATTTTTGCGGCGCCGTAACTCGTTAGTTCGGCTGCGGCAGCTTCAGGTTTCTCTCCGAGCACCAGGATGGAGAAGGAACCGCCCAGTGCGGGAAGGGCTTTCTTCGCGAAAGCGATCGCGGAGAGCGTGCTCCTTTTGAGTTTGCCGTCTTCGGAAATTTCAGCAATGACGAGTGCGTTAGCCATAATTTTCCTTGGGGTCAGATGACCTTGGCCTCATTGGCGAGGCGGTCCACGAGCTCAGCCACATCTTTGACTTTGATGCCGGAGGAGCGTTGCGGCGGACGTTCGAATTTTGTGTAGCGCGTGGTGACAGCGCAGCCTGGGGCTAGTTCGCTCAGCGTCTTGACGTCGAGTGGCTTCTTTTTGGCTGCCATGATGGCCGGCAGCGGCGCGAAGCGTACGCCTTCGTTGTACTTAAAGGCGCGCTCGGTGCGATTGGAATAGACGCTTGTGGGCGCCACGATGCGCAGATCGACAGAGACCACCGCAGGGAATTTCAGGCGTAGCGAGAGCACACCGCCATCCACTTCACGCCCCACCAAGACGCTCCCATTTTCTTCGACAATCGTGGCCGCAAAGGTGGCCATCGGATAATCGAGGAGCTCCGCCAAAATCTGAGCCACCTGATTCGTGTCCCCATCCACGGCTTGCTTGCCCATCAGCACCAGATCGGGCTTCTCAGCTTCAACCAACGCCTTCAGCGCTTGAGCTACCAATCGCCCGTCGAGTTGGTCATCGGTCGCTTCCACACGAATCGCTCGATCAGCGCCCGTGGCGAGCGCGCTTCGCAAATTCTGCTCCGTTTCTTTGGGGCCAAAGGTGACCACCACCACTTCGCCTTCACGCTTCTTCGGCGCTTTGCCATCTTCCGTGAGGCGGAGTGCCGCTTCGAGTGCGTACTCGTCGAAGGGGTTGAGTTTGAATTCAAGGCCCGTTGTATCGACGGCGTTACCCGTGGGCGACACTTTGACCTTGTTGGCGTTGTCTGGGTCAGAGACCCGCTTGATGGCGACGAGGATTTTCACTGGCAGGAGCTCTCCTGATTGGGAAGCGGCAATGGTGGCCGCACCTTAAGCCTTGCCAGCCGGAGATCCTATGGTTGGCGGTGGGTCGGGTGGTGGGCCGGTGGGATGCCACAGCGTTGCCAGCGCGGAGATCCTGTTTGGCACTGCCCCCGGAGCTGCTATGGGAGTCCTTCCGAGATGGCGATCTCAACTGATTTTCTGGTCCTGGGTAGTGGTGTTGCGGGCCTTTCGTTCGCTTTGCATGCGGCTCGCTACGGGGAGGTGATGATCGTCACGAAACGCAACAGCGACGATTCAGCGACGAACTGGGCGCAGGGCGGTGTCGCTGCGGTGATGTCTGAACAGGATTCGTTCGCCAAGCATGTGCAGGATACGCTCACGGCGGGTGCTGGCCTATGCCATGACATCGTTGTTGAGTTGTGCGTCCGCGAAGCACCCGATGCGATCACTTGGATGACTGAGCTCGGAGCGCAGTTTTCGCGGGAGGGCGAAGGGGATCTGTCGTTAGGGCGTGAGGGCGGGCACAGCGAACGACGCATCGTGCATGCGCTGGATGCAACGGGCCGAGAAATTCAACGCACGCTGATGGAAGCCGTTGCCCAGCATCCGAACATCATTCTCAAAGAATGGCACATGGGTGTGGATCTGATCACGCTCACTAAATTTGGTGGCCCCGATCATTGTGTGGGTGCTTATGTGCTCGATGAGAAGACCGGCACCGTGGAAACGGTTTTGGCTAAATCCACCGTGATTGCCACCGGTGGGGCGGGAAAAGTCTACCTTTATACATCGAATCCTGATGTTGCGACGGGCGACGGCGTGGCGATGGCGTATCGAGCGGGGGCGGAGGTGGCGAACATGGAATTCTACCAATTCCACCCCACCGTGCTGTACGAGCCGCGTGCCAAGAGCTTCCTGGTGAGTGAAGCCTTGCGGGGGGAAGGGGCCGTGTTGCGGCTGCCGAATGGCGAAGCCTTCATGGAGCGACACCATGCTTTGCGCGATCTGGCGCCGCGCGATGTGGTGGCTCGTGCGATCGACTACGAGATGAAGCGCAGCGGCTCCGAACACGTGCTCCTGGATATCACCCACAAGGAGCGGGCGTTTCTCCAGGAACGTTTTCCCAATATTTACGCAGAGTGCGCGCGCTATGGAATTGATATGGCGACGCAGCCGCTCCCGGTCGTGCCGGCGGCGCACTACATGTGCGGCGGCGTTACCTCGGATTTGCATGGGCGCTCCAGCTTGCCGGGCTTGTGGGTCGTGGGGGAAGCCTCCTTCACGGGCCTGCATGGGGCGAATCGCCTCGCTTCCAATTCGTTGTTGGAGGGGTTGGTGTTTGCACGGCGTGCAGCACTGAAGCTCGGGACTCAAATTGAAGAGCTTCGGAAGAGTCCAGTTGTGCAGGTTCCAGATTGGCAAACTGGCTCCGCGGTGCCGAGCGATGAAGCCGTGGTGGTGTCCCACAATTGGGACGAGATCCGGCGCCTGATGTGGAATTATGTGGGGATTGTGCGCTCGAATGCGCGGTTGCGCAGAGCCGCACGGCGTGTGGCTCTGCTCGAAGAGGAGATCCGCGAATATTATTGGAAGCATTTGCTGACGCGCGACCTGCTCGAGTTGCGCAATATTTCAACGGTGGCTCAGCTCATGATTGAGGCCGCTGCCAGCCGACGCGAAAGCCGAGGCCTGCACTACAACATCGACTACCCAGATCTGGATCCCGGAGCGCGCGCCGATACGGTGGCCAAGCGCGGGCTATTGCCGCATTTGCGGGGAAGCTAAATGGTGGGTTGTGGGTTGTGTTGGTGGAGGTGCCCACGATGAGCGAACCAACTGTGAAAACTAAGGTTGCTTTGTGTTTGCCGGGCGGAGGAACGAGCGCGGCGATGTTCCAGGTGGGTGCCTTAGCGGCGCTCGAAGATGGGATCGAAGGCTTTGATGCCAATGCTTTTGATCTTTACGTGGGTACCTCAAGCGGCGCGAGTGTGGCCGCGCCATTAGCGGGAGCGCGCTCGATTCAGCGCATCTATCGCGCGGTGATCGATCCCGCGGATGTCTATTTTGGCCTGGAAACGAAGCATCTGTTGCGCGCAGACTTAGGCGAATGGCGGCGCACGATCGTGTCTGGGTTTGGGGCGTTGCGGCACGGTGCACGCAGTCTTTTTTCTAGGCAGGATGCGCCCGCACCGCGGTTGCTCCTCGAGGAGTTGGAGCGCCTGTATGATTCGCTGCCAGCCGGATTCTTCACGCTGGATCGCTACGAGCGCTTTTTGGAAGATTTTTTTGCGCGCCGAGGGGTGCCCAATAGCTTTTCGATGATGCCGCGTCCGCTCCGCATCATGGCGCATGATCTGGACTCTGGCGAACAGGTGCTGTTTGGAGCGCCTGGCTTCGAGCATGTTCCGGTGAGCCGCGCGTGCGTGGCTTCAATGGCCAGCCCGCCGTATTTTTCGCCGGTGCGCATTGGCGATCGGCACTACATCGATCCGGGGGCCGCCCAGGTGTCTCATTTGGATGTCGCGGTCGGTGAGGGAGCAAATGTGATTGTGGTGATCAACCCCATGGTGCCGGTGAACGTTGCCAGTGTGCCCACGGGTCACGGCCATCGCGAAAGTGTGCGCGATAAGGGGATGGTCTGGGTGCTCAATCAATCCCTGCGCATCGGGATCCATCGCTTGCTTCACGAGTCTTTGGCGCGCATCAGCAGCACGAGCGATGTGGGTGTCGCTTTGGTTGAGCCCGAGCCAAGCGACGGCGCGCTCTTCATGTACAGCCCTGCGAATTTTGCCGCACGCCGCAGTATCTTGGAGCACGCCTATCGGAGCACGCGCAATCTGGTGGACACTTGGTTCGCAACAGGCGCGCCATTTTTACAGAAGACAAATTGGAAACGGCGCGAACGTCTTTCCGAGTCTGCACCGCCACGCGAGAGCATTCCTCCGTCCCGATAGGCGAAGGCGCTACATCACGCGATTTCGACCCGAGTGCTTGGATTGGTAGAGGCGTTCATCGGCGCGGCGGTACAGCGTTTCCACGGTGTCTTCGGCCGCGAACTGCGCAACCCCGATGCTCACCGTGATCGGGATCACCGTTTCCTCGTACTTGAAAATCGCCGCTTCAATCGAAGCACGTAGGCTTTCGGCCTTGGTGAACGCCGCACTCACGTCGCAGCCCGGCATGATAATCGCGAATTCCTCGCCCCCGACGCGGGCGAAGAGCTCGCCCTCGGAGAGGACCAGCTTGGCAATCGCAGGAACCTGCTTCAAAACCACGTCGCCTGCGGGATGGCCGAGCGTATCGTTGACCCGTTTGAAATGGTCGATATCAAAAATCGTGAGACAAAGCGGTAAGCCATGGAACGTGCTATCGCTCACTTCGCGTTTCAGCACGACGTCGAAGTGCCGCTTGTTGTAACAGCTCGTGAGCGCATCGCGGCAGGCCATATCCATGATCTGCTCGTGATATTGGAGCTCCATGTTGCTCTCAAGGTATTTGAGCACGGTGCGCCCCACGCTGATCTTGTCGCCGTCTTTCAGCTGGTGCGTTGTGATGCGCTGCCCATTCACGTAGGTGCCATTGGTGGATTGGAGATCCGCCACGATCCATTTGCCTCCGATGCGCTGAACAACGGCGTGCTTGCGACTGATCAACCCGCTATCGATCGTGATGGTGCATTCATCGCTTCGGCCGATCTCAACGATCTGCTGCACGAGATCGACGCGATTGCCGAGGCCGTCCCCCTTGATGATGACGAGGCACGGCTGGCCCGCGCTCGATGGCCGCTCCGAGGGCATCGCTGCCAACGTCTTGGACGTGATGTGACTGGAGCCTCGCTGCGCCATTTTCCTAGACTAGAACGGGCGAAAGGGCTCAGACCATTAGGCCATCTCACTTTGGAGGCTTTTTTGCGGTCTTCTAGTTGAGGCGCGTCCAGATCGTGGAGCCCCATTGGGTGGGTTGGGCCTCTGAGAGCTCGCCTGGAGCGAACGCGAGCCGCAGGTGTTGGTTGTCCGGTTGAAGGAGGTCGTACGTTGACACACCTGAACGGAGAAGCTCTCCGACCAATCCGGCAGACAACTCGCCGGGGGCGCTCCGCGCTTCACCGGACTTCCAATCAGATTGCCCCAAGAATTTCTGTTCGTTCAAGCGGACCGCATCTCGCACGACGAGGTCGACCTCGCCCAAGCTAAACGCTGCTTGCATTCGCCCGGCCTCCAGCGACTTGAGGCTCGTCACACTCTTCCGAATGACAACCGAATAGAGTTCGCCGCGGCAGCCGGTTTCCGAAAATACCCGGCGCGTTTCGGTGATTTGCCCGCCCACGATTTCGACAACGCTGCTACTCGCTGAGCCCTTCGACGGCTCGCAATCTGATGTTAACCAGGCACCCTGCAGCGCTTCCAGCGCAGCATCAGGCGTGGCTGGATTCAACTCGACGCTGGGGAGAGGAAATGCGGCTGTGTCCACCGGAGCTGTGCCAGGTGCGGCGAATTTGAGCGCAGCGCCCACTAGAACCACCGCGACCGCTGCGCCTAGGATCCATTTCGGGCGCGACGAGCGGAGAGCAGGAGGGAGAATGCTAACTGCGGCTGGCTTCAGGGAGGCGCCGGGGCTGGCTCCAGGTGTTTCGCGAGTGTCGGGCTTCATGGCAAAGACTCTCCTCAGAGCAAGGTCGGATTATGTGGGCAACAACCACCAAAGACAACGCGACAAGTTCTTGACGGGCTCGGTAAGTCCCGAGAAAAGCCGCTCAGGACCTTTCGTCAGGCATTCGTTTCAGAATGAGACCGCCGGGCACGCTTATTGGTGGTTCACCCCTTGATTTCCAAGTAAAAAGGCTCGAAAGCAAGACATATGAAGCTTCTGGCATTCTCGGTGGTTGGGTTGGTGAGCACTTTGGAGAGCTTCGCCCAGGCCCAAGAGGCTGTGCAGGCTGAGGACTACTCGGCGCCCACGGAACGGCGCGGTGGCTTCATGGTGGGTTTGGCTCCCGCCTACGGTTTGGGGCAGGTTTCGGGTTACCCGAACGAAGCGGATAAGGTCAATCGCAAGGAGTTTCAGGCTAACACCGAGTTTGGCCGTGCAGGCTACAACTCGATTTGGCTGGGTGGTGCGCTGCGTGATTGGTTCACTTTCGGGCTCGGTGCGTCGTTCGGTGGCGTGAAGGGCAATCACTTGAGCGCGGATAGCGCTTCGTTTGCTGTTCGGGTGGAAGCCTTTCCGCTGTATTCACGGGGCGGCAACTGGCGCGATCTTGGATTGGAAAGCGAATTTGGCGCCGGTTTCATGAAGGTTGAAAACGACGCGGGGGACACGGTTGCCGATGGTGGCTCGCTCTCGCTCGTCGGGCTCGGAGCGTTCTATGAGCCTTGGCGCTTCTGGCAATTTCGGATTGGGCCGTCGCTTCAATATTCTCAGATGTTCAGCCAAACGCTCACGGCCCATTTTGTTAGCCTGGGGTTGCGCACTTCATTCTACGGCTCGCTGGTAGATTAGGGCTTTGATGTTCTCGCAATGGTGAGGGCGCCCCAGCCGTCGCAGTCGATCGTTTGCAGGTGAGCCAGCGGCCAGGCTTGTTGCACCATCGCGGTTTCGAAGGCAGCTCGAAGCTCAAGCGTATCGGACTTTAGACAGCCACTCAGAACCAAGAGCCCGTTAGGTTTTACGGCAGCCAATAGCGCCGTGCTGTGCGCCACTAGCACATTGTGGTGAATATTCGCGAAGACGAGATCGGCCGCTTCGGCTAGGCCCGAGTGCAGATCAAGCTGCTCGCAGCTGAGGCGTGGAAGGACGCCGTTTCTCGCAGCATTCTGCGTGGTCGCGCTGACCGCGACCGCGTCCAAATCGAACGCCTTGCCGCTGCCGAAGCCCAGCTTGATCGCGGCGATCCCCAGCACGCCTGAGCCCGAGCCCGCGTCAAGCACACTTTGCTGCGAGAGCCCATCTGGCCTGCTCGACGCGAACTGTTCCAAGGCCGAAAGGCAAAGGCGCGTCGTCGGATGGTCAGTGCCAAACGACAGGCCTGGATCGAGCTCGAGAACGATGCTGCCCGCTGCCGCCTCGGGCGGCGGGCCCCAAGCGGGCGCAAGCAGGAAGCGCCCAACTTGGACCGCTTGGAAATGATCGCGGTAGCTTTCTTGCCAAGCTTCGGCGGGCAACTCGCTGAGCTCGGGCTGCTCGGGGAGCGTGGGCAACAGCGTGCGAAGCTCGGCGAACGCGCCATTAGCTTTCGGTGCGTCTTCGAAGTACCCGACGAGACTAGCTCCCCATTGAGAAGAAACATCAAGCACCCACTCGAGCATCTTCTGCTCAGCTAGGATGCGTTCAAGCTGTGCGGCGAGCCCACGATCTAGGTGACACGATAGCTTCAGCATGCAGACCGCGTGGAGAGTCGCTGGGAAGGGCGTCTCGCTCAACGCGGCATTCGCTGTGCCTGAGCAGTCACGTAAGACAGCGCCGCTGCTCAGAACTTACGTCTTTGGGCCGTTATCTTGTGGTGGCGTAAGCTGGCCCGGCTCGGCGGGCGGGTCCGGTTTCGGAGCATCGTCGCCGTCGTTGTTTAGACCCTTCTTGAAGTTCCGAATGCCTTCGCCGAGCCCTTTGCCGGCACCTGCCAGACGACTCGGCCCAAACAGCAGCAAAACAACAACCGCGACAATCAACCAGTGGATAGGACTTAAACTTCCCATGTCGGACGTTATAGCAGAAGTTCAGCGGCAGTCCGCAAGCCGCCGGAGCACGTTAGGTGCGCAATTTTGGGGCAGCGTTTTCTCCCCCGGCGCGGCTTGGCCGCGGTTGGGGGGAGAACGGCGGCTCGCAGCGCACAAAGGCGCGAGAACCGACGAGAGGGGGCACTTGACCCAACCGGAATGACCCGAGAATCTCCGCCCGTGTCGGTTCCCGAACAGGGCTCGCCTGAGCGTTTTCGCTGCACGGCCTGTGGTGCTTGTTGTCGCAGCATGCGAGTCGTTCTGACGCACCGTGACTTATTGAGGTTATCCGGAGCCGTCGCCGATCTTGAGCCGCGACTCGCGTGGCTTGGCCCGGATGAAGTGGACATGACGGATGAGCCTGGCAGCTTCGTGGAGCTTTCGATGGGCCGCCGGATTATGACGTTAGCCTGGAAGGATGGAGGTTGTGGGTTTCTTGGCGCGGAGGGCTTGTGTGGTGTCTACGCTGCGCGCCCCCTCGATTGCCGGGCATACCCGTTAGATTTTTCCGAAAAACACGCTCGGCTTTTGCCGCTCCTGGACAATTGTGAAATGGCTTGGGATGGAACAACCGATCTCAGCCTCGCTGAAACCGAAGATGGCGTACGCTGGAGAGAGCTCGGCGAGTATCAAGCCTTGGTGGCGGCCTGGAATCAGAGCGCGCGGCGTCGCCGACGCATGCGGCTGGCTAAAGGCTCAACGGCGGAATTCGTGGCTTTTCTGCTCCGTAGAACGCCGCCAGAGCTAAAGGTGCTGGACGGCGGTCTCTCGGAAACCGGCGACGCCGTTCTCCGCTAAGAAACCGAAGCCACCGCGGCGGAGCTCGGGATCTTGGCCGGTGAGCACGAGCTTACCATCGACGGAGACTTCGATCGTTTCGCCTAAAACTTTCACTAGAAACCGATGATCTTCACCGACCGCCCACGCGAAGGGAATTTCGGCGAGTGTCTTGTCGGCATAGTAGCGGCTGATAAGCTTGAGCGTTTTACCATCTCCAACCACCGCCAAGTAGCGCTCGATGCCTTGCCAACGCAGCACCATCCCGCACAGATCCACCAGATTTTTCTTCACGCGCGCCGTGAAGGTGTAATCAGAAAAATCCAAATTGCCTGTGATAACGTGGCCGCGACCATTCGAACGGATCAGATTCATGAACCCGTCGGTTTCTTCATGAAATTTCGGGCGCACTTCGTCGGCATTTTGAATCCAACCGACAACAAGGCCCTTCTCCGTCTTCGGAATCGCATAGTCCATCGAGAAATGGGGCTTGCCAGCGACACTGATCCTATCCACCACCAACCGACCGCGAGCGCTCTCTTCCCCCAAGATTTCGATGCCAAGATCGGAAACTGGCCAGCCTTCGAGATCGGGAACGTCAATCGAAATCCACACAGCGCCGTCACCGGCTAACGTGAGTGCGGCACCGTACACTTCGCCGCTGGCCTTTTTCGTCGTTTTGTCCCAGTGGCGCAAAAATAGCCGCACCGAGAGGGGGGAGCCTTGGTGCCCGACGAGCGCGCCTTCAAGCGTTACCTGGTGGCCTGGATACAGGCGTGGTGAGCCCATCATGGCATAGCTGAAACCTCCGAGTGTGGGCTCGGCCAAGATGGGCGTGCTCACTCGCGCTGAGCGCTTCGGTGAAAGCCCGCTCACGTCAATGGCGAGCGCACGGCTTTCGCCCCACGCAATATTGCTGATGTGAGCTGGAGGCTGCGTTTTGTGGGCTGTGGGTTCGTTTTGGAAGCCGTGGCGTGCGCCGGGCTGGCTGAAATGAAACAGGGCTCCCGCTTTGGGCGGCGGAGCGGCCTCCCAGCCCATGATCTTTCTGCCAATGTCCGCGATGTGTAAGGCTTCGGTGAGACAATCCGAGACGTGTCGCGTGGGCTCAGCAGTGGGCAAGAGGATGCGATCGGCGATGGGGTTCTGAAAGTCGTACTCGGCGTTGATCCCTGAAAGGCCTAGCTTGACGCCCATCACCGATCCGACGTTGGCGGCGTTGCAGTCGGTATCCCAACCGGCGGTGTTGATGATGTTTTGGGATTCACGGAAGCTCTCCGGAGCGTAGGCCCAGGCCATGACCATGATGGCGTGATTGGGCACCATGTGGCAGCAGCCACCGAACTTGTCGTAGCCGTATTTTTCTTTGATCCTGTCAAAGGTTTTGTGCCAATTGCAATCCACCTTGACCCAGGCGCGCACATCCCGATGCACTTCAGCTATCACCGAATCGTTAGGAATGAAGCTGACGGCTTGGTCCAGCAGACGATCCATGTCTTTTTCGACGAAGGCCGCGGAGACCAGCGCAGCAACCACGAGCGCGCCATAGATCGCCTCACCATCGTGCGAGACAGCTGCTGATTTGCGCGCCAAGCGCGTCGCCAGCTCCGGATCACCCGGGGCCACGAGGCCGTACGCATCAATGAAGATTTGCGCGCCGATCTGCTCGGAAATCACTTGGCCATTCAACGCGCAGGAACCGCTTTGGGGGCTCTTCACGCCTTCCTTCAACCTTAAGAAAGCGGTGTGTTCGGTGGAGACGCCGCGCCCACCCCACCATAAGATAGATTTGTTCTCGATGATGTAGTTGAGCCACATGCGGCCAAAGTCTTCGTCCGGCGTTTCAGTGTAGCGACCGGTATCTTCGAGGGCACGAATGAACGTGAACGTGCCGGTGATGTCGTCGTCAGTCACGACCAGTGGCACGCCGCGTTCTTCCGCCACATAGCGATCCACGGCGCCAAAGTGTTCGATGACGGAGGCTTTTTCCCAGCCTTCGAAAGGGCGCCCCATGTACACACCAATCACTTTGCCTAAAACGCCTGCGTAGACCTGTTCGTCGTAGTTCGAGATGGGGGTGGACATGGCGCAGCCTAACCCTTCGCCTGGCCATCCGCTCGGGGAAAGTACTATCCTAGCGGCATGGAGCCCGTACTGCGCATCGTTGGGGCACTGATGCTGGGGAGCCTCTTGGCGTGTTCACCCGAGCCACGGGAGTTGGTGGTCCGCGTCGCAGATGTGCCTGCCCCCGTGGCCACGGGCTGCTTGAAGATCAATGCTTTGCCCCCGCTCCGACTTACCGGCGCTCAGACTGAGCGCGGCGAGAATATTGAGGCTCGAATCGATCGCGAGTTGGGAGGCGAAGGTTTGGAGAAGCTGAGCATTCGGTTTCCTGCCGCTGGCGGTGTGCCGCCCACCCCCGGGACCTATGCGCTCGGAATCGGCGAGAATGCCAGATTCTCAACCTGTTCGGCTTGTGTGAGTGTCTTGGAAGACCAAGCGGGTGTGAACCTTGGGCACCTTAATTTCGCCACCGAGGGCACGCTCGTACTGGAAGCGGTGAACGCTGCAGACGGAGAATTTCGGGGTGTGCTCTCTAATGTGGTGTTGCGTTCGCTTCTGCCGAGTGTGAGTGCGGGCTGGGATGGGCTGGACCCTAACATCGAGCGCTGCTTGGCGCTGTCCGAAGTTCGCTTCGATACTTTTGCCAATCAGAACTCAAACTGCACCACCACTGAAGATTGCGTCAATCAAAGGAAAGAAGTGTGCGACCCTGACACTCTGCGCTGCGTGCCGAGCCAATGTTCAGAGGATGATAGGCTTTGCCCGATCGATCGCGTTTGCCAGATTCAAGACCCGAGCTACCTAACGGGTGTGTGCTACAGGCGCTGCCAACCTTTCTTGAGCAACACCTGCGGCGATGGCAACGAGTGCGTGTCGACCCACTACGCTGGCGACGCAGGGATCTGCAAAAAGGCGGGGTTTGCACCGCTTGGAAGGAAGGCGTGTACTTCGTCGACGCTCAGCACCGGTTGTCAACCGGGAGCCGTGTGCCAGGCCATTGCTCCCGTTTGGCCTGATGAGCAGTATTGCGTCGCAACCTGTGACTATTTTTCTAAGTCGCCAGGCTGCGCTGCGGGATTGTGCCGATTGTACAGCTATGGCGCTTCCGAGCTGCGCCAATATTGCTACGCCGATCGCTGCCATTTCGGCGGCACGTGTGGGAATGCTTCAGATATCGATCCCGCAGAAATCGGGCAACAATGTGCGGCTATGTTGGACACGCCGTGCGCGGCAGGCGATGGACTGGCTGCACGTGGCGTATGCACCGGAACGGCCTGCCAACAGTTGTGTGACCTCGGAGCGTCCACCTGTCCGCTTGGGACGACGTGTGTGCAATACGTCACCTCAGATAGCCAAAATACCGCGCTCGCGGGAATTGGTATTTGCAGGTAGCTCGGGGTCGAACAAGACCTTGAGCCACCCGCTAAGGCGCTAAGACTTCAACGATAGGCACGGCGTCAAAGGTTGTATCGCTCGTTTGCTTGACGCCACCGGGGACGAATATCTTGCCATCTAGCGCCACGGCGCCAAATGCAAAGCGCGGTGTCGGCAGTGCTGTAGTGAAGCCCCAGCTGTCGGTGACGGCGTCGTAGACTTGGGTTTCTGGATTGATGCGACCCGTAGCGCCTGTGATGCCGCCGATGACATACGCGTGGCTGCCGACGGCAGCGCAGGCAAAGCTACTCACGGCCAGTGGCAGGAGTGCCTTCTCAGTCCAGGTTTGGCTCAGCAAATCGTACGCGAACGTCTTGCCTGGGCGCGCGACATCCCGCTGCTCGGTGCTGCCTCCAAAGGTATACAAGGTGTCGCCTATGAATTCTGCGGCAAAATAGCCACTTTCCTCCACCATGGCAGGCAGGCTTTGCCAGGTCCCACTCGTGACGTTGTACTTGGCAAAAACAGGCACGCGTGCACCACGTGGATTGGAGTCCGATGGCACCACGCCGCCTGCGACGTAGATGTCATTACCTTTGACCGCCATGGCCGAGGCGCCGATGCCAACGCTGACAGGCCGCTCGCCCTTCTCTGCCCAGGTTCGCGCGAGCGAATCGTATTCCCAGAGGTTGAGGACATCTTTTCCGCCCAGCACATACAGCTTGGTCCCGACGCCGGCGACGTTGGGTTGATCGATGAGCGCGGGCAGGGGAGTGTGCTCTTCCCAGCTATCGGTCTTGGGATCATAGGCATACACGGCCAATTGGGGTTGGCCTGCTGCCACGCCCGTGTTGAGCGTGCGCCCGCCGAGAACAAACAGTTGCCCATTAACGGCGACGGCACGTGAGTAAGACGTTGGTGTGCCCGGCATGGGGGCAACCATGGACCAAGTCTGATAGACGGCGTCTGTTGTGTTGGGCGTTGTGTTCGTGGGGGCGTTCATCATAGCGGCTCCCGCCGCTCCCCCTTCTGGCCCCGCGATGCTTCGGCTCGAGCAGCTAGCTAAGGCCAATGGAAGCAACAAAAATGTAAGGCTTCGACACAAAAACAAAGGCTGCATGTTTCCTTCAGCTCCTTCAATTTTCCGCTGACGGCATCGGGGCGTAGAGCGCTCATTATGACTGACGCGCTCCCCACTGTCACAAACATCCCGTTGTGGTGGCGCTAATTATCCTGGGCGCCAGCCAGGATCCAGAGCCGCAAGAGGTCGCGTTCTCGATTGCAGAGTGGGCGTTGTCCTTGTGGCATCGTGTCTCCGCAAGGACCGCTCCCGGCTGAGGCCCGCGCTTGGCGCATACAGCTGAAGCTCAACTTTTCCTGACAGCCTTCTACTTTCGCAACGAGGAAGCTCCGAGCCGGATCTCCCGGCTCTATCAGATGGAGTGTGGGAGCCGTCTTAGAAGGGACGCCCACCAGGCGTGCCAGCATCGCGCGAGGATCCACCACGGCAGGAGCGGGCTCACTCAGATAGAGATCCGCACCTGAGCCGCTGGCGCTACCGTGGCAGGGTGCATCATTACAATTTCGCTGCAGGGCAGGCACCAGATCGTTCTTGAACGACACGCTCACACCGGCCGTGGCGATCGGATCCACTACCGGACAGGAGCCAAGCGAACAATCTCGACTGGATACCGATGAGATCGGAGCCGCCGTGGGAGCAGAACTGCTTGCGGCGGGCGGCGCAGCCTGCTCAGGCACCGACTCTGTTGTGCACCCACTGACCCCAAAAAGAACGCCGAGTGCTAACAGCAGCAAGCGGCCTTTTGCGTGAAATAGGCAACACGGAGAACGGAAGGATGACTGGCTCACCCAAGCGTCCATAGCCTAAAAATGGCCGATTGGCTGCTGCCGCGGTTGGACAGCCTGTCCTCCCATGGGGCATGATTGAACGATCGAGGTCGCCTTGGCAGCTCCACCCCTCCCGCCAGTTCCGCAAATTCTGCATCGCTCCCGTGTCGGTGAGGTGGTTGCGGGGCGTTATGAGCTTTTGGCGATGCTGGATCATGGCGGTCAGGGTGCCGTGTACCGTGCCGTTGACACGCAGGGGGGCGACGACGTAGCGGTCAAGATCCTTTCGGACGCGATCGCCGATAACCCTGAGTGGCGTGAGCGAATGCTGCGTGAAGCCCAGGCTTTGACAGAGCTCGTGGGCACCGCTGCCGTGCGGCTTCTCGATCAGACTTACACGGAAGATGGCGCCATTTGCATCGTTATGGAGTTTTTGAGGGGTCGCGATTTTGAAGATCACCTGAGAAACTATGAGAACGAAGGTTACCTGTTTCCAGTGGATGAGTTGGTACAGGTGATAGATCCAATCGTGGACACGCTAGAGTTGGCGCACTCCCGCGGGATCGTGCATCGCGATCTCAAGCCCGGAAACCTGTATCTGGTAGATGGAACGCACGGAATGGAAGTGCGATTGTTGGATTTTGGGTTTGCGAAGTTCCTACAGAAGCCCAGCGTTACCCACGCGGGCATGGTCGCTGGCTCGCCAAGCTACATCGCACCTGAGAGTTGGAAGGGCCAGACGCCCGATCACCGTGTCGATGTGTACGGGCTGGGAGCAATCGTGTTTCGAGCGCTCGCGGGCGCCCCACCGTTTAGCTCAAGCTCGCTTGGTGAAATGTTGGATCTGGTGACGCGAGTCGAGCGGCCTAGCTTGTGCGCGATACGGACGGATTTGCCCACGGTTATCGACGCTTGGGTGGCGCGTGCGCTTTGCATCGATCGCGAGGAACGTTTCCAGAACGTGCGTGCGCTCTGGACCGCGCTCTTGGGGATCCTGAAGTTTGAAGCGGGTCGATCCAGTTATCGCGGAGCGGGGTTTGCCCCATCGCTCAGACCCCAAAAGTGACCCTGATCTAAAAGCGCTCCAGCTTCGGGCGCTTCAGGGCTCGGGCACGAGCGTGCAGGCGTAATCGCCGAACAGGATCTTGGCCCGCTGGCATTTGACAGCAACGCTGCGACCGGGGGCATTTTCGCCGTCTGTCCTGCCGGAGACTTGCAGCTGGAAAGCCTGCTTGATGGGGTTGCGCTCCATAGCGGTGATGCGGGCGGTGCAAGGCGTGGACCCACAAGCCACCGCGCGAGCCTGTGCCTCAACCTCGGTGTTATCTGAAAAGACATTATTCAGCCCGCCGATGGTGGCGCTGACGCAGGCGACGGCGAAGACGGTGCGAAGGAGATTCGGTAGTGACATGGGTTGGATGCTCCGAGAAATTAGCCGCAGGTTTCAAGTTCATAGAACGGCGGGGTTTGTTCCTTGCTCCACCAGAGCCCGGCACCCACGTTCAGGAAATATTTGAGCAATATGCCCCGATAATAGGAGCCATTTCGGACATGAATGTCCTGATCGGTCAGTTCCTGATCACAGCGCTCCCGGAGATCTCCGCGGGTTGTGATTTCAAAATAGACTAAGCCGCGTGACATGGCGGCAATGTTGGCGATCGCGGGAGCAAGGTCGGGATCGGGCAGATACTGGAGCACGCCCTGGCACACGATCAGGTCGAACTTCTTGCGGTCCCTCCAGCGAGTGATGTCGCGCTCTGTAAAGCCGTGCTTCTTGCACATCGCCTGGCTGACCTCGGTGCCCTCGTACGCGACACTCTTTTGGTGCTTGGCTATCCACTTTTTCCAAAGCCCCACTCCGGCGCCGATATCGAGCACGTTCCTAATTTCGATCTTATTCCATTCGGCAAAACAGAAGACAAAACGCGCGAGCGAGTCGTGTTCCTCGGCGCTCGTGACACGAGTGGCTTTGTCGACGTAGAACCGCTGGTAATAGGCTTCGTCGAATCGCGCAAATCGATCCATCTTCGAAGTGTAGCCCGACGCGTGCCCCAAGGATAAGCCATGATATCCTGCGAGCTTTAGGGGGGAAGCGGCGCCGTGATCGGGTGGAGGCCTTTCGAGCCACTGGCCGAAGGGCTACCCTGCGTCGTTCATGACCCCAAGTGAAAAGATAATCGTCGAGGCGCTAATTGCCGTGGCTTGGGTCGGGATTTGACGCCAACCAGGCCGAAGAAGACCAACTCTTGGCTTACGCGCAAGAACCGCGAACCCTCGATCCGGGGACACTGACCGGACTGACAACGGAGGAACGAGAACTATTGTTCGGCAACGCCGTGCTCTTGGTTCGCATCGATGGACACCTCGCGTTTCGAGAAAAACAGCTCTTGGATACCTTGATCGCGCTCCTCGGAATTTCGCCTCAAAAGGTGGAATCCATTCTCAAAGACGCGGGGGACGGTGCTCTCCGACTCTCCGAGAGTGCGCTCGAGCCTGGCTAGGCTCGGGGTTTTGGGCTCAGCCCAATTGCGCGAGTTGCTGCAGCCCTTCCAGCCGTTGCAACACGAAGCGATCAGCCGGCTTAAAGGTGTGGATCTGTGACGTCAAGAGCGTCACGTACGAACGGAGGGTGGTAATGTTGATGCCCTTGATGCGTCGGATCAAGGTGTACATGCGCTCGACCGCGTGAAGCGGTAGCGGCATGCGGCGGGCAGAATAGAGTTCAATCGCAAAGTTGATCCATTCCGGATTTTCCGTAGCATCTGCAAGCTTCAGCGCATAAGTACTGGCTTTCTGGCACAGATCGTCGCTGAGCTGTGCTCCAGCACGGGCTTCCCTGAGGGCATTTTTCAGGTGGCTCGAAAGCAAGCGTTGGGCTTCGTCCTGACGCCCAAGCGACAGCATTTTATCTGCAACGCTGCCGATGAGTTCGAACACGTCCGCGGCACGCGTGGCTAGCGAGGCGTCGTCATCCGTGAAATCAGAGCGTTGGTGGGCTGTTGCACCTGAAACCAAACCGCTCTCTGGAGGGTGGGGTGTCGCGACTTCTTTGGGGACGACCCGAGGCATCTGTGCCAACGTGGCTTTATTCGAGTCGCTCGCATGCGAGACCAGCGAGATCACTTCCATCGTTTCGTCAGCGATGGACACGGTATCCCCCGCGCACAGCAAGGTTGGCTGTTGTAGCGCGACCGAATTGACGAAGGTGCCATTTCGACTCTGCAGATCTTCGAGCATCGGGCCCGACGCCGTCGCAACGATACGGGCATGATGACGCGAGGCCAAAGCGCTCCGAATCGGGATATGGGCATCAGGCGCGCGCCCCAGAATGATTTCAGGCAAGTTGAGCTTGAGTGCTCTCCCGCGAAAGACGAGCGCGAAGTTGGCGGCGTTCCGATTGCGGGGCCCGCTTTCAGGTATCTGGCCGAACTTTGACGCTCTGTCTTCGTTCACGGTGCGCGTACCCTACTTCCGCAAGTGCCGTGGCGTCCAGGCGTTCAGCACCCACGGCCAAGTCGTTGAAATGATTCAGAGTAAGGGACGGGTGAGAAGCGAGGATGCCCGCGGATAACTGCCCAAGACCTTAAACATACCGCACATTTGCTGGAGCCGCGTGAGCGCTTGCGTCACATTGGCATCCTCGACATGCCCTTCTAGGTCCACGAAGAAGACATACTCCCAGAGTTTTTGCTGCTTGGCGGGGCGTGATTCGATCCGCGTCAGGTTGATGCTTTCGTCGTCAAAGACTTCGAGCACCCGCCGCAGTGCTCCACGTTCGTGAGGCGTCGTGAAAGCGAGGCTTGTCTTGTCGTTGCCGGTGCGCAAAGGCTGGCTGTGGCTGAGCACCACAAAGCGTGTGATGTTTTCGCCGATGTCTTGAATGTTCCTGGCTATGATTTGGAGATCGTAAAGCTCGGCCGAGAGACTGCTGGCAACCGCGGCAACCGTTGCATCCCGTTTCGCTTCTTGCGCTGCTGCGCTCGTGGATTGCGCAACCAAGAGCTCCGCATTCGGAAGATTTGCGTGCAGCCACCCACGACATTGACCGAGCCCCTGCGGGTGCGAAACCACGGACCGAATAGCAGGTAACTCGCTGTGCTGTGCGAGCAGACACTGTTCAATCTGAAGCACGATCTCAGCCTCGATTTGTAGGTCATTCTCCAGTAAGCCATCGAGCGCGACTCCCACGCTGCCCTCAGTGGAGTTCTCAATCGGTGAGACGCCACGCGGAGTATCTCCCCGGGCGACAGCCTGGAACACCGCCAGGATGCTGGCTACCGGTTCAAGCTGGGCGTCCTTGCCGAAAGCGCGGAGCGCGGCCAGGTGCGTAAATGTGCCTTCGGGCCCTAAGTAGCTGACGCGGGTCAAGTCAGCCGCTGACATTTTTTCCAACTCGATCCATCACACGGCGAATGACAGAAGCCGCGTGTACGCGCCCATAGTGCTTCCAACCCAACAGCTCAGAGCTGCCTTCGACAACGGCAATCCAGGCATCCGGAAGGCGCGCGAGTTCCTCGACGACGAGCAGGACTCTTTCGCGTGGCATACGCTGGCGCAGAGCGCCGGGAAGCCCCTGGTACAGAACGCCAGCAGCTGCTTGGAGCTCGCTGGCGGAGTGAGGGTTGTCACGGCGCGCGTGGAGCGCAGCGTGCGTGCGGCTCACCAGATGGCTCACCTTAAGAATGTGAGCTTCAGCAACTCCACCGAGTGACCACGCAGCCCAGGTGCGTGCCACTGCCGCCTGCTCTTCAGGCCCCGCCTTGCCTCGTGCGAGCATGCCCTCTAAGGCATCAGCCAAACCGCGTGCAGCTCGCATCCAATCGGGCGCCCCTGGCGGGTGGGAATCACTTAAGCTGGTAGTGCGCGCTCTCGCGTCGGCGTCGGAACGCGCCTCGTGTTCAGAATCAACAGCGGCGCCCTGCTCCAACTCGTCGAGTTCTGCCTGCGGCGGCGCGTAGGCAGAAAGCTCTTGGATCGGACTCGCCGGGATGGGCTCGCCCTTCGGGCCCGTCTCGAAGAGCGGCCAGGTGATCTCAAGATTGGCTCTTCTATCTGCCACTCAATGCTCACTCACTGCTGTTTACTTGAGAAGATCTACCAGTGCCTGCAGCTTCATCGCAAGGCCCATGTCGCCCTCGATCCGCAGCTTACCGGTGAAGAACAATTGCTGCCCAGGCGTGCGACCTTCCAGCATGTCCACGCAATCCTGAGCGTCCATCTTGATCACACACTGTGCATCACCTTCGCCTTCAACAACGCTCGGAGGATCCGTGAACGTGAGCACCCAAGTGCCTCCGCCTTCGCCCTCCAGAATGAATTTATAGACGGCGCCAAGCTCGCGCACTCGGTCTTGGTTCGCAGCAACTTTTTCTGCAATCTGGGCCATTTTCTCGCGGGCGGTTGCCATCTTCTCAGAACTCCTCGGGTGGAAAATCCGAGGCGAGTCTAGACACGCAGCACTGGGAGTCGCCAGAGCAAAGTCTTAGAGCCCAAAGGGTGAGCGGTTGGCCCGCGAAAGGTGCCTCCTTTGTTGGGCTCCCGTGCTCAGAATTGGCTGCTCAGCGTGACGATATTCGGCGTGAGGCCGTGCGCTGAGCTGAGCTGTATCCCTAAGATGCTGCGTCGGGTGGGTTTCGGTCGCGGTTCCGTGCGGCGGATTTCAGGATGCAGTGCGTGCTGATAGAACGCCGCCGAAATGATGGAACCTAGCGCGGTGAGGCCGATGAGTCCGTCCGTCAGTAGATTCAGTTGCGCCCCGGTGTCTCTGAGTGCTGCGGCTCGGCTCGGATCGCTCCCGTCATTCACCCGTTCATACTTCGCGTGTTGGTTGAGTGCGGAAACGCCGCTGAGGATCGTCGCGGCGAGCACTCCCCCGGTGATGGAACCTGAGACATAGAAAGGCACCCAGGAACCCTGCTTGGGTGTTTCGGTCGCGCTCTTCGGTTTGGCGATGAATGGCGGGGCCGGCTTGGGTGGAAGACGCGTTGGTGATGGTGGCGAGAGCGAAACCCGCTCCTCACGGTGCGTTCCGGACAGGAGTTCAACCGTGATCCTTTTGCTGTGACCGACGGCGGAAATTTCTAGCTGGTGCTGGCCTGGGCTCAGGCCAAGCTCTGTTGTCTCCGCCGTGAGCTTATAAGTGTTTTTGGTCGGTTTGGTGTCAGAACGCGTGTCGGAGAGCTCAGCTTCGCCTGGGAAGTCGAGGATGCGGAGCTTCAACCATGCCGTGCTTTCCGTGAGTGCGGCCAAATCACGCTCGACGCGTGCTCGTTCCTCACCATCGATGTCCGGCCCGCCTTCTCGGAGAAAGGTTTGGTACGCAGGGATCGCTTCGCCTGGCCGCTCCAGTGCTGCAGCGGCAAATGCAAGTTGGCTCAGGATCTGCCAAGCGTGGCTGCGCGCGTAGGCTGAATTCAGCCTAACGTACGCGCTCTCAAGGTTCTCCCGGGTTGGATCGGCGAGCAATGAAAGCGCTGTTTCATACTCTGCCCGCGTTTCACCGGTGAGACCTGATTCGGCGGAAGCGCGCCCAGGCGCTAGCAGCAACAGCAAGCATACCTGGGCAATTGCGAATCGGCGCACTCAATCCCCGTGGGGCGGCGCTGCACTCACGTCGCCTCGACTGACGACGGTGCGGCTGTCGATATCAACGAATTTACGTTCGTCGTAGCCGGTGTAGATCTGGCGAGGCCGTGCGATCTTTTGCTCTTTGTCGATCAGCATTTCTTCCCACTGCGCGAGCCAGCCCGAGGTGCGTGGGATGGCGAATAGCACGGTGAACATATCGAGGGGGATGCCGAGTGCTTCGTAGATTAACCCCGAATAAAAATCGACATTGGGGTAGAGCTTGCGCTGTACGAAATAGTCGTCGGAGAGCGCTATTTTCTCGAGCTCAAGCGCAACTTCAAGCAGCGGATTTTTCTTGCCGATGAGATCAAACACGCGATCAGCCAGGCGTTTGATCACGCGCGCACGCGGGTCATAATTCTTGTAGACACGGTGCCCAAAGCCCATCAGACGGCCGCCGGCGCCGGCTTTGACCTCCTTGATGAAGCTCGCAACATGCTCCACTGAGCCGATTTCTCGGAGCATTCTCAACACTGCTTCATTCGCACCACCATGCAGCGGTCCGTAGAGCGCGGCGGCAGCCGATGCGACGGCTGAAAAGGGATCCACCCTGGAGCTTCCGACGCTGCGCATCACATTGGTGGAGCAATTTTGCTCGTGGTCCGCATGCAGAATGAAGAGCACATCGAGGGCTCGTACGATTTCCGGATGGATCTCGATGCGGGTGCCGATGCTCTTCAGCATGTGCAGGAAATTCGCGGCGTACGAGAGCTCGTTGTCTGGGTAGACAAAGGGCATGCCCACGGAGTGGCGAAAGCTCCAAGCGGCTAAAGTAGGCATTTTAGCGATCAGCCTGACCATTTGGGCGCGCCGGAGCTCGGGCTCGTCCACGTGCTTAGCTTCCGGGTAAAATGTGCTGAGTGCTCCGACCGTGGCGACCAGCATGCCCATGGGGTGCGCGTCGTAGCGGAAGCCGTTGACGAAGTGGCGCACGTTCTCGTGAACGTAGGTGTGAAGCGTTACCTGGCGTGTGAAATCGTGCAGCTCGCTATGCGTTGGTAATTCGCCGTTGATGAGGAGGTAGGCCACCTCCAGATAGCTCGCCTGTTCGGCAAGTTGATCCACGGGGTAGCCGCGGTAGCGTAAAATGCCCTTATCCCCATCAATGTACGTGATGGACGAGCGACAGGCCGCGGTGTTCATGAACGCCGGGTCGTACGTCATCATGCCAAAGTCATCAGGGTTGACTTTGATCTGGCGCAGGTCCATCGCACGGATGGTGTCGTCAGTGATGGGGACCTCGATCGTCTTACCGGTGCGGTTGTCGGTGATGGATAGGGTATTTTTCGGCATGGTTCTCGTACGTTGCAGCGGATTGGCCTGGTGGAGGGAGCGTCGCCCTCGGGTGGCGCTCAGAATGGCCGGCCCGAGCGTGCCTGTCTAGCAGCCGTTTTGTGGTCCGATTCTCTGGGTTTTGGCATTGATGAGGGATGCTTCATGGAATTCTTGGCCGCTCGCTTGCTGGGCTTGCTGTGGTTGCCAGCGTGACGAGTCTTTTCGGGTGTGACCGTCCGAATGGTGCGAAACCGGAGCTTCCGTTGGCGCGGATCCAAGGTGAAATAGCGGGACCCACCAAAGAAGCTCAGGAAGAGGCGGAGTGGTCTGCCTTTCCTTCTCCACCGGCTGACGGTCCGAAGCTTGCACCGGTGGCAATGGTCGTCCCAATCAAGGCCGCGCCAAATGGGGCGGCTGAAACAATTGGATACCTACGAGTCGGGGGTCGGGTTGCTCGTTCGCAGCTCCCGGTGTCGCGCAAGGGATGCGCCGAGGGTTGGTATGCCATCCGACCAGTGGGCTTTGTTTGCGTCAACCAAGACGTGACCATCAAGCTTGATCACCCCATCGCGAAGGCACTCCAAGTTGAGCCGGACCGCGCGCGACCCATGCCATACAAATACGCATTCGTTCGCTCCGTCGCGCCTAATTATCTTCGTGTCCCGACCAAGAAGGAGCAATTTACCTACGAGATGCGGCTGGAACGCCACTTGCGCAGCTACAGCAAGCTTGCAGCCAAGTGGGATGCCCTCGACGTGGGAGCCAACGATGTCCCGTTGAACGAGGAAGGCGCGGCCATCGGCGCAATTCCGGAGCACGCGGTGCCCATGGATATGAGTGAGCGGTACGGCGGCAACGGCGACGACCGGGTGCCGTGGTGGTTGGAGGGCGAACGCCGTATTCCAAACATTGCGAGCTTTCGAGCCCCGCCGTACGCGATTATCGCCAATCGCATCAGCCGCCACGGGGGTACGGGGCTGATCGGCTCTTTCGTGACCGGGCCGCACTCTCAGAATCGGCGCTTTGCTGTCACCACGGATGGGCGTTTGCTTCCAACCGACAAGCTCAAGGCTGATTCAGGCTCTCCCTTCCATGGGTTCGCGATCGGCGACATCGGGCTCCCGGTCGCCTTCGCAGGTAAACCCGAGACGCCACTTTTTAGCTACGAGGGTGGACAGCTCGTGCGCAAAGACAGCGCCAGCTTCCGATCGCTCCTGCCGCTGAATGGAAACGTGCGCGAGGTGGGGGGAGTGCGCGTGGTTCAGACTAAGACTGGCCTTTGGCTTCGAAGCGAAGATATCAAGACAGCAGTCAAGCCAAGTCAGCTGCCAAGCTTTGCGCGTAAGGGAGCACGCTGGATCGATGTCTCCGTCATGAGCCAGGTATTGGTGCTTTGGGAGGGCACGACGCCGGTTTACGCAACGCTTGTTTCGACTGGGCGAGATGGGCTCGGCGATCCTACAAAGACGCTCAGTACGCCGACTGGAACCTTCCGAGTTTTCCAAAAACACATCACCACCACCATGGACTCTGCCGTTGCCGATCACGAATTTGAACTGCGCGATGTGCCGTGGGTGATGTACTTCAAGGCGGGATATGCGCTGCATGGAGCCTACTGGCACGATGACTTTGGTCGCGCGCGGTCCCATGGCTGCGTTAATCTATCGCCAATAGATGCGCGCTACGTCTTCATGTGGTCCGCTCCGGATGTGCCGGAGCACTGGCACGGAGCCTATGCTGAAGGCCCCTTCGGTGAAGGCGTTATCGTCAACATCCACCCTTAGCGAAAGCTCAGCTCACTGCAGGGCGAAATCCTGCACGACGGTACTCGGTTCGCCGTGAAAGCTCGGAACTTTAGCTTGGCGAAACACATCGATGACGCACAGCCCAGCATCCGATGCTGCATATTGGCCTACCACTGAGGCACCATTGGCCTCGCCCGAGGGACCGAAGGTAACCCGAACTTGTCCCTTACCGACAGGCTCAGCGCCGCGACACTTTTGGACCCCGAGCGCCAAACGAGCCAGGACGGCCTTGGCCCGAGCTTCATCGAAGGTTGACTCCGTGCCGGAACTTTCTGGGAGCTCCTGTTTCTCATTGCGTGGAGCTTTTGCGTCGGGGATTTGCGCAGGCGCTGACGGCGGGACGCTCGGAACGGCGATTGCCGATGCTGCGACGGGAGGCGCTGTTGGGTCAGCGCTTGGAGCCGTAGGTGCGCTGGCTGCAGTTGCTGGAACCGCGGGGTCGGTGGCGACTGTTGGCTGAGCAGCTGCTGGGCGAGCATCTGTCGGAGCGGGTGTCGCAACCGGCTGGACTGCCGGTTGAGGTACACCTCCGAGCAGCTGCTTCACGGGTTCAGGCAGGACTTGGTCGAGGAGTGCAAAGGCGGCGGGGGGGGCTTTCGTGGTGTAGACAACCGCAACTGCACCTCCACCGACCACACCGAGCAGCAGAACCATGACAAGCGGCCAACGCCGTGCGCGTTTCTCGCTCATCACGGCGCTGACTGCACTGACGGCAGCGACCGAACCATTCGCGACAGGGTGTGCAGGCAGCGACGGCTTCGCACTCTCCGGTTTGGCAGGGCTCCCACTCTTCGGCTTCGGAGGGACGGGGCTGGGAGCCGGTGGTGCCTTTTGGAACGCAACTGTCGGCGGGGTTTCGCTGGAGATCATTTCGGACTCAGCCACCGATGTGTTGAGCGCGCGTGAGATCTCTTCCCCGAGGCCCAATACTGGTTCAGCGTTAGCCTGAGTTTCGTTGAAAGGTGGTTGAGCCCATGAGCCAGGTTCGCTCCACACACCATCGTGAGCCTGTGGCGGCGAAGGTGCAGTCTGGGTGGGAGGTTCGGAAGTGGGCGGTGGCGTGCTGGGGGAGCGCCCGGTGAGTGCGCGCAGGAGTGCCGGTAGAGTTCGGATCTGAAGCCAGTCTGTCATCCCTTCTTGCCAGACGAGATTCTCGTCGTTGATGAGCCCGGCGCTCTTGAGCTCCTTGAGTTCAGCAACACTCACTTCACGCTGAGTGCTATCCGAGAACGCAACCATCCAGACTTGTGCGAGGCTAGCCTGGCTAGTCGGAACGTTTGCAGACCTTGGAGGCGTGCTGCTGGTGCGCGCGCCGAGTGTCGGTGGTTCGAATTTGGGCGCCTGCGTTCCGCCAAGCAAGGTGCCTTGGCCACCACGCGCGGCGGCGAGGCCAATTTGAGGCTTAAGCTTTGCAGCTGCCTCAGGCGCATTCCCAATTGGTAATGGTAACTTGGAAGCGGATTCCGGGCTGTGGCTGCCAGGCGCGGGCCCCGCTAGACCCACCATGGTCATTTTCGGTGCGGGTTTGGGCTGAGCCGGCTTGGGGCGAGCTAAGTCCTGATCGGGGGTGGCGCTGTTTTTTGCCGCAGGTGTTGGGGCCGCGGCAAAGGCCGCTCGGGAATCTGTCGCAGTAGTGTCACTTGGGGGAGCGGTACGTGGCGGATCAGCAACGACAGGTACCGCGATCGTTTTCGGTTGGATCTTGGCGAGCGGGGTAGCGCGCGGCGCGGGCAGGGGGCTCGCCCTACGTACGGGCCTCGCTGTCTCGGCAGGCGGCGGCGGCTCCTTGCTGAGGCCCGACGGAACTAATGATGCTGACAATTCAGCAGGGGGTGTGGTGATGCCCACCGTCCCAGTGGAAGCGGGAACACCTCCGTGAGAATCCGCTGGCCGCACCGAAGCGGCCAGCGACGTGCCGTCCACGAGGATGTCAGCGCCGCAGTGCTTGCACTTGATGCGTGCCTTCTTCCCTCTCACTTTGTCGTCGGGAACAGCGTACTTGGCTGGACAGCTTCCGCAGGTAACATTCATCTGGCGCGCTGGTCACTTTCTCTAGAGAGCACGATCGTCTCGGATTACCCACCCCGCACGATACAGGAAAGTGTTCTTTCAAACGAGTCCACAAATATCGAGAAAACGTGGGAGATTATGACCCCCCCGGTACGGTCAGCTGCTGCTCTTCCCTGGCCCATCAGCGAAGCTGGGCCAGGGGGGGCACGGCGAGCTCAGATGTACCTTCGAGGTAACGGTCAATCGATGCGGCTGCCTTCCGGCCCTCAGCGATGGCCCACACCACGAGTGACTGACCGCGTTTGCAGTCTCCTGCAGCGAAGATCCCTCTCTGACTCGTCATGAAATCCTCGTTCACGCTAATATTCCCGCGTGGATCGAGGGCCAGCTCAAGATCCTGGACAATGCCCCGGTGCTCGGGGTGGATGAAGCCCATCGCAAGCAGAACGAGATCGGCCTTCACTTCGAACTCCGTACCGGCCACCCGTTCAAGCTTGCCACCTTTCCACTCGACCCGGACGCAGTGAAGCTTCTCAACTTTTCCGTTACCGCTCACGCTTTCCGTCGCGATGCTGAAATCGCGTGTGCCGCCTTCTTCGTGCGAACTAGAACTCCGGAGCATCAGCGGCCACAGCGGCCAAGGCGTTTGCGGGGCTCGCTCTTCGGGCGGCCGCGGGAGAATTTCGAAGTTGGTCACGCTTCGTGCACCCTGACGGTGCGAGGTCCCTATGCAATCGCTGCCGGTGTCCCCGCCGCCAATCACCACCACATCTTTGCCGGTGGCGAGCAGCTCTACGCCTGAGAGCGTGTCGCCCGCCACGCGTCGGTTCTGTTGTTCTAGAAAGTCCATAGCAAAGTGAATGCCAGCGAGTTCGCTCCCAGGCACGCCGAGGGCACGCGGCACGCGTGAACCCGTGGTGAGGCAGACCGCATCAAAATCGAGCAAAAGCTGCTCTTTGGTAAGATCCACGCCAATGTTGACGCCAGGCTTGAAGACAACGCCCTCTTCCCTCATCTGGGCCACACGGCGCTCGATCAAGCTCTTCTCCATCTTGAAATCAGGGATCCCGTACACCAGCAGCCCGCCGATTCGGTCGTCTTTTTCAAAGAGCGTGACGGTGTGTCCTGCGCGCGCCAGCTGCTGAGCGGCGGCCAAGCCAGCCGGGCCGGAGCCCACCACGGCCACCTTTTTGCCGGTGAGCTGTAGTGGCAAGACGGGCTTCACGAGGCCTGCTTCGAAGGCCCGATCAATGATTGAGTGTTCGATGAGCTTAATGCTGACCGGGTCATCGTTGATGCCAAGTACGCAAGCTGCCTCACACGGAGCTGGACATACGCGGCCCGTGAACTCAGGAAAATTATTGGTCGCGTGCAGTGCCGTGATGGCTGTGGGCAAGTCGTTTTGGTACGTGGCATCGTTCCAATCCGGTATCAGATTGCCGAGCGGGCAACCCACGTTGCAGAAGGGAACGCCGCAATCCATGCAGCGCGCACTCTGCTCAACCAGATCTGATCCCAAGACCGGAAGCTCGAACTCTCGAGAATCCGCGATGCGTTCAGCAGCGGGTCGCTTGGCTTGCGATTTTCGCCCGTATTCTAGAAATCCGGTAACTTTACCCACGACACCAATCCTATTTTTCTAATCCCGGCTGGGTGTTAAACGGTTAACTCGGAGCGGGACGCCCCGACTTCGGCTCGTTCCCGGCGTGGCAGCAGCGTTTCCATGACGCGCCGGAACTCAACGGGCACTACTTTGACAAATTGGGCCTGAGTGCGTGACCAATCTGCCAGCAGCGCTCCGGCCTTGGCACTTCCGGTGCGCTGAACGTGCTCTAGCAACAGCTCCCCAACAAACTTTGCGTCCGCCGGGGAAAGCGGCTCAAGCTCGACCATTCCCATGTTGCAACGTTCACGGAACTTCTTCTCTACATCCAGCACGTAAGCATACCCGCCGCTCATCCCAGCGGCGAAATTCCGACCTGTCTCTCCAATCACCACCACGTGACCGCCAGTCATGTACTCGCATCCGTGGTCCCCAACGCCTTCGACAACCGCCGTCGCGCCGCTGTTTCTAACGCCAAAGCGTTCTCCGGCCTTGCCGTTGAAGAAGGCTCTGCCGCTCGTGGCGCCATACAGCGTCGTGTTCCCGGTGAGAATGTTCTCATCGGCTCGAAAAGTGCTGCGTTTTGGCGGAAAAATGGCCAAAACGCCGCCGGACATCGCCTTGCCAACGTAATCGTTGGTGTCGCCTTCGAGCGAAATCTCCATTCCACGGGTCATGAAAGCGCCGAGGCTTTGGCCTGCCGTGCCGGTGAGCGCGATCTGGATAGTGCCGTCGGGCAAACCCTCTTCGCCGTAGCGTCGCGCAATCTCGCCCGCGAGCATGGTGCCCACCGTGCGATGAACGTTGCGCACCGGGAGCTCCACCCGCACGGGCGTGCGATGATCAAGGGCCGGTGCGCAAAGCGTGAGCAGCTGCTGATCGAAGGCAGTATCGAGACCGTGATCTTGCTCAACGCTCTTATACGTGGCGACACCCGGGGCTGCTTGAACAGGCGTGAGGACATCTGAGAAATCCAAGCGCGAGGCCTTTTCGTGTTTCCCGAGGTCCTTTCGGGTTTCGAGAAACTCGGTGTGCCCAACCAGCTCAGTGATCGAGCGAAAGCCCAGCTCCGCCATGTGGGCGCGTGCTTCTTCGGCGACATAAAACATGAAGCGGATCACGTGTTCGGGCTTGCCAGCAAACTTCTTGCGAAGCTCAGGATCCTGGGTGGCCACGCCCACGGGGCAAGTATTCAGGTGGCATTTGCGCATCATGATGCAGCCCGAAGCCACGAGTGGGGCCGTGGCGAATCCGAATTCTTCGGCACCCAGCATCGCCGCCATCACCACATCACGCCCAGTACGGAGCTGCCCGTCTGTTTGGAGAATGACACGCCCTCGCAGGTCATTCTTCACCAGCACTTGATGCGTTTCAGCTAGGCCGAGCTCCCAAGGGACGCCGGCGTGGCGAATGGACGTGAGCGGAGACGCACCTGTTCCACCGTCGTGACCTGAAATCAAGATCACATCCGCATGCGCTTTGGCAACGCCCGCGGCCACCGTGCCGACGCCCGCTTCGGCTACCAGCTTCACGCTGATTCGAGCCTTTGGATTGACCATCTTCAGGTCAAAGATGAGCTGCGCCAAATCCTCAATGGAGTAGATGTCGTGGTGGGGTGGGGGAGAAATGAGCGTGACGCCGGGCGTGGAATGGCGAGTCTCTGCAATGACGGCGTCGACTTTGTGGCCGGGGAGCTCCCCGCCTTCGCCGGGCTTGGCACCCTGGGCGACTTTGATTTGGAGTTCGTCAGCGTTCACCGCGTAGAATGTCGTGACCCCGAAGCGTGCGGAAGCTACTTGCTTGATCGAGCTCCGACGCAGATCCCCGTTGGGATCGCGCGTGAAGCGTTGTTGGCGCTCGCCGCCCTCGCCGGTGTTGCTGCGTCCGCCGATGCGATTCATCGCGATCGCAAGATTTTCGTGCGCTTCGGCGCTGATCGAGCCGAAACTCATGGCGCCGGTAGCAAACCGCTTCACCATTTCGACAGCCGGCTCGACCTCTTCAATCGGGATCGGGGCGCGCAGTTTTTTGAATTGCCAGGTGCCCCGAAGGGTGATGGGACCATCGGGCTGCTCGTTGATCAGCCGCGAGTACTCGGCGTAGCTCGAGGCATCTTCTTGGCGCACTGCCCGCTGCAACCGAGCGATGGTGTCGGGGCTCCAAAGGTGCCGCTCGCCCTGCGTTCGGAAATGGAATTGACCCCCAACATCGAGCTGGCGGGGGGGCTCAGCACGCTTGGGGAAGGCCGAAGCGTGACGCTTCTGGCACTCCTCAGCGATCACATCGAGATCGATACCGGAGATGCGCGAGCTGGTGCCCGTAAAATAGCGCTCCACGAGCTCAGGGGAGAGCCCAATCGCCTCGAAGATCTGAGCGCCATGATAGCTTTGGAGCGTGGAGATCCCCATCTTGCTCATGACTTTGAGCATGCCCTTGCCGGCCGCCTTGATGTAGTTCTTCTTGGCTACCGCTGGATCTGTGACGCTGCCAAGCGCTTTTTCGTGGCACAGCTGTTCGATAGTTTCAAAAGCCACGTAGGGATTGATCGCTCCAGCGCCGTAACCCGCCAGAAGGCAGAAATGGTGGACCTCACGCGCTTCCCCCGTTTCGACGATGATCCCGACCTTCATGCGGGTGCCATTGCGCACCAGATGATGATGGACCGCGCCGAGCGCAAGCAGGCTCGGAACGGGGGCCATGTGCTCGCTGGCGCCACGGTCACTCAAGATCAATAGGCCGTGGCCATTGAGCACGGCGAGCGAAGCCTGACGGCACAGCTCATCGAGTGCTGCTTTTAGCCCA
Organism: Polyangiales bacterium; assembly: GCA_038251425.1. Classification (GTDB taxonomy): domain Bacteria; phylum Myxococcota_A; class Polyangia; order Polyangiales; family Polyangiaceae; genus JBBRRP01. Next base: position 30,969 of record JBBSBI010000018.1, read on the forward strand.
TTTCCGCGTTCGGTGACGGGGAAGAGCATGTTCAGCGTGGGCGGCAGCCGCAGCTGTTGGATGTGCATATCCTTCAGCTTGGCCAGCGCATCGTTGCTCAAGATCGGCTGATCCAGCTCAAGCATTTGTGCCTGATCGGGGAGCTCGAAGAGCACATTCCCTTCGCCACCGATATAGGCCTTGAGGCTCATCACCAATTCTTCACGAATGGGATCAATGGCGGGATTCGTTACCTGGGCGAAGTGCTGCTTGAAGTAGTTGAAGAGAAGCTGTGGTTGGTTGCTGAGGACGGCGAGCGGGGTGTCGACGCCCATGGAGCCGCGCGGATCAGCTCCCGTTTCCGCCATCGGCGCAACCAGGAATTTCAGATCCTCCAGCGTGTAGCCAAACATTCTCTGGCGCTGAATGGGGGAGGTGTTGCGCGAGGGCGGCGGAGGCTGTGATTGCCCGCGCAGATCGCTCAGTGAAATCTTGTTGGAGCGGAGCCACGTGCCGTAGGGGCGTTGCCGGCAGATCTCATCCTTGAGCTCCTCATCTTCGACAATGCGCTGCTTATCCAGATCGACCTGGAACATCTTGCCAGGCTCTAGGCGCCCTTTGCGTTTCACGGCTTCAGGTGGAAACTCCAAAACGCCCGTTTCCGAAGAGAGCACGACGAGGCCATCGTGTGTTTCTGTCCAGCGCGCTGGCCGAAGTCCGTTGCGATCCAGCATGGCGCAGATCTGGCGACCATTGGTGAAGGCCAGCGCCGCCGGCCCGTCCCAAGGCTCCATCAAACACGAGTGATATTCGTAGAATTCGCGCTTGTGCGCTGGCATTTGCTCATCATTTTGCCAGGCCTCGGGGACGAGCATCATCATGACATGCGGCAGCGAGCGCCCGCCTTGAACGAGCAGCTCTGCGACCATATCGAGCGTGGCTGAGTCGCTCATGTTCGGCGTGATGGTCGGAAGAATGTGACTCACGTCTTCACCGAAAATTTCGCCGCCGAACAGCTTCTCGCGGGCATTCATCCAGCGAATATTGCCGCGCACCGTGTTGATCTCGCCATTGTGGCAAAGCATCCGAAACGGCTGGGCGAGCTCCCAAGTGGGGAACGTGTTGGTGCTGAAGCGCTGGTGGACCATGGCCAGGGCGCTCACAAAATCGGGCTGAACAAGATCAGGATAGAAGCGCGCGAGCTGCTCGGCCAGGAGCAGCCCCTTATAGACAATCGTCTGCGACGACAGGCTCGGGATGTAAAACATCTCCTTGCCGCTGATGTCGCTCTCGCGGACGGTGCGTTCGGCCCACTTGCGGATCACGAACAGCTTCCGCTCCAAGCCATCTGGATCTCCCGGGTCAGCGCCGATGAAGACTTGCATCACGACGGGCGCGCTTTGGCGAGCCAACGGCCCAAGGGCGTCCTCATCGACGGGAACCTGCCGCCAGCCGAGGAGCTTGAGACCCGTTCCAAAAATCTTGTCTTCCAAGATCTGACGGCAGCGGGCTCGCCCAGTTCGGTCGCGAGGCAGGAAAACAAAGCCCACGCCATACTTCCCGCGGGCCGGAAGCGCGAAACCAAGCTTATCGCACTCGCGCGTTAGAAATTCGTGCGGAACCTGAACCAGAATGCCTGCGCCGTCGCCGGTCAGCGGATCGCAGCCGCATGCTCCGCGGTGGACGAGGTTGAGCAAAATGTCGACACCGTGCGTGACGATCTGATGCGAAGCGACACCCTGGATGTTGGCGACCAAGCCGATTCCGCAGGCATCGTGCTCAAATTGGGGATCGTAGAGGCCTGAACGGGGGGGCAGAGCCATGTTGGTTGGGTCTTAATGCGGGGTTTCGAGTTTCGGGTTTGTGGCCTTCTTACTAGCAGGCTAGTCCCCACGCAACGCCAAGTTTGGCGCCGGCGAGTGGCGCCTTGTCGCATTCTACGGCTGTTTTCTGCCATAGGAAGGCGCAGCGCGCTTCAGGGCGGCGGCAAGCCCTCAGGGCCGCCGGTGGGAGGCGTCAATGCGCCGATCGTGCAGTTGCCAGAAAACTGAACGCCCTTGTCGATAAAAATCTCCGGCGCGTGAAGGTTACCGGTGACGCGCGCGGGCACGTAGAGTTCGATGGCGTGACTCGCTCGAACGTTGCCGGTCAACGAACCTCCCTTAACGATGACGGTGCCCGCTTCGATTTCGGCTTCAACTTCGGCGCCTTCGCCCAGCACGAGCACATCCGCGCTTTGGATCTCGCCACGGAATCCGCCGTCGATCCGGAGTCGGCCCGCGAAGTGAAGCTTCCCCTCGAAGTGCGTGCCGCGTCCGAGGAGGGCCGTGATCTCCGTTGCAGGCAGGTTCGGATCCATAACGGCTGTATCCTAGACATGGGTCGGATGGGAGGCCAAGGGGGCGAAAGGACAGGCAAGGCGGGGCGGGGACGGTGCAATGGGAGGGCGCGGCCCGAGCAGGCACCCGCGGCGGAAAACTTTACCCTCAACTGTGCGCTGTTTTTGCTCCAGCAGAGCGCGATATCATCGACTATGCTGCGTGCATTGCCTGAGCGTCGCTTTTTCTACCGCATCGCAACGCTCCTCAGTGTTTGCGCGTTTTCGCTCAGCGCCAGCGCGGCGTCGGCGACACCTAGAGACTCAGGCGTGAAGGATGAGAAGAAATCGAACGAAGACGGCGACGAGGAGATGCCTTTTTGGGCGGGGTCTACCGTCTCGTGGACGCAATCGGCCTCCGGCGACACCGTTGGCTTGGGCCAAGATTATCAGAGCCAGAATCCAACGTACGACTGGTCGTTCTCGCTGAGCCCCGTGTTTGAGGTGTACAAGACCAAACCGTTCAGTGTCAATTTGAGCGCGGACATCGCGACGTATCGCGAGTTCACGAACAGCGATGGCACGACTCGGCGCGGCGAGTGGGAGTTCGGCGATATTCAAGCCGGCGCCGGCATGTCGCTCCTGCTGCATAAAGATGGCTTGTATCGAACTTCCTTGGGGTTGCGCCTGCCAACACTGTCCTTCCCAACTTCGAAGTCGAGTGCAAATAACGGGAAGAGGCTCGGCCTGGGCGGCTCTTTGAGTCTCAGCCAATCGCTTCCGCTCGCCGGCAAAGATGCCGATGCCTTCAAGTCTTTTTCTGTGTCGGGAAGTGCTGGCTATTCGCACACGTTCACCGATGCGGTGGTGCCGACGAACTCAGGTATTCAGCGAATTCGCTTAACGCCTGACGGGCAGGCACTGCCGAGCGATCAACTGGGCTCTTCGGCGTTCGCGAACCACCGGGCATCGTTCACCCTTTCGTTAGGGACGGCCGTCACCGATCGCGTGAGTCTGGATACAGGTTTTACCTGGAGCCCAGTTTGGAAGTACACCTTCGACAACAGTGTTGAAGTCTGTTCCCTGGCGACAGGCTGTGTCACCCCGGATCGCGTGAACAACCCGCAGAACCTCAACGTCATCGCCGGCTTCACCGCGGGCGTGGGCGTGCAGGTCTTCGATGCCATGAATCTATCGGCAGGCTATTCTAACGTCACACTCCAGCTCGGGCCTGATGCCAAGCGTCGGCAGCCCTTCTACAGCCCAGCTGCCCGCGTTTCGCTAAGTGTTTCGAGCTCGCTTGATGAGCTGTATAAGTTAGTAAAAGGCGGAGATAGCGCTGCGCCCGCGCCACGCTCCAACGTTGCATCGCGCTAGGCAGCCTTTGAGTTTTCAGGACACCGTGGCGTCACGGGTCCGCGACGCGCTATGCTACGAAGAATGTCCTGGTGGCTATCTCGGAATGGATTTGCGGGGAACCGCCGAGTCCTCGCGCTCAGCGTGGGGCTTTGGCTGAGTTTCCACGGGCTCGCCTCAGCAGAAACACCCCTGAAGGGCGAGCCAACCAAGGTCGCAGCCGCAGCGCCGCCGGCAGGGCCGAAGTCCGCGCCGAGGAAAGCCACCGCGAAGCACGCCAAGGCGAAGGCGCCAAAGTTCGATCCCTCCGCACCCATGGTGACTTACCCAGGGTTTCAGTTGCTCGCAGCCGGCGCCAGCCAGCTGTGGGTTGCCGTGAGCCGAACCGTGGAGGTGCGTCAAGAACGTAAGGGCTCGCAGTTAATCTTCATCCTAGGTGGAGCGCAGGTGGGAACGGCCAACAACACCAACCCGCTCATTACCACTCATTTCGATACCCCCATGGCCAGTGCTCGATTGCTGCCGGCCAAAGACGGCGCACGCTTGACGATCTGGCTGCGCGAAGATATCGAGCCAACCCATCGCATTCTTCCCGGGCCACGCGGGACGATGTTGCTTGAGGTTAACTTCCCTAAGGCTAAGAAAAAATATCACTCAATCATCGCTCAATCAGGCCCTCACCCCTGATCCCGTGGGGCGGATTTAATGTGGGGCCACCCAGGCTGGCAGCAACGTCTGAAGCAGCACACGCTGCAGGCTGGTTTTCTCGCTAGCTGCTTATCCGCGCGGAACGCCTTCGGCCAAGAGGCACAGCCGGATCCGCCCACTCCAGGCCAACACCAAGTGCGTTTCCAAGCTGGCCGGCTTGAGCTCGATCCGGGCACAGGTCGTTTACTGCTCTCTCAAGGATTCTCGCTCCAGGCAGAACGCTATCGACTGGTTGGCGATTCGGTTTCACTCACCAACTCACCGCAAGGTGTCTTGGTGGACGGCAACGGAAGGGTCGCATTTTGCGCGTGCGAAAGCCCCATTATCACGTTTGGTTTTTCTTCGGCGACGGTTGCTCCGCCGGGTGATCTTTTGATGGCAGATGCGGTGGTGCGAGTGGGCCCAGTGCCGGTGCTCTGGTTGCCCTATTTTTGGCTGCGTTCGCCAGCGCGTGTGGGGCTACTCCCTCCGCGTTTTGAGTACCGTGCCGAAGAAGGATTGCTCGCTACGAGCGGCGTGCACATTCCGTTGGGTGGCGGCCAGGCTGGGGCAAAAAAGAGCTTAGATCTTCGCGCGGGCGGCTACCTGCGCGGAGGAACCACAGGCCAACTCAACCTTCGGACAGCGAGCACGACGACGAACCTCGAAGCCGATTATCAACGCGAGTGGGTTTACGCCGCAGATGCTCGTGGCGTTGCGGAGCTTCGCACCGACGCGATCGCCTGGGATGCCGACTGGCGTGGCGGCAAAAGAGCAAGGCAGAGCAGCGTGGCCTTGGCGCCGGCAGCACAACGCTACGATCACGCACGTGCCGAACTCAGTATCCTTGGACGCGCAGGCGGGATCGCCTTCGGGCCCGCGCTAACTGCTGAGCGTGGTGGGTCGCCGTCGCAGGCCCTCGCGGGGCCCGAGACCTATTTTGCAATCGGTGGGAACTTAATGCAGGGAGTGCGATCCGAAACCAGTGGTGGCGTGTCACACTTCCAAAGAGCCAGCGGAGCCACCCAGGCGAACGCCTTTTCGCTCAGCCAAATCTCAGTCGACGCACAGTTGGGAATATTGGGTGCGCATGCGGTAGCCTCCGAGGCGGTGGGTTATCAGGCGGAGGCCGAGGCGGTGGCGCTGAGCAGCCAACCGCGCGCAGCGTTGCGGATTTCGGTGCCTTTCGTCGCTGATCTGAACGCAGCTCCAGATCCTGTGCGCCACTTCGTTGAGCCCAATCTGGTCGTTGCGGGCAGCACCTTCTCTAGCCGCGGACATTTCATCAGCGCGAGCCAACCCATTAAAGAGGGTCCGGCATTTGTCTCTGCGGTGGGTCTTCGCAACCTTCTTGGTGTTTGGGGGGAGCGACGTGCCGTGGAGTTCAGCTGGGCCTCGGGGTGGGTTGGGCGCAGCTCGGAACCTACACTTGCTCACCTTGGAAGGCTGTTACTCGACGTGGGTTGGCTCTCCGGCTCAAGCGCAGTCGCAGTGAGTCAAGACGCGGGAGTCTTCGTCTCTGAGTTGGCACTTGGTAAGTTGGGTCAACCAAGGCTGGCTGTGACTGAAAGCTCTGCCTACGGAGCTCGGAACCTCGGCCAAGGCCTCGAAACCTGGGCCGCTACCGAACAAACTAGTTTTGGCTGGCTCACAGGGCAGGGCGATTCGCTCGGGGTTGAGCTCAGCCTTCCCGTTTCTCGTGCATTGGCCTTCTCGATCGGTGGCGATGCTGATGCGCAGCGGGCTGAGCTGATCGCGGTGAGGAGCGCCGCAGCCTACCGGCACCCATGTGGGTGTTTAGCTCTAAACGCTTGGGCTGGAGCACGCACGGGACGCCGGGGCGTTGATGCCTGGCTGACAGTCGATCTGTTCCCTTAGCCCACAGCAGAAACCCGGCCGGCCGGCATTCACACGCGAAGCGCGCCAACGGATTGATTGAATGCATGCGAGAGAAGCGTCGCATAATTCAGATAGATCACTTAGCCTGAAGGTTGTGCTTGCGCCCCTCCTTAGGAGTCTTACGCCGCGTGTGCTGAGCTTATGCTTGCACTCGGAATTCGTCTTAGCGGAGCGAGCATGACGGGCCGCACGTCCCTCTCTGGCGAAATGCGAGCTGTGGTGTTGCAGGAGCAGCCTCCGCGGGTTTTAGTGGTCGATGATGAGCCGGCGTTGCGCCGGAGCCTGGCACGATTGCTGATGAGCCGGGGAATGCAGGTGCTCACAGCCGGCGATGGTGAGGTGGCGCTTGAGGTTCTCAACGCTGAAATGATCGACGTGGCGTTGGTGGATCTGATGTTGCCGAAGATTGGCGGTCTAGAGGTGTTGAAGCACATCAAGACCGGGCGCCGGGATGTCGAAGTCATCATGATGACGGCCTTCGCAGACGTGGATACAGCTGTGAGCGCTGTGCGCGCTGGGGCCTATCATTTTCTCACGAAGCCATTTCGCTCGAACGACGAAGTGGTGCTCACCGTTAGCAAGGCAGCAGAGCATCGGCGCCTGCTCGACCACACCGCCGTGCTCCAGCGCCGCATCGAGCAGATGGAAAAATTCGGAGGTTTGATCGGAAATTCCGCGGGCATGCGCGAAGTCTATCGGTTGGCGCTCGGCGTGGCGCCGACAGGTTCGACGGTCCTGATCTTGGGTGAGAGCGGTACCGGAAAGGAGCTCACGGCGCGTGCCATCCACCAACACTCTGGCCGCAGCACGAATCCGTTTGTCGCGGTCAATTGCTCAGCCATTCCAGAGAATCTGATTGAGAGTGAATTGTTCGGTCACGTGAGAGGTGCATTCACTGGAGCCACCGCCACCCGTCCTGGCCTGTTTGAGGCCGCAGATCACGGCACCATTTTTCTGGACGAAGTCGGCGATTTGCCCCCGCTTGCGCAGGTCAAATTGTTGCGCACTCTTCAAGAAGGTGAAATCAAGCGCGTGGGTTCGAATGACACGCGTCTCGTGGATGTGCGCGTGGTTGCCGCAACGAACGTCGATCTTCGCCAACGCATTCAAGAGGGGAAATTTCGCGAGGATCTTTTTTATCGGCTGAATGTCGTGCCGATCGTTTTGCCACCTCTGCGTGAGAGGCTCGAAGATATTCCCGTCCTTGCGTATCATTTTCTTCAAAAGTACGGCAGTCGCTCCGAGTCTCCGGTGCGCAAGATCTCTCCCGATGCGGTGAGGTTGCTGCAACGCCAGCCTTGGCCGGGCAATGTGCGTGAGCTTGAAAATGCGATTGAGCGCGCGGTTGTTTTCTGTGCAACGGATACCATCGCCGCGGCTGATCTACCGTTTTCACGGAGAGAGGAGTCCGCACGTACCAGCTTCTCAGAGATCGAGGCAAAGTCGCAGGTCACGGTCGTGCAGGGCGATCTCTCGGGCCTGGCAGATTTGCCGTACACTGAGGCTAAGCGGCGCGCCGTGGGGGCGTTTGAGTCCGCCTATTTTCGGACACTGTTGGAGCGGGCAGGGGGCAACGTCTCCGAAGCGGCTCGCCAAGCAGGGCTCGATCGCTCCAATTTCCGCCGGGCCACCAAGCGTGTTGGCATTCGAACGAACGACGAGCCTTGAGCTTCTCTTTAGCCCTGATCCAACGGCAAGGAGCGGGCGCAATGGGTAAGTGATCGAGACCGCGCCATGTTGTTGGGTCGCGGGGCACACGAAATTGGTTTTGGGTGCCCACCCCCGCTGCCGTTTGCGGCAGCTTGCCCCTCCCCGATGTCTCCCGCGGCGGAAGCCATGGGAGGGGCATGGCGAGGCGGCTCCACGCCGCAGAGAAGGCGCGGCGACTCGAAAAGCCGTGTGCGACGCGGCAGCTCGGTTTTGGGCTTGGGAAGAAAAAGGCTGAAAGGGGCGAAAGAGGAGCCCCTGTGCCCACTCCCAAAACCGAACTTGATGTGAGAATTTATGCAAAGGTGCGTAGCGCGTAGTAGTTAAGCTAAGAAGCTTCCAGGAAGCTCCGCCCACAAGACTTGGCGTTGGCGACACCGGCCTTCGGCTCGCTGGGAAGCGACAGGGTGAGTTTTTTGCCAACGGCCAAACAGGCTGGATTTTTGGGGCGAGGCGTAGTTTTGCCACTTTTCAACATTTCCTGCAAAGGCTCCCGCCTCGCCCCAAAAATCCAGCGCCGTGCCCGACTCCACTCCATTGATCGCTCTGCCTTTAAGCGGGCGCGGAGCCAAATCAGGCGGGTAGCCCCCGGGCCTTTCGGAGGGCGCTAGGAGTTTGCTAGCGTCCCCCTGAATGGCTCGAGTTCACTGGGCAGTACTCCTTCTGGTGCCGGCCGCTGGCTTCACTGCACGTGCCCAAGCTCAGACGGGTTCGCTTCAGAACTCGACGTTACCTCTCAGCCGCGCAACGTCACTTCCTGGCCGCCCGCAGCCAAAGGTTTACGACCTCGAACTCTGCCTGAAATCAGCCGCCGCCAATTATCCAAAAATCAACGAAGCCAGGGCTCGCCTCCGTCAAAAACGGAGCCAGCTCACGCAAGCCCAGACGGCACCGTACTCACAGTTTTCCGCGACGGGCGCCTTTGGCCCTGCTCCCACCACGCGGGGCACCAATGTTTATAGTCCAGATTCTGATGCTTCCTTGAGTTCGGACATGGGCCTGTTCTGGCAGGTAGGCGTGGAGGGCACGATCCCGCTCTGGACGTTTGGAAAGATCACGTCGCTGATCGACGCGGCCAAGGCACAGGTTGTGGTCGGCAAACACGAAATCGACAAAGAGCAAAATGCCGCCCTCCTGCAAGTGCGCACGGCTTACTACGGAGTGCAGCTGGCTCGGGATTCACGGGCTTTGGTAGACGACGCGAAGCAACGCATCGATAAGTACCTGCCGCGCCTCGAAAGGAGTGTGGAAACCGGGGATGGCGACGACATTGAACTCTTGCGAATGAAGATGTACCGCGCAGATCTGGATGCGCGTTTTGCTGAAGCCCAACGCGAGGAACGTAAAGCGCTGGCCGGGCTGAAATTCCTCACCGGTGTCGAGGGGGCCTTTGATATCCCCGATGCGCCACTTTTGCGCAGCGGTCAGCGGTTGCTGCCCCTTTCACGCTACCTGGAGGTAGCTCGGCTGTTTCGTCCCGAAATCAGTATGGCTCGGGCAGGTATCGTGGCGCGCAAGGCGCAATGGGAGTTGGAGCGGGCGCGCTCCTATCCGGATCTCGGGCTTGGCATGCGAGTGAAATGGGCTAGGGCGCCACAGGTTACCGATCAACGGAACCCTTTTGTGGGCGATGACGCCAACGGGATGCAATACGGTGCCGCACTTGGCCTCAAGTGGAACCTCGATTTTCTACCGCAATCCGCCAAGTCAGATGAATCACGCGCCAAACTTGAGGAAACCGAAGCCACCCAACGCTTCGCCTTGGGCGGCGTGGCGACCGAAGTTGAGCAGGCATTTCTCGATGCTCAGGCTGCCGAACAGCGCTTGGAAGCCGCGGCCGCGGCCCTCCATTACTCGAAACAATGGTTAGTTAAGGTGCAGCAAGCGATCGATATCGGGACGATGGACAACCAAGACATTGTTGATCCATCGAAAGAATACGCGCTCCGCCGATTCAGCCAGCTGACTGCTATCTTTGACTACAACACGGCGCTCGCTCGCCTAGCGCAGGCATCCGGCTGGCGAGCAATCCTCAACGAACCTTGAGTATGAGCGGCGCGTAACTCAATCAGAATCAAACGACGTGTCGTCGCCATCATTTTCATCTTCGTCATCTTCATCGTCGTCGAAAGACGTCTCGTCGTCGGAGGCTTCCGCGTCGGTGGCCTCTTCGTCGGAGTTCGGAGCAGGGCCCGGCGGTTCGGATGAATCCCCAGCGTCGGTTTTGGGTGTCACCGGTGTCGAGCTGGCTGGCGTCGCGGCCGCAGCAACGGCAACAGGCGCAGCCGCGGTGGCCGGAGTGACTCGCTCATCGAGCAGCTTTTCTACGCTGGCCAAACCGTTACTGATGGCGTCAGTGACCATGCTCACGATGATCGGCAGAGAGCCTTTGAGCGCTTCGTAGTACTTTTGGCGCTCTGTGGAGTGGATGATGGCTGGCGGATACCCTGCTCGCAACAGCAACAGATTCATCAGCAAGCGCGCCACTTTGCCGCTGTCGTGTGGGAACGGGAAAATCCGGAGCAGATCGTAATGCACACGGGCGGCGATCCGCACCGGGCTCTTGATCTTCTTGGCTTCAGGCGTTCCTAGCCAGTCGATCGCCTGCCTCACCTTCAACGCAATCTTCTCTGGCTGCGCGTACTCGTGAAAATAAAGCCGGTGCTGGGGGATATCTTTGCGATATTTGACGTTCTTGATGTCACCTTCTTCGGGATGCAGGGTGACGTAGATCTTCTTTACGGTGTCCATCGTGATGGGCACGCGTTTCTTTTCGGCCAGATCACGGACGAGTTCGATCGCCGCTTTATGACGCCGAATTTCCTCGCAAACCGGCTGCAAGCTCGAATCAGGTACGACGGCGATGTTCGGATCGATGGCCGTCTTTAATTCCTGAAAAGTGTAAACGACTCCTTCAAGCGCGCTGTCGTGGTAAATCCACGACATATCGAAGCTCTCTGCGTAATCGTGCTTGAAGGAATTGGGCTGCGACTCAAGACGCGCCTGAATCAACGCATAGCGCTCTTCGATACTCGCGGGCGGCAGCACGGGTGGCGCCGGGGGGGGCTTCGGAATATCTGCTTCAAAGACATGCCCGGCCGCCGTCTTTTCAGCCTTCTCAGCTAGCAATTGCTGCGGGCTTCGAAGATTGGCGAATTTGCTCTGCATGCTCTGAAGCGCCGCTAGCGTGTCCTGCCTACGCGTCGTACCCATTTGGTTCGGGATTGCGTCGGGGCGATAGACTCTGGTGCCGCCACGGGCTGCGCCGCGATTGGCACGACGCTGCGCGCGCGCCACTTTGACCTCTAGCAGGCGTTTGGCAGCCTGGCGTTCGGCTCGAAGGCGATCCCGTTCGACCTCCTTGGCTTTCCGGTAGGCCTCGCGCTCGTCTTCTTTGGCCTTGCGTTCGTCTTCCTTAGCCTGGCGCGCCTGTTCACGAGCGAGATCTTTCTCTTCCTGAAGGCGAAGCTTCTCAGCCGCTTGTTCGACTTTAACTTGGAGGCGTTCTGCTTCTTTAGCCTTCCGCTGCTCTTCGCGTTCGCGCTCTGCAGTCAATTTGGAGGCTTGACGCTCCTTTTCCTTTTGGAGTTTCTCCAAAGCGCGCGATTTCTCGAGCTGGGCTTGTTCGCGCTCTTTCTCGCGCCGAACCCGCTCACGCTCCTTTTGCTGCTGGAGTTTTACGCGCTCGGCTTCCTTGCGGTTCTTCTCCGCGTCGCGCTCTTTAAGAAGCTGCGCTTTCTCGCGGTCCTTTTCCTTTTGAGCCTTTTCACGCTCCTTCTCGCGGAGAGCTTTCTCCGCGTCGCGCTCCTTCAGCAGCTTAGCTTTCAGCACGGCCTTTGCTTTTATCGAGGCGGCTATCGGAACGGGCTTGGCCTTGAGGCCCTTCTTGGGGCTAGGCTTTGCCTTCTGAGCTGACGAAATCGACTTAGCCTTCGTGGGCTTAGCTTTCGCGGGCTTTGCCTTCGCGGGCTTTGCCTTGGGGGCGAGAGGCTTTTTAGCTTGCAACTTGGCCTTCGCGGGCTTCGCCTTGGGAGCGAGAGGCTTCTTAGCCTGGGGCTTGGCGGGCTTCGCCTTGGCCTGGGCCGCAGGAGGCTTCTTGGCCTTCGGTGAGGCGGGTTTGGGTGAAGCCTTTTTAGCTTTCGTGGCCTCGCCTTTTTTGGTCTTTAGCACGCCTGCTGCCTTGTTTTTTGAGGGCTTGGGCTTCGTTCCCTCACCGGTTGTCGGGCCTGATTTCTTCAAAGCCTGCAGCTTCGCCAAAGGGGCACCCTTCTTGAGTGGAGCCTTAGGCTTAGAAGCCTGCTTTTTTATTGCGGTTTTCTTTCGCAATGCCATCGACGTTGCGGCAACGGAAGCCAGAGACAGGGGTGGAGTTAGGTTGTGGGTTGACAGGCGACGCTTAGCACGCCGTCCGGCTCAATGAGCCCGTGGAAACTAGTCGAGCGCAACGTGGCCCGTCAAGCACACGGCGTACCTTTCGGCGTAAAAACTTGGATGATAAGGCTGCGCAATCAGCCGGTTAGCCGGGCTCAAGGGTGAGCGGCTTGGCCCGGACTAGCGGAAGTAGTTTGGGAAAATCTCACTCGCCGCCAGGCTGCGATCGCGTTTCGTTAACACTTCGCAGCCGTCCTCCGTCACCAGCACCGTGTGCTCAAACTGCGCGGAAAGCGAGCCATCCTGGGTCACTGCCGTCCAATCATCCTCCAGGATTTCTACCTCATGGGTTCCGACATTTAACATCGGTTCGATGGTGAAGATCATCCCAGCCTTGAGGCGTATCCCCTGACCGCGGGTTCCGTAATGGCTCACTTTCGGCTCATCGTGAAACTTGCGTCCAATCCCATGACCGACAAAATCCCTGACTACGCCGCAGCCGTGGCCTTCCGCAAACTCCTGAATCGCCGCTCCCAGGTCCCCAAGGCGGGCTCCAGCACGGACTTCGGCAATCGCAAGTTCTAGGCTCTGCCGACACACCTCAGTCAGCTTGATGGCTGCTGGGCTCGGCTTACCGATGTAAAACGTGGCAGAAGTATCGCCGTGATACCCTTTGTAGAGATGGGTCACGTCCACGTTGATGATGTCACCATCCTTCAACTTCTCGGCTCCGGGGATGCCGTGGCACACCACTTCATTCACGGAAGTACAGACGCTCTTCGGAAACCCACGGTAGTTGAGTGGCGCCGGCTTCGCGCCCTTCTTTAGCGTGTCTTCGTGTACAAATGTGTTGATATCCTCGGTGGTGAGGCCCGGGCGGAGCATCTCGCCCACGCGGCAGAGCGTGTCGGCTGCCAGCTGGCAAACTTCACGCATTAGCTCAATTTCTCGAAGAGATTTGATTTCGACCGAGCGAGTCATAAATTTGAGAGACCTCATGATCCAAGCGCCATTAGGGCTAAGGCTCGTTCGATGGCTTGGCGCATCGGCGGGTTATCGGGTTCGATTCTGAAGTGGATCTCGATGGCCTCGTCCACACTGTAGCGCTTCAGAAACAGGATGACGTTGCTCCTCGAGAGCTGAGAGTTATGGCTTTCAAGAAATGCAAACGCAGGCATGCGTGGCGAAACGGTGAGCGTCAATGCTGAGCCTAGTGGCTCACCGCGGAGCGGGGCGCCGACGGGCTCAAACGTCACTTCGAAAGATCTGCCAAGGGCCGAAACCGTTGCCACCCGCGCAGGCACGATCAGTTCGGAGCGCTTGCTACGTTCAGAAAGTAGCTGCCGTTTGGCTAGGTCCGGACTGCCGAAGCGGGGCTCGACCGTGTCACCTGCAATGCTGTCGTCGAACAACAGCGCTTCGCTGCCGGAGTACTCGGGGAGGGCAGCTGATTGCACCCCTCGAGCACCGGCGCCGGACGAACCTGAGCATCCCAGAGCAAGGAGGGGTAGTACGGCAAGAAGATTTCGGCGGATTTGGAACAAACGAGACCCCAGTTTTTTTCTTTTGTTCTAATAGTCGGAGCTGCCGGCCCGTCAAAGACCTAGAGCCAACTCTTTTCACCTATTACGCATAAATTCTGTGAGTGCTACGGTCCCCACCGCCGGCCCTCGCGGCTGGAAACCTGCAGGAGGATCTCCCAATGAGAGCAACGCCCATCATCATCGCCATTTTACTGGCATCGATCCCATTCAACTCGGCCTTCGCTGCAAAGCCTGAAGGCGACTCCTCTCACGCCAAAGCTAAGGCCAAAGCAAAACCGGCCAAAGCCGCCAAAGCCAGCGTGGGCAAAGCCGGCGTTATCAACGCGCATGCTGAGCTAACGCCTAAGTCTCTGCGCTGGGGCATGGATGCCAAATCTGTCTCCAAGGCCTACGAAAAGGTGCTCGATCGGGAATACCTGCCGCTCTATCGCAAGACCGAGCCGGGGGTGGAAATGCGGGCGCTTGATGTGGAGCTGCAGGATAAAAAACTGCTCATTATGAGGAATATTGTGGAATTCGGAGCTCTGCCTACCGGGCTCGATTCTACGCCGCTGAAGAGCGAATACAGCTATGGAAACGGCGAAAGCGTCACCTCCATCCGGATGCGCAGCGGACGCATCCGGCACTTCTTCTTCTTCGACAACAAGCTATGGAAAGTCTACGACGAGCACCCGTTCAAAAAGGAACAGGATAAGGCGAAAGGCCTAGGGGATTCGTTCGATTCCGCCGTTGCCGCCCTCACCAAAACCTTTAAGGCGCCACCGAAGATCAGTGAGCCTGACTACAAGGAGCGGATGTTTCGCGAGGCGCTGTGGCAGGATAAGGAGTTCAAGGTCCGCCTTTTGGACCGAGGTGATCTCAGTGCCGTTGTTTACGAGAATCGCGTGGTTGCCGATGATCTCAGCGTCTATCGAAAGAATAAGGCGGTGGACGAGCATGCGCTCAGTCGAGATGTCAAATCCGCTCTGAAGAAGCCCGATGAGCCACCAGCGGCTGCCAAGGCTGAAGGCGCCAAGAAAAAGAGCAA